>NZ_CP015249.1:1270462-1588078 GCF_001632775.1 Dokdonella koreensis DS-123
AGCTTCCGCACGCTGCGCGCGCGGGTCACTTTTGCAGCCCGCCATCCATGGCGGCCGCCCTTCGGGCCGTCGCTGCGCGACGTCAAGAATTTCTCCTGGAAATTCTTTGTCTTGGCAAAAGTAACCAAAACCGTCGTCGCCGGCGCGAGCCGGCACGGCTGCGCCGCGCCGGTCCCCTGCGCTTCTCGGCCGGCCAGGCACGGCGCCCCAACTCGCTTCGCTCAGACACGGGGCAGCTCTGCGGCCTGGCCGACCTGCGATGCTCGGCTCGCTTTAGGCGCCAGCAGCGAGAGCGAAAGCGACAGCCACAGCCACAGCCACAGCCACAGCCACAGCCACAGCGAGGGCGGACCTCGACTAGAACCAAAAAAACGGGGCGCCGAGGCGCCCCGTTTTCATTGCGACGATGTCGCCGCGAAGCGTTACTTGATCTTCGCGTCGGCGCGCAGCGCCTCGGCCCGGTCGGTCTTTTCCCACGAGAACGCCGTGAACCGCTCGCCGTTGGCCAGCGTGACCTCGTGCGGCGTGCGGCCGAAATGGCCGTAGCTGGCGGTCGCCTGGTACATCGGATGGACCAGGTCGAGCATCTTGATGATGCCGTACGGACGCAGGTCGAAATGCTTGCGGATCAGCTTCTCGATCTTGTGGTCCTCGATCCGGCCGGTGCCGAAGGTGGTCACCGAGATCGAGGTCGGCTCGGCCACGCCGATCGCATAGCTCACCTGGACCTCGCAGCGGTCGGCGATGCCGGCGGCGACGATGTTCTTGGCGACGTAGCGCGCCGCATAGGCGGCCGAGCGGTCGACCTTGGACGGGTCCTTGCCGGAGAACGCGCCGCCGCCGTGGCGGGCCCAGCCGCCGTAGGTGTCGACGATGATCTTGCGGCCGGTCAGGCCGCAGTCGCCGACCGGACCGCCGATCACGAACTTGCCGGTGGGATTGATGTGGTACTTGGTGCCCTTGTGCAGCCACTTGGCCGGCAGCACCGGCTTGAGGATCGTCTCGCGGACGGCCTCGACCAGGTCCTTCTGCCTGACCGACGGATCGTGCTGGGTCGACAGGACCACCGCGTCGATCGCGACCGCCTTGCCGTCCTCGTAGCGGAGCGTGACCTGGGACTTGGCGTCCGGGCGCAGCCACGGCAGCGGCGAGTTCTTCTTCTTGCGGACCTTGGCCTGCTGCTCGACGAGGCGATGCGAGTAGTAGATCGCCGCCGGCATGTAGTCCTTGGTCTCGTTGGTCGCGTAGCCGAACATCAGGCCCTGGTCGCCGGCACCCTGTTCCTCGGGCTTCTTGCGGTCCACGCCCTGGTTGATGTCGGGGGACTGCTTGCCGATCAGGTTCAGCACGCCGCAGGTCTCGCCGTCGAAGCCGACCTGCGAGCTGTCGTAGCCGATGTCGAGGATGACCTTGCGGGCCAGGGCCTCCAGGTCGATCCAGGCGCTGGTGGTGACCTCGCCGGCGACGATCGCCACGCCGGTCTTCACCAGGGTTTCGCAGGCAACGCGGGCACGCTTGTCCTGGGTCAGGATGGCGTCGAGGACGGCGTCGGAGATCTGGTCGGCGACCTTGTCCGGATGGCCCTCGGACACCGATTCTGACGTGAACAGGTAGCTGCTCATTGCGGCAAATATCCCTCTATACGGATGAATGGATGTAGATGGGGTGCGGATGATACACACGTGGGCCCCGGTTTGCAGAGGGGCTTGCGCCGTCCGGCTGGGCGGCGCTGGGGATACTCGCACGGTTCCGCGGCCGCGCGCATGACCGTCCGGCCCGCGCCGGCCGGGGTTTCGCGCCGGCGTGGAGCACCGGCCGCGCGTTCGTCCGCGGTGCTGTCCCCGGCCGGACGGCGCCACTATGATCCAGGGGCCGGCGTCCCCGGAGGGGATATGCCGGCAGGGGGACCGACTTGATACACCATTCCGCATAGCTGGAGATCATTGCCGATGAAACGAACGCCCGGCGCTCTGCGCCCTTTGTCCTTGCTGATCGCCTTGGCCTGCGCCGCAACCGCGCAGGCGCAGGCCGTGCCACAGACGCCGCCGACGGACCTCACCCGCGGCGTCGTTGCACCGGAAGTTCCGCTCGACGGCACGGACGGCCAGTACCTGAGCGACGGAGCCGCGCTGTCGATCCATACGCCGCGCTACACCGCGCAGCGCGCCGCGCCCGAGCAGATGGCGCGGGAATACCTGGCCGCGCGCCACGGCGCGCTCGGCCTGCAGCGTGCGGAGCTGGACGACCTGGTCGTGCACGAGGTCCGGCTGGGCGATGACTTCTCGGTGGTGCGCTTCAACCAGACCCTGCAGGGCCTGCCGGTATACGACAGCTGGCTCGCGGTCAGCGTCACGCCCGCCGGCAAGGTGATCTTCGTCGCCAACGGCACCCAGCGCGGCCTGCAGCCGGTCGACATCGTCGCGCGGCGCAGCGAGGCCGATGCCGTGACCACGGCGCGCCAGTACCTGGGCCTGCCGGCCGATGCGCGCATCGTGTTCGAGGATACGCGGCCGGTGGTGTTCCGTTCGCCGACGGGGACGCACCGGGTCTGGCAGACGACGCTCCAGGCCGACGGTGTGCGCGGTGCCTGGGAGGTGCTGGTCGACGCCCGGACCGGCGAGATCCTGCGCGCCGAGGACACCAATGCCTACGCCGACGGCACTGCGATGGTGTTCTATCCCGATCCGCTCTCGTCCACGCGCAGCACCTACAACAGCCCCGGCTACACCGACGGCAACGATGCCGACACGGCGCAGCTGACGGCTGCGCGGCAGGCGGTGACGCTGCGCGACATCACCTTCAGCGGCGGCGTCTACAGCCTGTCCGGCACCTACGCCCAATGCCTGGACTGGGCCTCGCCGTCGAACAGCGACTGCGTGACGCAGGCCTCGAGCAATTTCGACTTCACGCGCAATAACAACGCCTTCGAGGGCGTCAACACGTACTACCACATCGACACCTACATGCGGTACGTCAACCAGACGCTCGGCGTGACCGCGGTGCCCAATCCGTCCAACACGGCCGTCGTCTACGATCCGCACGGTGCCGGTGGTGCCGACAACTCCAGCTACACGCCGGGCAGCCGCCGGCTGCAGTTCGGCGAAGGCGGCGTGGACGATGCCGAGGACGCCGACGTGATCGTCCACGAGCTCGGACACGGCCTGCATCACTGGCTGGCCGGCACGATCTCGCAGACGCAGGGCCTGTCCGAGGGCGTCGGCGACTATTTCGCGCATGCCTACAGCGCGGATTTCCCGGGCCAGTGGACGCCGGCCGATCCGCAGTACTACTGGATGTTCAGCTGGGACGGCCACAACTCGTTCTGGGCCGGCCGCGTCGTCAACTGGCAGCTCAACCACACCTATCCGGGTAACCTCGGCAGCGGCATCCACGCGCAGGGCCAGTACTGGGCCTCGTGCAACTTCTATGCGCGCGAGCTGATCGGCGGGCAGGCGATGGACCGGGCGCATGCGCGCGGCCTGTCGATGACCACCGGCAGCAGCGTCAACCAGAAGACGGCCGCCCAGGCGGTCATCAACGCCGCCGCCGCGATGGGCTACAGCCAGGGGCAGATCAACCAGATCGGCTTCGCGTTCAATTCCGGCAACGCCGCCGGCGCACGCGGCTGCACCTACGACGTCACGGTGCCGACGGTGACCGACGAGATCTACGCCAACGGCTTCGACTAGCCGGTCGTCGAGAACGGGCAGTCCTGTCCGTTCTCGACTCGCGTGGCCGCGGCAAGGCCGCGCTGCCGTCTGCGCGGGTCGGCGGTTTGCGCCCTCGGCCCGCGAGTGATCCGTCCCCGGATCGCATTGGCGAGGTGTTCCTCGTCCAGCCTTCCGGCCGCCGCCCGCGCGCAATGCGCGGGCGATGCCTGCCGGGGAACTTCGGAGCGGGATAGGGCAGCGGGTGGCGCCCGCTCAGCCCCAGCCGTGGGATTCGAGCCCGTGGCGCGCCGGCCGGGCCCGCAGGAATTCGAGGCAGGCATCCTGGGTCAGCGGCCAGGACAGCCAGTGGCCCTGCACCTCGTCGCAGCCCTGTTCGCGCAGGTACTCGATCTGCTCGGCCGATTCGACGCCTTCGGCGACGACGTTGAGCCCCAGTGAATGGGCCATGTTGATGATCGTGGCGGTAATCGCCTCGTCGTCGGGATCGGTGGTGATGTCGCCCACGAAGGCCTTGTCGATCTTCAGCGTGTCGATCGGCAGGCGCTTGAGGTAGGCCAGCGACGAGTAGCCGGTGCCGAAGTCGTCGATCGCCAGCGTCACGCCGACGGTCTTGAGCTGGCGCAGCGTGGTGATCGACTGCTCGGCATTGGCCATGACCATGCTCTCGGTCAGCTCCAGCTCGAAGCGGTTGGGCGCCACGTCGAACTCGGCCAGGATGTCGCACAGGCGCTGCGGCAGCTCGCCGCGCAGCAGCTGCAGCACCGAGACGTTGACCGACATGCCGATGTCCTCGACACCGGCGTCGCGCCAGCGCGTGAGCTGCGCGCAGGCCTCGCGCAGCACCCATTCGCCGACCTCGACGATCATGCCGGTCTCCTCGGCGATCGGGATGAACTCCGACGGCGAGATCAGGCCCAGTTCCTCGCTGTTCCAGCGCAGCAGCGCCTCGACGCCGGTGATGCGGTCGTCGAGCAGCGACAGTTTGGGCTGGTAGAGCAGGTGCAGCTCGCCGCGGTCGATCGCCTTGCGCAGCGCGCCGACCAGGGTCGCGCGCATGCGCGTGGAGGCGTCCATCGCCTCGGTGTAGAACATGTAGGTGTTGCGGCCGCGCTCCTTGGACTGGTACATCGCCGTGTCGGCGTACTTGAGCAGGTCCACCGAGAACTGCCCGTGATCCGGGTAGAGGCTGATGCCGATCGACGGCGAGATGATGACGTCCTGGCCGTTGCCCAGCTCCAGCGGCTGGCTGAAGGCCGAGATGATCTTCTGCGCGACGCGCTCGGCCTCGTGGAAATCGACGATGTCCAGCACGACCGTGAACTCGTCGCCGCCGTGGCGCGCGACCGTGTCGCTCTCGCGCACGATGCGGCGCAGCCGCGCGCCGGCGGCCTTCAGCAGGCGGTCGCCGGCGGCATGGCCCATCGAGTCGTTGACGTGCTTGAAGCGGTCCAGGTCCAGGAACAGCACCGCGACCTTGCGGCCGCTGCGGCGCGAGCGGACGATCGCGTGCGCCAGCCGCTCGGACAGCAGCGACCGGTTCGGCAGGCCGGTCAGCATGTCGTAGTTGGCCAGGTACCGCAGCTCCTGCTCCGAGCGCTTGCGGTCGGTGATGTCGGTCAGCACGCCGACGTAGTGCGTGCGCACGCCGTCGGCGTCGCAGACCTCGCTCAGCTGCAGCAGGCAGAGGAACTCGCTGCCGTCCTTGCGGCGCTGCCACAGCTCGCCGTTCCAGTGGCCGGTGCGCGCCTGCGTCGCGCGCAGTTCCTCGAAGAACTCGGCGGTGTGCTGGCTGCAGTCCAGGATCGAGGTGGGCCGGTCGACCACTTCTTCCTCGCGCCAGCCGGTCATCTGCGTGAAGGCCGGATTGACCGAGACGAAGCGCGACTCCAGGTCGGTCACCACCACCGCCTCGCTCATGCTGCGGATCACCTCCAGCGCGATGCGGCGCTCGCGGTCGGCCGCGCGCGAGCCGGTGATGTCGCGCGCGGTGCCGCACAGCCGCAGCGGCCGGCCGGCCGCGTCGCGCTCGACGACCTTGCCGCGCGCCATGACCCAGATCCATTCGCCGTTGCGCCGGCGCAGGCGGTGCTCCGATTCGTAGATCTCGGTCTCGCCCTCCAGGTGTGCCCGGACCCGTTCGCGCACGCCCTGCAGGTCGTCCGGATGGACCGCCTGCTGCTGCCATTCGTCGATCGGGATCTCGTCCTGCCGGTTGCCGGTCATCAATTGCCGGCTGCCGAAGCGGACCAGCACATTGCGCGGGATGTTCCAGTCCCAGAACTCGTCGCCCGAGCCCCACAGCACCATGCGCAGGCGGTCTTCCCGCTCCTGCAATTCGCGGTGGTGGTGGCGTATCGCGGCGTTGCGGCTGGCGCGCAGCAGCAGCGCCAGGCCGATCAGGCCGGCCGCGGTCAGCGCGTAGATCAGCTTGGCGGTGTCGCCGGCCCACCAGGGCGCGTCGACGACGAGATCGACGCCGGCCTGCGGCGCCTCGCGGCTGCCCGGCCGCTGCGCCGCCCGTACGCGGAACCGGTAGCGTCCCGGATCGAGGTTGGCGTAGATCGCCTCGGGCTGGTCGCCGGCGTCGATCCAGGCGGTGTCGAAACCCTCCAGCATGTAGCTCAGCCGGTTCGACTCGGGCGCGGCGAAATCCAGTGCGGCGAACGAGAAATGCACCATGCCGTCGCTGTGGTCCATGTGGATCGGGCCGGGCCCGATCGTGTCCAGCCGCGGTTGCGTGCCGATCCTGACGCCGGTCACGACGACCGGCGCGTTGAACCGGCCGGAGGTGATCTTCGAAGGCTGGAACAGGTTGAACCCGCGCAGGCCGCCGAACGCCATGCGTCCGTCGCGCAGCCGCAGAGCCGCGCCGCCGTTGAACTCCAGGTCCTGCAGGCCGTCGCCGAGCGCGGTGGTGTGGAAGGTGCCGCTGGCCCGGTCGTACCAGGCCAGTCCGCGGTTGGTGCTGAGCCAGAGCCGCCCGAGCGCGTCTTCCAGCACGGCATAGACGGTGTCGTCCGGCAGGCCGTCGGCCTGCGACCAGCGCGTGAAGCGCGCCGACTCACCGCTCAGCGTGTCGAGGCGGTTGAGCCCGCCGTGCGTGCCGATCCACAGCGTGCCGTCGCCGTCTTCCAGGATCGTGCGCACGATGTTGTTCGACAGCGAGCGCGGATCGCCGGCCGCGTAGCGGAACGTGCGGACCCGGCCGCTGCGCGGATCGATCATCCGCAGGCCGTTGAGCGTGCCGGCCCAGATCCGGCCCTGGCTGTCCTCGTGCAGCGTGAACACGCTGTTGCGGGCATGCGGTGCGGCCGGATTGTCCGGATCGGCGAAAGCCTGCCAGTTGCCCTCGGCCGGGTCGCCGCGCATCAGGCTGCCCGAACGCGTGCCGTACCACACCTGGCCGTCGCGGGCGCGCAGCACCGACAGGACGTCCACCGGCGCGTTCTTGCGCCGGCCGTCCGAACTGAGCGCCACCGGCGTCACCACGGCCGATGCCGGGTCGAACAGGCTCAGTCCGAACTCGCTGGCCACCAGGAGCCGTCCGTCGCCCGCCGCTGCGAGCCGGTTGATCCGCAGGCGCGGGGCGCCCGGCCGCAGGACGTCCAGCAGCGGCTTGGCGAAATAGGCGAAGCGCCCGGTCTCCGGGTCGAACCGCTTGAGCCCGTCGCCTTCGGTCCCGATCCACAGGTGGCCTTCGGGATCCTCCAGGAATGCGCGGATGTTGTTGGTCGGGGCGAACTCGCGGCTGTCGTCCAGATCGGCGATGTACGGGAACGACGCACCTTCCGGATTGAGGCGGACCAGTCCGCGCGCGCGCGTGCCGATCCACAGCAGGCCCGCGCGATCGCGCATCAGCGTGCGGATCGTCGCGTCGGGCAGGTAGCCGGGCAGGTTGTGGTTGGGCGCGAGCAGGCGCGAGGTGCCGGATTTCGGATCATGGACGACCAGGCCCTGGCCGGCGCTCGCCAGCCACAGCCGGCCGAAGGCGTCTTCGCTGATCGCCCGCACGGGACCGCCGTCGCGGCTCGACCAGGCGACCTGTGCCGGGCCCTGCGCCGGCAGCTGCAGCAAGCCGGCGGTGGTCCCGGCATACAGCGTGCCGGTCGCGCTCTCGTGGAAGGTATGGGCGGCGGCGCGGCTGCCGGCCAGCGGTTCGAGTTCCGAGGCGCCGGGCGGCAGGCGCCAGAGGCCGGCCGAGGTCGCCACCCAGAGCGTGCCGTCGCGGGCGACGTGCAAGGCGGCGATGTCGGCTGGTACGGCGTCGACCTGCGGCGAGGCCACCCGCCGCAGCGTGGCGCCGTCGCGCGTGGCCACCGCGCGCAGCCCCGAGTCGTCGGCCACCCACAGCACCTGCTCGCCTTCCAGCGCCAGGGCCTGCACGTTCAGCGCGCGCAGGCTCGGCTCGATCCCCGCCGGGGACTGCCAGAAGCCATCGATCGCCGGGTCCAGCCGCACCAGCCCGTGCGCGAGCAGGCCGGCCCACAGGCGGCCGTCGCCGTCCAGCGCCAGGGACGTGACGACGACGCCGGCGAGGTCCGGCTGGCCCGGCTGGCGGCCACCGAAGCGCACGAAATGGCGGCCGTCGTAGCGGTAGAGTCCCGATTCGCTGCCGACCCACAGGTAACCGGTACGGTCCTGGGCGATGGCGTGCACGGTGCTCTGGCCGAGCCCCTGTTCGCGCACGACGCTTTCGAACACGTAGTCGCGCTGCGTGGCCGCGGCCGGCACGGCGCCGAGCAGGGCGCACGCTGCTGCCAGCAGCATGCGCAGCGCCCGCGATCGTGGATTGCCTGTCGGCCGCATGCTGGTGATGTCTCCCCGGAACCGTCCGTCGCCTCGAAGCCCGTATCCCGGGCCAAGTCCGTGCCGGGTCGACCGCTGTCGCCGCCTGCGTGCCGATCGGCGCGGGCTGCGTCCTCGACCGGAGTGTAGGCAATCGCCTGTTCGGTGACCATGGGGACCGTCGCGGTGGGTACGGCGGGCGATGCTAAGATTCGGCCTTCTTCCGCCGGCGCGTGTGCCATGACCGATCCTGCCCCCAGCCTGGCCGAACTGGACAGCGCGCTGCGCGACGCCAGCAGCGGCATCGGCGCCGGCGAACTGCACGGTTCGCTGACCGGCTACCTGTGCGCCGGTGGCAGTGCCGGCGCGCGCGACTGGCTGCGCGCGCTGGAACTGGACGATCCGGGCACGCTGCCGGACCGGCTCGCCGGCCTTCTCTACGAGGATTGCCGCCGCCAGCTGGACGATCCGGACTTCGGCTTCCAGCCGCTGCTGCCCGGTGACGACGCGCCACTGGCCGAGCGCGCCGAAGCCCTGGTCGCCTGGTGCCGCGGCTTTCTCGGCGGTGCCGGTC
Source organism: Dokdonella koreensis DS-123 (assembly GCF_001632775.1). Taxonomy (NCBI): domain Bacteria; kingdom Pseudomonadati; phylum Pseudomonadota; class Gammaproteobacteria; order Lysobacterales; family Rhodanobacteraceae; genus Dokdonella; species Dokdonella koreensis. The sequence continues at coordinate 1,279,493 of NZ_CP015249.1, forward strand.
TGGCCGGCATCGGCGGCCGCCCGCTGAGCGAGGATGCCGACGAGATCCTGCGCGATTTCGCCGGCATCGCCGCCTCGCGCTTCGACGTCGACGGCGACGAAGAGGACGAGGCCGCGCTGGCCGAGATCCAGGAGTTCGTGCGGATCGGCGTGCTGCTGCTGCAGCGCGAGCTGTCCAGCGCGGCGATGCCGCGCTCGAGCCGGCTGCACTAGGCCCGGTTGCGCCAGAGCGTGGCATGGATATCCAGACGCGTGCGAAAACCCCAGAGCGTGGTGATCCGGCAGGGCGCGCCCCGGCCGGCAGGAACGGACCGATGATCGACCGCAGCGAGTACCGCCGCCGCCGCCGGCAGCTGATGCGCATGGCCGGACGCGACGCGATCGTGATCGTGCCGGCGGCGCCCGAGCGCGTGCGCAACAACGACGCCCACTACCCGTACCGCCAGGACAGCGACTTCCAGTACCTGACCGGCTTCGGCGAGCCGGAGGCCGTGCTGGCGCTGATCCCCGGGCGCGAACAGGGCGAGACGATCCTGTTCAACCGGCCGCGCGACCCGGAGCGCGAGCGCTGGGACGGCCGCCGTTCCGGCCAGGAAGGCGCCGTCGCCGACTACGGCATGGACGATGCGTTCCCGATCGAGGACATCGACGACATCCTGCCCGGCATGATCGAGGGGCGGTCGCGCGTCTACTACCATTTCGGCCGCGACACCGAGTTCGACCTCAAGCTGATCGGCTGGGTCAACCGCGTGCGCGCGCAGATCCGCCAGGGGGCCCGGCCGCCGCACGAGATCGTCGCGCTGTCGCACCTGCTGCACGACCTGCGCCTGTACAAGTCGCGCGACGAGCTGCGCGTGATGCGCAGGTCCGCGCGCATCGCCGCCGATGCGCACGTGCGCGCGATGCAGGTCACGCGGCCGGGCATGAACGAGCACGAGGTCGAGGCCGAGCTGCTGCACGCGTTCCGCCGCCGCGGCGCGGTGCCGAGCTACGAGCCGATCGTCGGCGGCGGCGACAATGCCTGCGTGCTGCACTACCGCGCCAACAACGCGCCGCTGCACGACGGCGACCTGCTGCTGATCGACGCCGGCGCCGAGTACCAGTGCTACGCGTCGGACATCACGCGCACGTTCCCGGTCAACGGCCGCTTCTCGCCGGAGCAGCGCGCGCTCTACGAGATCGTCCTGGCCGCCCAGGCGGCGGCGATCGACGAGGTCCGCCCGGGCCGTTCGTTCATCGCCTACCACGAGGCCGCGGTGCGGGTCATCACCGAAGGGCTGCTGCGGCTGGGCCTGCTCAAGGGCGGCCTGGAGCGCAACCTGCGCGAAGAGACCTACCGCCGCTACTACATGCACAAGACCGGGCACTGGCTCGGCCTGGACGTCCACGACGTCGGCGACTACCGCGTCGACGGCGAGTACCGCGTGCTGGAGCCGGGGATGGTCGTGACGGTCGAGCCGGGCCTGTACGTCGCCGCCGACCTGGCCGGCGTGCCGGCGCGCTGGCGCGGCATCGGCATCCGCATCGAGGACGACGTGGTCGTCACGCGCGACGCGCCGGAGGTCATCACCGCCGACGTTCCCCGCGATCCGGATGCGATCGAGGCGCTGATGGCCGGCCGCTAAGGCCCGCGCGGGGCCGGTTCCGGCCCCGGCGCGACCGTTCCGCGGCAGCCGGCCGCAGCCCCGGCCGCCGGCCGGCAGCGCCTGGCGATCTGGCCTATAATCCGCGGCCTTCTTCAATCCGCCCGGTGGCTGTGCCGCCGCGGCATCCTTCTAGGTTTCGCGGAGCACTCCATGAGTATCGAGCAGCTTGAGATCATTGCCCAGCAGATGGTCGCGCCGGGCAAGGGCATCATCGCCATCGACGAATCGAACAACACGATCAAGAAGCGCTTCGACGGCGTCGGCGTGCCGAACACCGAGGAGAACCGCCGCGCCTACCGCGAGATGCTGCTGACGACGCCGGGCCTGTCCGACCACATCTCCGGCGCGATCCTGTACGACGAGACGATCCGCCAGTCGACCAAGGCCGGCGTGCCGTTCACCAAGCTGATGCTCGACGCCGGCATCCTGCCCGGCATCAAGGTCGACAAGGGCCCGTTCCCGCTGGCCGGCTACCCGGGCGAGCTGGTCACGGAAGGCCTGGACGGCCTGCGCGACCGCCTGGCCGAGTACGCCAGGCTCGGTGCGAAGTTCGCCAAGTGGCGCGCCGTCATCACGATCGCCGACGATGCGCCGAGCGGTACCTGCATCGAGGCCAACTGCCATGCGCTGGCGCGCTATGCGGCGCTGTGCCAGGAAGCGGGCATCGTGCCGATGGTCGAGCCGGAGGTGCTGATGGACGGCGCCCACGACATCGACGTCTGCTACGAGGTCACCGAGGCGACCCTGCGCAGCCTGTTCAGCTCGCTCTACGAGCACAACGTCCTGCTCGAAGGCACGATCCTCAAGGCCAGCATGGTCATCGCCGGCAAGGATTCCCCGGACCAGGCCGATACCGACGAGGTGGCCGAGGCCACCGTGCGCTGCCTGCGCGCAAGCGTCCCGGCCTCGCTGCCCGGCATCGTGTTCCTCTCCGGCGGCCAGAGCGACGAGGCCGCCACCGCGCACCTCAACGCGATGAACCAGATCGGTCCGCATCCGTGGCCGCTGTCCTTCAGCTACGGCCGCGCGATGCAGCAGGCCGCGCTCAAGCTGTGGGCGCAGGACATGGCGAAGAACTTCGCCGATGCGCAGAAGACCGTCGCCCAGCGGGCCCGCGAGAACGGCCTCGCCGCGCTCGGCCAGTGGAAGAAGGGCGCCTGACCGGACGCCTCACTCGATCGGTTCGCGAACGGGCGCTGCGGCGCCCGTTCGTTTTTCCGGCTCCGGCGCGCGCTTGTCCTCCACGCGCCGCTCGGCGGCCGCCATGCCCAGGTCCGCCAGCGTCTTGAGCGCGGTGAACAGCACCAAGGCACCGGCGCTGGTGCTGCCGGCACCGGCGAGGATCGCCAGGTGCATCGGCACCACGCGCAGGTACGGCATGAACATCAGCATCCCGAGGTTCGGGCGGCCGCGTGCGTCGCGCGCCAGCACCGCGCGCTGGTCGGCGATCTGGCCGATCGCGAAGGCCGCGCCGCCGACCAGCACCCAGCGCCACTCGCCCGCCGGCACCGGTGCCTTGTCGAGCAGGAAGATCAGATAGCCGGCGTGGAAGAAGCCGTAGTGGAGCGCGAAGAATCCCGCGGTACTGCGCTTGCCGGCGTCGGTCTCCGGCACCGGCTGGCCGCCCGAGCGCAGGCCCTGCGTGCTGAACCGGCGCAGGTTCAGCATGCGATGGACGTTGAGGGCGCCGATCACCACGCTCTGCAGCCAGAACGGCCACATCAGCATCGCCACCGGCCAGTCGTGCCAGAGCGCCATCCCCAGCACCAGGACGTTCGAGCCGAGCAGGGCGAGATACTCGCGCCGGGGCGGGGCGGCAGGGGCGGCGGTGCGCGTCATCGGCGGCTCGCTCGTCGCGGGGACGACCGAAGGGTATACGATGGACCCACCCCCGTCAGCGAGATGCCCGGCATGGCCTCACCGATCGGCAATACCCGCCTGGCCGTCCTGATCGACGCCGACAACGCGCAGCCGGGCATCGTCGAGGGCCTGCTGGCCGAGGTGGCCAAGTACGGCATCGCCCACGTCAAGCGCAGCTACGGCGACTGGACCGGGCCGCAGCTCAAGGGCTGGAAGGACGCGCTGCTGACCCATTCGATCCAGCCGATCCAGCAGTTCCGCTACACCACCGGCAAGAACGCCACCGACTCGGCGCTGATCATCGACGCGATGGACCTGTTGTACTCGGACCGTCTCGACGGCTTCTGCCTGGTATCGAGCGACAGCGACTTCACGCGGCTGGCCGCGCGCATCCGCGAGTCCGGGCTGATCGTCTACGGCTTCGGCGAGAAGAAGACGCCCGAGCCCTTCGTCGCCGCCTGCGACAAGTTCATCTACACCGAGATCCTGGTCGGCAAGGAAGACGACGGCGTGGCGATCGCGCCGCGCAGCGACCGCGAGCTCAAGCAGGACAAGCGTCTGCTGAACCTGCTGCGCAACGCCGCCGACGCCGCCTCCGACGATACCGGCTGGGCCAACCTCGGTGCCGTCGGCAGCACGATCGCCAAGCAGGCGCCGGAATTCGATTCGCGCAACTACGGCTATCGCAAGCTGCGCGACCTGGTCCAGGCGACGCGCCTGTTCGAGATCGAGGAGCGCCCGATCGGGGGCGGGCAGGCCAAGGCGGTCTACGTCCGCATCGCCCGCAAGCGCTGATACGGCGCGTCCCGGGCCGCCTCCGGCGCGGCACCGTCTTTACGTTGCATTGCATCCGGGTCCGGCGGTGCGCGCCTGGGCAAGGGCATAATGGCGCGGTCGCTCCGGTCCGGGATGACCTCTGGCGCACAAGGCGGTCACGTCGATCGGTTAGGCTCGCGCCCGGCCGCGTTTCCGCCTTGGCTGCCGTCTCCCCCCTCGCTTGCGCATCGCCGATGAACCGACCCCACCGTCCCCGTTCCCCGTTCCGCCCTGGCCGCGGCCGTCGCGCGTGCAGCGGGAGCGCTTGAGCGTGCGCCCGGGAATCGTCCTCGGCCTGCTGGCCGCCACCGCGCTCGTCGCACTCGGCGGCTGCCGCACCGGCGACGGTGCGCCGGCGGGCACGGCGCCGCCGCCGGCGGTCAGGGTCACCACGGCGGTGCTGCAACCGCAGGCCTGGACCGACACCATCGAGGCGCTCGGTACCGCCAAGGCGAACGAATCGGTGACGCTGACCGCGAAGATCACCGAGACGGTGCGCAAGGTCAATTTCAACGACGGCCAGGACGTGGCCGCCGGCGACGTGCTGGTCGAACTGACCTCGGGCCAGCAGGTGGCTGCGCTCGCCGAGGCACAGGCGACCTCGCGCGACGCCACCCGGCAGTTCGAGCGCCAGCAGGACCTGGTGCGCCAGGGGACGGTCTCGCGCGCGGTGTTCGACACTGCCCAGGCCACGCGCGATTCCAACAGCGCGCGCGTCAACGCGTTGCGCGCGCAGCTGGCCGACCGCGTCGTCACCGCGCCGTTCGCCGGCGTCCTGGGCCTGCGCCAAGTCAGCCCCGGCGCCCTGGTGCGGCCCGGCGACATCATCACCACGCTGGACGACATCTCGGTCATCAAGCTCGATTTCTCGCTGCCGGAAGTGCACCTGGCCGCCGTGGCGGCGGGGCAGTCGGTGGTCGCCCGCAGCCCGGCCTTCCCGGGGCGCAGTTTCGAGGGAACGGTGGTCTCGCTCGACTCGCGGATCGATCCGGTCACCCGTGCGTTCCAGGTGCGCGCCACGATTCCCAATCCCGATCGCGCGCTGCGCGGCGGCATGCTGCTGACGGTCGGCATCCTGCGCCCGCAGCGCGAGGTGCTGGTCGTTCCCGAGATCGCGCTGGTCCAGGTCGGCACCGAGGCCTCGGTGTTCCGTGTCGGCGCCGACCAGCGCGTGGCGCAGGTCAAGGTCGTGCCCGGCGCGCGCCGGCGTGGCACCGTCGAGATCCGCGAGGGCCTGGCCACCGGCGACCGCATCGTCGTCGACGGCACGGTCAAGCTGCGCGACGGTGTGCAGGTCGCCGAGGCGGCGGCCACCGCCGGAGCCGAGCCGGGATGAGCGGCGGCACGGTCCGCCTGCGCGCGGTGACGGCCGTCGCCGCGGAGACGCCATGAACCTGTCCGACCTGTCGATCCGGCGCCCGGTCTTCGCGACCGTCGTCAGCCTGCTGCTGGTGGTGCTCGGCGCGATGGCGTTCACGCGCCTGACGCTGCGCGAGCTGCCGGCGATCGACCCGCCGATCGTCTCGGTCGACGTGACCTATCCGGGCGCCTCGGCCGCCGTCGTCGAGACGCGCGTCACCCAGATCCTGGAGGATGCGCTGGCCGGCATCGAGGGCGTGGACACGATCGACTCGCGCAGCCAGAACGGCCGTGCCAGCGTGACGATCGAGTTCACGCTCAGCCGCGACATCGAGGCGGCCGCCAACGACGTGCGCGACGCCGTCAGCCGCGTGCAGGACCGCATGCCGGAGGAGGCCGATCCGCCGCAGATCGCCAAGGTCGAGAGCGACGCGGAAGTGATCCTGTGGCTCAACATGCGCTCGGATCGCCTCGATCCACTCGCGCTGACCGACTACGCCGACCGCTACGTGGTGGACCGGCTGTCGGCACTCGACGGCGTCGCCCGCGTGCAGATGGCCGGCGGCCAGCGCTACGCGATGCGCATCTGGCTGGACCGCGAGGCGCTGGCCGCGCGCGGGCTGGCGGTTTCCGACGTCGAGGCCGCGCTGCTGCGCGAGAACGTGGAGCTGCCGGCCGGCCGCATCGAATCGGACACCCGCGACTTCACGCTGCGCGTGCAGCGCAGCTACCAGACGCCCGAGGACTTCGCGCGGATGACGCTGGCCAAGGGCGAGGGCGACGGCTACCTGGTCCGCCTCGGCGACGTCGCCACCGTCGAACGCGCGTCCGAGGAACGGCGCGCCTACCTGCGCAGCAACGGCCAGCCGAACCTCGGCCTCGGCATCGTCAAGACCTCGACCGCGAACAGCCTCGACGTCGCACGGGCCGCCCGTGCCGAGGCCGAGCGCATCCAGGAGTCGCTGCCGCCGGGGACCGACATCTTCGCCGCGTTCGACACCACGCTGTTCATCGAGGCCGCCGTCGAGCGCGTCTACGCGACGCTGATCGAGGCCGGCGTGCTGGTCGTCATCGTGATCTTCCTGTTCCTCGGCAGCCTGCGCTCGGCGGTGATCCCGGCCGTCACGGTGCCGGTCTGCCTGATTTCCGCGTTCATCGCGCTGTACGCGTTCGGCTTCACGATCAACCTGCTGACGCTGCTGGCGCTGGTGCTGTGCATCGGCCTGGTGGTGGACGATGCGATCGTCGTGCTCGAGAACATCCAGCGGCGCGCCGACCTCGGCGAGCCGGCGCTGGTGGCGGCGCGGCGCGGCACGCGCCAGGTCGCCTTCGCCGTGATCGCGACGACCGCCGTGCTGGTCGCGGTGTTCCTGCCGGTCGGCTTCATGGAAGGCAACACCGGGCGCCTGTTCCGCGAGCTGTCGGTGGCATTGGCCGGTGCCGTCGCGCTGTCGGCCTTCGTCGCGCTGACGCTGACGCCGATGATGTCGTCCAAGCTGGTGCGGCCGCACCGGGCGCCGCGCGGCTTCAACGCCTTCGTCAACCGCAGACTCGACCGCCTGACCCAGGCCTATCGCCGCCAAGTCGAGCGCACCAGCGGCCACCCGGTGCTGTTCGGCGTGCTGATGCTCGCGGCCTTCGCCGCCAGCGCCGTGCTGCTGCGCGTGGTGCCGGCCGAGCTGGCGCCGACCGAGGACCGCGGCGTATTCCAGGTGCAGATCACCGGGCCGGAAGGGGCCGGCTTCGACTACACGGTCGAGCAGGTGCACCAGGTCGAGCGGACGTTCATGGGGCTGATCGACGGCGACGGCCCGATCGAGCGCGTCAACACGCGCGTGCCCGGCGGCTGGAGCGCCAGCGAGGAAATGCACGCGGGCCAGGCGACGGTGTTCCTGAAGCCGTGGAGCGAGCGCAGCGAATCGACCACCGCGATCGCCGACCGCCTGCGGCGCGACCTGACCGCCCTGCCGGGCGTGCGCGCGCTGCCGCAGGTGCGCAGCGGCCTGATCCGGGGTGGCGGCCAGCCGGTGCGCGTCGTGCTCGGCGGCCCGGACTACGCCGAGCTGGCCACCTGGCGCGACCGCATGCTGGTGCGCATGGAACAGAATCCGGGCCTGTTCGCGGTCGATTCGGACTACAAGGAGACACGGCCGCAGCTGCGCGTGGAGATCGACCACGCCCGCGCCGCCGACCTCGGCGTCTCGGCGCAGGAGATCGGCCGCACCCTGGAAACGATGATGGGCTCCCGCCGCGTGACCACCTACGTGCAGGACGGCGAGGAATACGAAGTCATGCTGCAGGCGCGCCGCGACAACCGCGCTGCGCCGGCGGACCTGGACAACCTCTACGTCCGCTCGCAGCGCAGCGGCGAGCTGATCCCGCTGGCCAACCTGGTGACCCTGAGCGAGCTGGCCGAGCCGGGGCAGTTCAACCGCTTCAACCGGCTGCGCGCGATCACGCTGTCGGCCGGCCTCACGCCCGGCACCACGCTCGGCGAGGCGCTGACCTGGATCGAGCAGGTCGCCGCCGAGGAGCTCCCGCCGACCGCGCTGATCGACTACAAGGGCGACAGCCGCGAGTACAAGAAGGCCGGCGGCGCGGTGGTCGTCACCTTCGGGTTGGCGCTGCTGATCGTCTACCTGGTGCTGGCCGCGCAGTTCGAGAGCTTCATCCACCCGCTGGTCATCATGCTGACGGTGCCGCTGGCGGTGCTCGGCGCACTGATCGGCCTGTGGCTGACCGGCGGCACGTTGAACCTGTTCAGCCAGATCGGCATCGTCATGCTGATCGGCCTGGCCGCCAAGAACGGCATCCTGATCGTCGAGTTCGCCAACCAGCTGCGTGACGAAGGCCGCAGCATCGGCGAGGCGATCGCGGAAGCCGCCGCCGTGCGGCTGCGCCCGATCCTGATGACCTCGGTGGCGACGATCGCCGGCGCCGTGCCGCTGGTGGTCGCCGGCGGGCCCGGCTCGGCCAGCCGCTCGACGATCGGCGTGGTCGTGATCTTCGGCGTCGCGTTCTCGACCTTGCTGTCGCTGTACGTGGTGCCCTCGTTCTATGCGCTGCTGGCGCCGTTCACGCGCTCGCCCGAGGCGCTGGCGCGCACGCTCGAGCGCCTCGAGCAGGAGACGCCGGACGTCGGTGGCGCGGCATGAGCGGCGATGAGGCGGTCCTCGCCGGCGAGGGGTTCGTCCTGCGGCCGTGGCGCGCGGACGATGCCGTTTCGCTGCAGCGGCATGCCGACGATGCCGAGGTCTCGCGCTTCCTGTCCGATCGTTTCCCGTTTCCGTACACCGCGGCCGACGCCGCGGCGTTCCTCGCCGGCCCGGTATCGGGCCGCCTGGTGCGCGCGATCGAGATCGACGGCGCCGCCGTCGGTGGCATCGGCGCCGAGCCCGGCCACGACATCTTCCGCCTGACGGCATCGATCGGCTACTGGCTGGGACGCGCCTACTGGGGCCGTGGCCTGATGCGGCGGGCCGTGGACCACTGGAGCACGCACCTGCTGGCCCGGTATCCGTTCGAGCGCCTCGAGGCCCGGGTCGCCGCCGCCAATCCCGCCTCGGCGCGCATGCTCGAGCACGCCGGTTTCCACCTGGAGGGCCGCCAGCGCCGCGCCATGGTCAAGCGCGGTGAGATACTGGACGTCCTGGTCTACGTCCGCCTGCGTTCGGCGCAGGACGACCGGCCCCTCTGAAGGTATCGCCATGTCCGACCGTCGACCGCGACGTCCCGGCCCGCTCGCCGCTTCGCCGTGGCGCGAGGCGCGGCGGCCGCCGGCTGCTGCGCCCGCTGAAGCCGCATCCACGCGCGCACCGGCCGAGCAACGCCTGTACGGCCTCAACGCCTGCCTGGCCGCGTTCGCGCACCGGCCCGAGGACCTGCGCAAGGTCTACCTGCTCGAATCGCGCATCGCCGCACTGAAGCCGATACTGGCCTGGTGTGTCGGGCATCGCCTCGGCTACCGCGTGGTCGAGGCCGACGACCTGGACAAGCTGACCGGTTCACGCCATCACGAGGGCGTGTGCTTCGACCTGCGCCGGCGCGAGCCGCTCGCACTCGACGCGCTGATCGCCGCGCAGCCGGCGGAGCGTGATTCGCTGCTGGTCTGGCTCGACGGCGTCGGCAACCCGCACAACCTCGGCGCGGTGCTGCGCAGTGCCGCGCACTTCGGCGTCGGCGGCGTGATCGTGCCGGCCGCGTCCGCGCTCGACCTGTCCGGCGCCGCCGCGCGCGTCGCCGAAGGTGGCGCCGAGGCGGTCGCACTGGCCCGCATCGACGATGCGCGTGCCGCGTTCGCCGCGCTGCGCCGTGCCGGCTACGTGATCGGCGCGACCGTGCCGCGCGACGGCACGCCGCTCTACGAAGCCGCGCTGCCGCGCCGGCTGGTGCTGGTGTTCGGTGCCGAAGGCGAGGGCATGGACCGGGCCTTGGTGCAGGCAGCCGACCTGTGCCTGACGATCCCCGGCAGCGGCGCGGTCGAGAGCCTCAACATCGCCGCCAGCGCGGCGGTGGCGTTCGCGGAATGGTGGCGGCAGGTGCGCGTCGGCGGCTGATGCGCTGCCGCGCCTGAGCGGTAGACCACGGGGGATGCCCGGTCGATCGACTGCGCTCGATCTTGGTGTCCGCCCGACTCGTCGTGCGTGCGGACTCGCCCGGCCAGGCATGCCTCGTTCGAGGCAGCTGCCTGCGGCGCAGGCGCGGAGCGATGCGTTCGGCTCGCCGCTAAAGCGGCTCGAAATCGTTCGTCGCGATGCGCTCGGTCACGACCGGCGAACGCACGCGCACGCCACCGGTGGTGTTGCTGCTCAGCACGACATGGCTGAGTCCGCCGACGCAGCTGGTCACGATCGCGGTGGCGCCCTGGACCGTCGTGTCGAGGGTTTCGGCCGTCCAGGTCAGGCCGCGATCGTGGGAGCGGTGGAACGTGGCGCTGGTGAACGCGTAGACGGTCCGGTCGTCGCAGGCGTCGAAGGCCAGCAACGGAGCCGGCCAGCCCGGCAAGTTGCCGCGTGTGTGCCAGCTGTCGCCGCCGTCCATGGACCAGTAAACCGGCACCATGCCGCTGCCTCCGGCGGTCGCCAGCAGCACATGAGGTGCGCTCGGATGAACGGCTAGTGCCCCGAACGCCGGCGCGGTGACGACCGGCGTCATCGCCTCTCCGGAGCGGTCCGCACGTAGCAGGGTATATGCCAGGTCCGATCCGGCCAAGCCGTAGAGACGACTGCTGTAGCCGGCCGTGGCAGCGCGCAGGCTCCGCACGCCGGCCTGGACCTGCTGCCAGTGCAGGCCGCCGTCTTGCGACCAGAACAACTGGCCGCTGGTGCTCGTAGCGGAAACGCGAGCTGGATCGACCCGGTCGTAGACGATGCTCAAGAACGATGCGTTGAACAGACCTGAATCGGAAGGCAGCGGTTGCCAGTTGAGACCGCCGTCGGTCGTCCGATAAACCTTCGGTCCTGCCGTTGTACGCGTGACGCTGGCCAGGGCGATCGCCGGATCGCGCGGATGACGATCCACGCTCGAGGATATGTGGGTCGTTTCGGCGATGCCGGCACCCGCCTCCCAGGTCAGGCCTCGATCGAGGCTGACCCAGGGCCCGGCCTTGCCGACGGCGATCAACGAGCCGTTCGAGCGATGACCGGCCAGGGCATTGATCTGAGCCAGCGGAATGCCGCGCGTACGCACGCTCCAGTGGCGGCCGGCATCGGTCGAGACCAGCGGGCCCGCCAGCGAAGAGCCGATCATCGTGCCGTCGGCCAGGACTGCCTGCAGACGTGCGTTGCGATCGCTCGGCACGAGCGTCCAGGTCACACCGAAATCCAGGCTTTCGCCGAGCTGCTCCTCGTTCACATCGATGACGGTGGCCGCCGACCAAATCCGTCCGCTCTGCAGCGGGTCCGCGAACAAGCCGAGAATATCCCCCGAGGCGCCCCACACATGGTCGATGTCCTCGTTGTCGTAACGCAGCAGATTGGACACCCAGCCGCCGTCCGACGACCACAGCAGCGCGAGTACACCTGGCACGACCAGCACTTGCGAGGGCAACGGCATTTGCGGGCTCGGATTGCGCAGCAGGACGTCCCAGTTGGCGCCGCGGTCTCTCGAGAACATCACGCGGCTGTCGCGCAGGACTGCGAAATAGCTGCCGTCTCTCGGATCGACCGCCATGCCGAGTGGCTGGAACGTGGCATCGGCGGTCAGCGACTGCCAGCTCAGACCGCCGTCGACCGACCGCATCGGCCGCGGCGATTGCCACCACAGGTACTCAGCGGAGGCGATCGCCAGCAGTTCAGTCCCGTGCGCCGGGATCGGATTGAACTGCAGTGCGTTCAATCGCGTACCGACGGCGATGGCGTCCCAGGTCGTGCCGCCGTCGGTGCTGCGCCAAAGCGAGGTGCCCGATGCGGCCACGACGAGGTTCGGATCGTGCGGACTGGCCGTTATCGATTGGGCATAGCCGATCGCCGGGACACGCTGCCAGTTCGCCGCCTGATCGGTCGACCGGTACAGGCCTCCGTACGTGTTGGCGAGCATGACGCTACTCGATGCGACAACCTCCGAGGCGAAGCCGCCCTCCGGCCCGGTCAGCTGCCAGGTGGGCTGCTGCGCGAAGGCTGGCGTCGCTGCGGCCAGCGACAACGCCAGGCCCGCGACCTTCGTCGTGGTCGTGCTCATCCCGATCGAACGCATCGCCGTCCCCTCCCGAAGCGAATGACATTCCGCGCCGGCCCCGACAGCGCCGGCTCCCGAGCCGAACCGTATCAGTTCGCGCCGTCCTTCGCGAACGCCCCCGGCGCCGAGCCGAAGTCGCCCTCGGCCTCGGCGGCCAGGTACAGCGCCACCGCGTAGACCGCCACGTTCTGGCGCAATTGCTCGATGTCGACCTTGTCGAGCGTGTCGTTGGCGGTGTGATGCCATTCGAAGTAGCGCGAGGTGTCCTGGTGCAGCGACAGGCCGGCCATGCCGACCGCGTGCACGGCCGAGAGGTCCGAGCCGCCACTGCCGGGCGCGGCGGCGTCGTAGGTGACGCCGAGCGGCGCCAGCGCGGCGGCAATGCGGTCGATCGCGCCGCGTGCGGACGGCTTGACGGTGGCGGTCAGCTTGACGATGCGATCGGCGCCGGCGTCGGATTCGGCGCCGATCACGGCCTTGGCGATCTCGGCGCGATGGTTTTCGGCGTAGGCCTTGCCGCCGTAGAGGCCGGCTTCCTCGTTGGCGAAGGCGACCACGCGGATGCTGCGCCGCGGGCGTTCGGGCAGTTGGGCGATCAGGTGCGCGGCGGCGGTGGTGATGGCGATGCCCGAGGCGTCGTCGATCGCGCCGGTGCCGAGATCCCAGGAGTCCAGGTGCCCGCCGGTGAGGACGTACTCGCCGGCGTCGTCGCGGCCGCTGATCTCGCCGATGACGTTGGCACCGGTGTACTCGCCCTCCAGCCCGCAGTCGAGGTCGAGCCGGAGCGAGACCGGTGCGCTGCGGCGCAGCACCGTGTCGAGCAGGTCGGCGTCGGGGTTCGACAGCGCGGCGGCCGGGATCGGCGTGACGCCGTCGGCGAAGCTGGTGACACCGGTGTGCGGCGTGCGGTTGTTGTCGGACCCGACCGAGCGCAGCACGAACGCCGCCGCGCCCTTCTGCGCGGCCAGCGACGGACCGCGCGAGCGCACGCGCGAGCCCTTGCCGTAGTCGGCCCCGTCGACGCGTACGCTCATGCGCGGGTTGGCGACATAGACGATCTTGCCGCGCACGGCCGCGTCGGTGGCCGCCTGCAACGCCTCGAGCGAGGCGAACGCGGCGACCTCGGCAGTCAGCCCGCCCTTCGGCGTCGGCCCGGAATTGCCTAGCGCGGTCAACGCCAGCGTCTGGGCGACCGGCGCGACGATCGCGCCGCTCTCGCTGCGACGCACCCATTTCGGATAGCTGACCGGCTCGGTCCGGACCGTGTCGAAGCCGAGCGCGCGGAAACGCGCCGCCATCCATTCCCGCGCCTTGAGGTCATTGGCGCTGCCGGCCAGGCGCGGACCGATCGAGGTGGTCAGGTCCTCGGTCAGCGTCCAGGCCAGATCGTCCTTCAGCCCCTGCGCGCGCAGCGTCTCGGCGGTCGCCAGTGCGCGATCGGGGATCGTCGTGGCGGCCGGGCCGGCCGCGAACGCGGGAGCGAGGCCGGTGGCCAGTAGCGCGGACAGGCCGGCGAACAGCGATGCAAGACGCATGGGGACTCCTCTGGAGCGTGTTGTGGACGTTGAGCCGAGCGCGAAGGCCCAGGCGCGGTGATCGGGCAAGGCACCGCCGGCCGGGCAGGCAAAGCCGAAACGATACCAGCCCGCCCGATGTCTTGGTTCGCCGCGATTTTGCGTATCAGGTTTGCGGACAAGAACGAATCGGAGTTCATCATGCGCATCGTACGAGTGCTCGGCCTGGGCCTCGGCCTCGCCGCCCTGCCGCTGGCGGCGGCACCGGGCAGCTGGACCGGCAGCGGGCCGTTCGGCGGCCAGGTCCATGCCGTGGCTGCCGATCCGGCACTGCCGGATCGTCTCTACGCCGCCACCCGCAACGGCTTCTTCCGCAGCCTCGACGCGGGCACGAGCTGGCAGGCGGCGGAGACCGGCCTGCCGGTGCCGCGGCCGTGGAACGGTGTGTTCGCGACGGACCCGGACACCGGTGGCCTGCTCTGGCTGGTCGACGCGCAGGGGCGCCTGCACCGCAGCACGGACGGTGCGTCGAGCTGGACCGAGACCGGCTATCGCAACGCCTTCTTCCCGTATGCCGGCCGCGCGCGCCTGGCCGCCGCCCGGGCCGGCAGCGCACGCGTGCTGTGGCTGGCCACGCGCGGCGGCGGGCTCTCGCGCAGCGACGACGACGGCGCCACGTTCGCGCCGGTCGCTGCGCTCGCCGGGGTCGAGGCCGAGTACGTCTGGGCCGCACCGGCGCCATCCGCGCTGCTGCTGGCCGGCACGCCCGAAACCGACTGCGCCGGCGGCATCACCCGTCCGCTGCGCCGCAGCGTGGACGGCGGCGCGACCTGGACCGCCGTAACCGTCGCCGATGCCTGCCAGCAGAGCCTGCTCGCGGCAGCGCGCTCGGCCGCCGACCCGAACCGGCTCTATGCGCTGATCGGCGCGTACTACCAGCGCGTGGGGCGGTTGCACGTCAGCACCGACGGCGGCGCCACCTGGGCGGCGACCGCGTATCAGGGCGCCGCGCTGGCGGTGCCGCGGCCCGGCGGCGCCGAACGGCTCTGGCTCGACGCGCAGCTCTCGACCGACGGTGGCGCGACGTTCGCCGCGCGTGCGGCCGGTGTCACGACCAATGGCGAACACGTGCCGCTGCCGGTCGACCTGGTCGTGCATCCGGCCTATCCGGCCGTGCCGACGCTGTGGCTGGCCACCGAGTCGGCCGGTCTGTATGCCAGCGGCAACGACGGCCTGAGCTGGGCACCGTCGAACACCGGCCTGGCGGCGACCAACATCCGCGCGCTGGCCGTGCATCCGCTGGACGGTACGCGCGTCTATGCCGGCTACGGCGATGCGGCGACCTCACCGTCGCCGGCGCTGTACCGGCGCCTCGGCAGCGGCTGGGCGGCGGCCAACATCGGCCTGGACGCCTACCAGGTGCGCGGCATCACGCTCGATCCGACCACCGCGGCCGCGCCGTCGCCGATGCTGTACGCGGTCGGCAGCGGCGCGGACCCGGCGACCGGCCTGCGCGACGGTGGCCTCTACAAGAGCCTGGACGGGGGGGCCACCTGGGCGACGATCGATGCCGGCGTGCCGAGCAACGCGTTCGGGCGCGCGATCGGCATCGTGCGCAACCTAGTGCCCGATCCGCGCTCGTGCGTCGCGCCGCCGGCGAGTGGTCCGTGTATCAGCGGGCCGCTGCGCACGCTGTACGCGACGGCCACCGGCACGCGCGGCGCCGGCGGCGTGCGCGCCTGGCGCGTGCTCAAGAGCACCGACGCCGGTGCGAGCTGGGCCAGCAGCGACACCGGCCTGCCGCACGACGTGTCCGCCCCCGACGGCAGCTACAGCACGATCAGCGGCGCAGTGCCGCTGGTGATGGATCCCGCCGTGCCCTCGACGCTGTACGTCGGCACGTTTGCGCAGAACACGCGCTACGACCCGGTCACCGCCACCTACGACGCGCCGCAGATCGCCAGCGGCGTATTCAGGAGTACCGACGGCGGCGCCACCTGGACACATCGCAGCAACGGCCTGCCGCGCTTCCCGGGCTCGGCCGATGCGGCGCTGGACGTGCTGGCGCTGGCGATCGATCCGGCGCACCCGCAGACGCTGTGGGCCAGCACGATCGACACCAACAACTGGACCGGTCCGGGCAGCCTCTACAAGACCACCGACGGCGGCGCCAACTGGGTGCTGGCCAACGCCGGCATCACCGCTCCGGACACGCGTGCGCTGCTGGTCGATCCGGCCACGCCGGGCACGCTCTACGCGGCCAGCGGCGGTCTCGATGCGGCCAACCCCGGTGGCGTGTTCAAGAGCGTCGACGGCGGTGCCACCTGGCGCTCGATCAGCCTCGGTCTGCCGGCTTCTTCGGCGACTGCGCTGGCGCTCGATCCGGCCGATCCGGCGATCCTGCACGCCGGCTCCGGGGGTGGCGTGTTCACGCTGGAGCAGCTGCCCGACGCCGACGGCGACGGCATTCCCGACACCGTCGAAGCGGCCGGGCCCAACGGCGGCGACAGCGATGGCGACGGCGTTCCCGATGCGCAGCAGGCCACGGTCGGCGTGACCGCGCCGGGCGCCGGCACGGCGGCCTGGCGTCCGGGTGACACCGGGACGGCGGCGGCTGCACCGCTCGGCGCCGACGCGGCCTGGTTCACGGTCAAGCTGGTCGCCGGCAGCTGCCCGCAACTGGTCGACGTGGCGGCCGTCGATGTGGCCGGTTTGCCGGCGGACCCGGGTTACGGCTATCCGCGCGGCCTGCTGCGCTTCGAGGCGCCGCAGTGCCCCGGCGCGACGGTCGACGTGACCTTCCACGGCACTGATTTCGGTAGCGGGTGGCGCTGGCGGCTGTACGGTCCGTCGACCCCGGGTGACGCGGCGACGATCGGCTGGCACGACGCCGGACCGGTCGTCGTCGGCCGGCAGGGAAACACCTGGCGCCTGAGCTTCGCCGCCGGCGATTTCGGCAGCTATCGCCCGGCCAGCACCGGCTCGATCCTGTTCGTCGGGGGACCGGCGCGCGAGGAGACGATCTTCGCCGCCGGCTTCGAGTAGCCGGCAGCTACCGCACCGTTTGGGAGGAGGGAGGCGGGACGTGCGCCTGGCGTGCGTCCCGCCGCTTTTCGGGAGGTTCATCCTGCAGCGCGATCATCGCTCCCGCTCCCGCTCCCGTTCCCGCTGTTGCTTTCGCCTTTGACGTTGGGCGCCCTAAAGCGAGCCGAGCATCGCAGGCCAGCCAGGCCGCAGAGCTGCCCCGTGTCTGAGCGAAGCGCGTTGGGGCAACGTGCCTGGCCGGCCGAGAAGCGCAGGGGACCGGCGCGGCGCAGCCGTGCCGGCTCGCGCCGGCGCAGGCGGTTTTGGTTACTTTTGCCAAGACAAAGAATTTCCTGGAGACATTCTTGACGTCGCGCAGCGACGGCCCGAAGGGCGGCCGCCAGGGATGGCGGGCCGCAAAAGTGACCCGCGCGCGGAGCGTGCGGAAGCTGTTGCTTTGATCTTCCGCCGTGGCTTTGAGGGATTGCCGGCACGGAGCAAAGCAGGAGCACGATCAAGAGCTTTCGTCCGCTGCGCGGCCGAGTCCCTTTTGTGGCGGTCCATCCCTGGCCGCCACCCGTACGGGCCATCGCTGACGCGATGTCAAAAATGTCTTCCGGACATTTTTTGACGGGCCAAAAGGAACCAAAAGCCCTCTCGCCCGGCGTCCCCTGCGCTTCTCGGACGACGAGGCACGGCGCCCCAACTCGCTTCGCTCAGACACGGGGCGCCTCTGCGGCCTCGCCGCCCTCCGATGCTCGGCTCGCTTTAGGGCGACCAACGGCAAAGGCGAAAGCCACAGCCACAGCCAACAGCGACAGCCGACAGCTGCAGGTGATCGCTCGTGGGAAGTTCGTATTCCGGCCGGGGCCTCAGAGCAGTGGCTTGCCGATCGGCTGGCCGGCCTTGAGCAGGTCGCGGATCTCGGTCAGCAGCACGACGTCCGCGGGGGGCGCCGCCGGGGCTTCTTCCTGCTTGCGGCTGAGGCGATTGATCGCCTTGATGACCAGGAAGATCGCGAAGGCGATGATGATGAACTGGATCAGCGTATTGAAGAACGCGCCGTACTGGATCGCGACTTCGCCCTTGCCGTCGGCAGCGGCCTGCACCAGCACGAGCTTGTAGGCCGAGAAGTCGACACCGCCGATCAGGTAGCCGATCGGCGGCATGATGACCTGATCGACCAGGGACGAGACGATCTTGCCGAACGCGCCACCGATGACGACACCGACGGCCAGGTCGATCACGTTGCCGCGCATCGCAAACGTCTTGAATTCGCTGAAGAAGCTCATGGGCTTTCCCTCTCGGTCGATGAAGTGAAGACTGCCGCCGCCGCGGCGGCGGGCCTACTCTACCCCGCTGCCGGCAGGCCCGATACCGGTGCGGCGGCGCGCCGGTTCCGGCCGCCACCGCTGCCGGGGGCGCCCGCAGGCCGCTGCAGCAGGCGGTACAGCGCCGGCAGCACCAGCAGCGTCAGCAGCGTCGAGGAGACGATGCCGCCGATGACGACGGTCGCCAGTGGACGCTGCACCTCGGCGCCGGCGCCGACGTTGAACGCCATCGGCACGAAGCCCAGCGACGCCACCAGCGCGGTCATCAGCACCGGCCGCAGCCGCGACAGCGCACCGTCGCGGATCGCCGCGTCGAGCGGCACGCCGTCGGCGCGCAGGCGGCGGATGAAGCCGATCATGACCAGGCCGTTGAGCACGGCGACGCCCGACAGTGCGATGAAGCCGATGCCGGCCGAGATCGACAGCGGGATGCCGCGCAGCCACAGCGCCAGGACGCCGCCGGTCAGTGCCATCGGCACGCCGCTGAACACGGCGGCGACGTCGCGTGCCGAGCCGAGCGCCATGAACAGCAGGCCGCCGATCGCCAGCAGTGCGAGCGGGACGACCAGCGCCAGCCGCCGGCTCGCCGACAGCAGCTGCTCGAAGGTGCCGCCGTAGTCGATCCAGTAGCCGGCCGGCAGCGTCACCTCCGCGCCGATCCGCTGGCGCAGCTCGGTGACGAAGCCGCCGAGATCGCGGTCGCGCACGTTGGCGCTGACGACGATCCGGCGCTTGCCGTTCTCGCGGTTGACCTGGTTGGGGCCTTCGCTTTCCTCGATCCGTGCGACCTCGCGCAGCGGCACCGTGGCCGGCGTACCGCTGCGCTGGTCGGCCGCGCGGCTGAGCTCGTCGCCGGCGGTGGCACCGGCCAGCGGGATCGGCAGGTCGGCCAGCCGCGCCACGTCGCCGCGGATCGCCTCGGGCAGGCGCACGACGATGTCGAAGCGCCGGTCGCCGTCGAACAGCTGCCCGGCCACGCTGCCGCCGATCGCCGTGCCGATCGTGTCCTGGACCGCCTCGGGGTTGAGGCCGTAGCGCGCCAGCGCGGCACGGTCCGGCGTGATCGAGAGCAGCGGCAGGCCGCTGGCCTGCTCGAGCCGGACGTCGGCGGCGCCGGCCACGCTGGCGGCGACCTTCTCGATGCGCGCGCCGACCGCGAGCAGGGCGTCGAGGTCGTCGCCGTAGACCTTGATCGCCACGTCGCTGCGCACGCCGGAGATCAGCTCGTTGAAGCGCATCTGGATCGGCTGCGTGAACTCGTAGGCATTGCCGGGCAGCGCCTCCACCGCCTGTTCGATCTGCGCGACCAGATCGCCCTTGGGCTGGCGCGGATCGGGCCAGTCGGCGCGGTCCTTGAGGATGATGAAGGTATCGGCCACCGAGGGCGGCATCGGGTCGTTGGCGACCTCGGCGGTGCCGATCTTCGAGAACACCCGCTCCACCTGCGGAAACGCACGGATGCGCGTTTCCAGCGTCTGCTGCATCGCCACCGACTGCGCCAGGCTGGTGCCGGGAATGCGCATGGCGTGCAGCGCGATGTCGCCCTCGTCGAGGCTGGGAATGAACTCCGAGCCCAGGCGCGTGGCGAGCAGGCCCGCCAGCACGACCAGCACCATCGCCGCGGCCACCACCGGTACGCGCAGGCGCAGCACGCCGGTCAGCAGCGGCGCGTAGACGCGGCGGACGGCGGCGACCAGCCGGTTCTCCTTCTCGGCGACGCGGCCGCCCAGGAACACCGCCACCGCGGCCGGCACGAACGTCAGCGACAGCAGCATCGCCGCGGTCAGCGCCAGCACCACGGTGAAGGCCATCGGATGGAAGGTCTTGCCCTCGACGCCGGACAGCGCGAACACCGGCAGGTAGACCGCGGCGATGATCGCCAGGCCGAACAGGCTCGGCCGGATCACCTCGGCGGTGGCGGTCGCGGCCAGCTCGAAGCGTTCCTCGCGGTCGAGCAGGCGCCCGGCGCGGTGCTGCGCCTCGCCGAAGCGGCGCAGGCAGTTCTCGATGATGATGACCGCGCCGTCGACGATCAGCCCGAAGTCGAGCGCGCCCAGGCTCATCAGGCTGCCGGAGACGCCGCCGCGCACCATGCCGGTCAGCGTCATCAGCATCGCCAGCGGGATCACCGCGGCGGTGATCAGCGCCGCGCGGAAGTTGCCGAGCAGCGCGAACAGCACGACGATCACCAGCAGTGCGCCCTCGACCAGGTTGCGCGCCACCGTCGCGATCGTGCGCTCGACCAGGGCGGTGCGGTCGTAGACCGGCCGCGCGATGACGCCCTCGGGCAGGCTGCGCTGCACCTCGGCCAGGCGCGCCGCGGTCGCCTGCGCGACCTCGCGGCTGTTCTGGCCGATCAGCATGAAGACCGTGGCCAGCACGACCTCGCGGCCGTCCTCCAGCGCCGCGCCGGTGCGCAGCTCCGGTCCTTCGCCGACCTCGGCGATGTCGTGCACGTGGATCGGCACGCCGTCGCGGCGGTCGAGCACGATGTCGCCGATCGCCGCGACGTCGGCCACCTGGCCGGGCGCGCGCACCAGGAACTGCTGGCCGTTGCGCTCGATGTAGCCGGCGCTGACGTTGCGGTTGTTGCGCGTGATCGCGGCGACCACGTCGGCCAGCGTGAAGCCGTAGGCGACCAGCTTGGCCGGGTCCGGCGTGACGTGGATCTGCCGCGCGTAGCCGCCGATCGCGCTGACCTCGGTCACGCCCGGCGTCGTACGCAGCTGCGGCCGCACCACCCAGTCCTGCAGCGTGCGCAGGTCGGTCGGCGTCCATTCGCTGCCGTCGTCCTTGCGCGCGCCCGGCGTGCTCTCCACGGTGTACATGAAGATCTCGCCCAGGCCGGTGGAGACCGGCCCGAGCGCCGGCTCGATGCCCTCGGGCAGCTGCGCGCGCACCTGCAGGAGCCGCTCGGCCACCTGCTGGCGCGCGAACCAGATGTCGGTGCCGTCCTCGAACACCACCGTCACCTGCGACAGGCCGTAGCGCGACAGCGAGCGGGTATGGTCCAGCCGCGCCAGGCCGCCGAGCGCGGTCTCGATCGGGAAGGTGACGCGCTGCTCGGCTTCCAGCGGCGAATAGCCGGGCGCCGCGGTGTTGATCTGGACCTGCACGTTGGTGATGTCGGGCACCGCGTCGATCGGCAGCTTGGTGAAGCTCCAGGCGCCGAGCGCCGCGACGCCCAGCGTCAGCACCAGCATCAGCCAGCGCCGGCGGATCGCGAAGCGGATCAGGGTCTCAAGCATGGGGACCTCCCGCGGCGGTGGCCGGTGTGCGCGCGTCAATGCTCATGGCCGGCGCCCGCCTTGCCGATGTCGGCCTTGACCAGGTAGCTCTGCTCGACCACCACCGCATCGCCGGCGGCGAGGCCGTCGAGCACTTCCACGCGGCGGCCGTCGCGTTCGCCCAGGCGCACCGGGCGCTCGCGGTAGCGTTCGCCGTCGCGGACGTAGACCACGTCGCGGCCGCCGGTCTTCTGCAGCGCGCCGAGCGGCACCGCCAGCGGCACGCTGCGCTCGGACACGCTGACGCGCGCCCGCACCGCCGCGCCGGGGCGCCACTGCCCGTCGGCATTGTCGATGCGCGCGCGCGCGACCGTGCTCTGGCTCGCCGTCGCCGTGGACGGCAGGATCCGGTCCAGCGCCGTCGCCGCGACGTGGCCGTCGGTCAGCCGGATCACCTCGACCGGCAGTCCGTCGGTGATGTGCTGCGCATCGCGGCCGAACAGGTGCAGGTCCACCCAGAGGGAGGACAGGTCGGCGATCTCGAACAGCGGCGCCTCGCCGGCGAGGTCGCCGACGGCAACGTTGCGCGACAGGATGGTGCCGTCGAACGGTGCGCTGACGGTGTAGTCGGACAGGCTGATGTTGCTCTCGACGACGGCCAGCGCCTGGCCGCGGCGGACCCGGTCGCCGACGCCGGCGCGGACCGCACGGACCGGTCCGGGGAAGCGCGCGACCACGCGTGCGTGGCGGCCTTCCACCGGCGTGACGATGCCCTGCACCTCGTGCTCGTCGCGGATCACGCCGGGGCCGGCCGCCGCGGTGCGGATGCCGGCGGCCTCGGCGATGGCGGCGGCGATGGTCGTCTGGCCCTCGTCCTCGTCATGGGTGTGGCCCGCTTCGCCGTCCTCGCTGCCGTGGTCGTCGTGGCCGTCATGAGCATCGGCAGCGCCGGCCTTCCCGGCGGCGGCGGACGGCGGGGTGGGCTGGCGGGCGGCGTCTTCGCCGGCGCGGCCGCAGGCGGCCAGCATCAGCAGCACGGCGGCCAGGATCGCAGGATGCAGGTTCATCAGGGGGTCTCCTCGTCGGCGGCGAAGGCGTCGCCGGTCAGCCGCTGGATCTCGATCAGGGCGCGGTGGAAATCGCGCGCGGCGGTGATCTGGTCGCGCCGGGCGGCGAGCAGGTCGGCTTGCAGCTGCGCCCACTCCAGGTACGAGAGCGCGCCGGCGCGATAGCTGCGCCCGGCTTCTTCCTCGGCCCGGACCAGGCGCGGCAGCACGTCCGTGTCGGCACGGCTCACCGCCTGGCGGTCGGCCAGCAGCCGGCCGTGTGCCTCGGCCAGCGTCGCGTAGAGGCCGATCGCCTCGGACTCGCGCTCCAGCTCCAGGTCGGCCAGTTCCGCTTCGGCGGCGACGATGCCCGGACGGGCCCGCGTGCGGCTGCCGAGCGGCAGCGACAGTCCGGCGATCAGCGCGGTGTCGCCGGTCGCCTGCAGGCGGCGCACGCCGACGTCCCAGGCGAGGTCGGCGCTGCCGGCGCTGCGCGCGAGCTGCAGCCGCGCTTCGCTCAGGCGCCGTTCGTCGGCGAAGCGGCGCAGTTCCGGGCTGCGGTCGAGCAGGGCGGTCAGCGCCTCGAAGGCCGGCACGGCCGGCAGCGCCAGCAGGTCGCCGGCAAGCCGCTCGAAGCCCGGATCGCGCTCGCCCCAGGTGGCGGCCAGGCGGCGGCGCGCCGCGGCGCCCTGGGTCTGCAGCAGCTCGCGTTCGAGCGTGGCCCGCGCCAGTGCCGCTTCGGCGGCGAGCTGCACCGGGCGCGGCGAGGCGCCGGCGCTCACGCGGCGCGCCGCGGCGGCGGCGGTCCGCGTGCGCTGGTCGACCAGGTCCGTGGCGGCGGCCTCGGCGGCCTGGATCGCCAGCGCGTCCAGGTAGCGCCGGGCGACCTCGGCCAGCAGGTCCAGGCGTGTCGCCCGGGTCTCGTTCGCCAGGGCGTCCAGGCGGCCCTGGGCCACGGCGACGCGCGCCTCGCGCTTGTCGCCGCGCTCGATCACCGACGACAGGCTGAGGCTGAGCTCGGCCGCGCCGAAGCCGGCGGTGTCGCCGCTGCCGAGCACGTTCTCGAGCGTGGCGCCGGCCGTCAGCGGCGGCTTCTGCGCGGCCTCGTCACGGGCGGCGGTCCGGGCGACGCGTGCCAGCGGCAGGCGTTCGAGCGCGGGGTGGCGCTCCAGGGTCAGCGTGAAGGCCTGTTCCAGGGTCAGCGGCGCCGAATCACGGGCGGACGCCCCCGGTGGCCAGGCGGCCACGCACAGCATGGCGGCCCAGGCCGCCCAATAACGCACCATCGATCGTCTCCGAAAAGTTGAACGGGCACGACCGCCGAAGCGGTCGCGGCGGCGCTCAGGCGCTGATCGGAGGACGCAGGGGATCGGCCGGCTGGCGGTCGGCGAGGCGCAGCGGCCGCAGCGGCGGAATGCCGAGGGCCGGTACCGGGGGCGCCACGGCGGGCAGCGCCGCCGGCAGGGCGATCGTGTGCAGGCAGCAATGCAGCGCATGCAGCACGAGGTCGGACGGGTTCTCCTCGCCGGTGGTGCTGCCGGCGACCGCCTCGATCTGCGGCTGCGTCGCGCCATGCGCGGCATCGTGCAGGTCGCAGGCGATGGCGAGCAGCGGCCGCAGCAGGATGCACAGCGCGACCAGCGCCATCACGAGGATGGCGCGCGGGCGGCGATGGCGGGAGACGGCCAGCATGGGCGCGCAGCCTAGCGGTGACCCGGCGCGCTACACAATCACACGATGCGCCCTTCCAGTATGGCGACGTCGGCGAACGCGGCGCGGAACGTGTCGCCGCGCACCAGCGCCGCCACGCCGGCCGGCGTGCCGGTGAAGATCAGGTCGCCGGCCTGCAGCGTGTAGAGCCGTGACAGCTCGTGGATGACCTCGGCGACGGTGAACACCATCTCGGCGATGTCGCCGCGCTGGCGCAGGACGCCGTTGACGTGCAGCGTCAGCGCGCCGCCGGCCGGATGCCCGGTCTCGCCGGCCCGGCGCA
The DNA here is from genome assembly GCF_001632775.1 of Dokdonella koreensis DS-123. NCBI lineage: Bacteria > Pseudomonadati > Pseudomonadota > Gammaproteobacteria > Lysobacterales > Rhodanobacteraceae > Dokdonella > Dokdonella koreensis. The sequence goes on from NZ_CP015249.1 coordinate 1,303,983, forward strand.
GCGCCGAGACCGGCGCGGAATGGTCGAAGCCCTTGCCGACGTCCCAGGGCAGGCCGCCGGCCTTGGCGCGGGCCTGCAGGTCGCGGCGCGTCAGGTCCAGGCCGACGCCGTAGCCGTAGATGCAGGCCGGCGCATCGGCCACGGCGATGTCGCGTCCGCCCGACGCCAGCGCGACCACCAGCTCGACCTCGTGGTGCAGGTCGCCGGTGGCGGGCGGGTACGGCACGTCCGCGCCGTCGGCGACGATCGCGTCCGCCGGCTTGGAGAAGAACACCGGCTGCGAGCGGTCGGCGGTCGCGCCCATCTCGCGCGCGTGCTCGGCGTAGTTGCGGCCGATGCAGTAGATGCGGTGCACCGGAAAGCGCGCGGTCTCGCCGACGACGGCAAGGCTGGGAATCGGCGGGGCGGGAACGACGTAGGTCATCGGGGCAGGCTCGCGGGAAAGCCGCGATTGTGGAGCGCCTGCCGGCGGCACGGAAGCCTGGCGGTGCCGGGACGCGGCCGGCGGCGCTCCGTGCCGCCCGGCGCCACCGGTGTCAGCGTCGGCCGTCGTCGAGCGCCTGGCGCGCCGATTCGAAGACGCGGCTCGGCGGCGCATCGCGTGCCGCGATGCCGTCGATCGCCGGGCGCAGCAGCGTGGCTGCTGCATCGCGCTGGCCGCGGCCGGCGGCCAGCAGGCCGCGCAGCGCATCCAGCCGGAAGCCCCACAGGCCGTCGCTGCCGCCGGCCTCCAGCGCCTCGGGCGCCAGCGTGGCGAGGACCTGGTCGGCCGCATCGAAATGGCCGGTCTCGATCTGCGCCGCCGCCAGCCAGAAGCCGGCGACCTGGGCCTGCGGATTGCGTGCCGAAAGCCGCGCGACCAGCCGGCGATAGGCCGGCTCCAGTCGTGCCTCGGCACCACGCGCATCGCCGCTCTCGTAGAGCGCCTGGCTCCAGTTGGCCAGCGCGATGTCGCTGACGTTGTGGTCGTCGCCGAACTTGCCGCGGAATCCCTCGTAGACGCGTTGCGCATAGTCCAGCGCCCGCGGCCAGTCGCGCCGCCGCACGGCGATGTCGAACAGGTCGCTCAGCACCATGAGGTTGCGCGTATGGCCGGCGCCGAGCAGGGCCACGATGGTCTTCTGCGCGTCGAGCAACTGCACCTGCGCGGTGTCGTAGTCGCCCTCGAGCGTAAAGGTGCGTGCCACCGCCGCCCGCGCGAAGGCGCTCGTCAGTCCGTTGTCGTCGCCGCGCGCGGCGATCTCGGCGATCAGCGCCTCGCCTTCGCGCCGTGCCTCGGCGGTCTGGCCGGTCTGGGTCAGTGCGCCGACGAGGTCCATGCGCAGCGAGTCGCGCACGATGAGGTTGCCCGGTTCCAGCTCGGTCAGTTCCGGAATCGCCTTGCGGTACTCGGGCAGGGCCTTGGCGTAGTCGCCGCGGTTCATGTGGTAGACGCCCCAGGCATAGGCCTTGAGGTACGGCGCATAGGCCTCGTCCGATCCGGCCACCAGCCGGTCGAGCGTTTCCAGCTCGCGCAGGCATTCGTCGAACTTGGCCGTGCGCGTGAGCAGGCGGATCAGCAGGCCGCGCGCCTTCAGCGCGTTGAGGCTGGCGGCGCCTTCCTCCTGTTCGTACAGCGCCAGCGCGCGCCGCGCCTCGGCTTCGGCATCGGGCAGCCGCTCGACGGTGTTGAACAGCGAACTCATGCTGGTGCGGATCGAGGCTTCGATCAGCGGCTGTTCGGCGAAGCGGCCGGCGACGCGGTCGCGCGCGCCCAGCAGCACGTCCTCCAGCGACGCGTTCTGCCCCTTGGCGGCGACCAGCGGGTTGGAGCGGCTGATGAGGTCCTCGTTGAGGAAGCGGTTGATCGCCACCGCCGAGGCCAGCTCGCGCTCGGCCTGGTTGCGCGCCCGCACTGCCGCCTGGTACAGGCCGAGACTGGCGATCACGCCGGCCACCAGCACCGCCACCAGCGCCAACAGGTACGGCCGCCGCGCACGGCTGCGGGCGAGCGCCTCGCGCGCGCGCCGGGCCTGGTCGTCCGCTTCGCCCGCGCGCCGGGCCTGGTCGCGGCGCTGGTCCAGCGTGCGCAGCCGCATGGCCAGTTCCGCAGCGCTGCTGAGGCGGCGCGCCGGATCGCCGTCGGTCGCCAGGGCGATGTCCTCGCACAGCAGCGGATCGGCGATGTCCTGCTCCCAGCCGGACGCCATCGGCTTGTTCAGGTTGCCGGCCAGCAGCTGGTACAGCATGACGCCGAGCGCGAACACGTCGTTCTGCGCGGTCGGCGCGTGGCCGGAGAACACTTCCGGCGCCATGTAGATCGGCGTGCCGGTGGACGCGTCGGCGGCGAGGTTCTGCGTGGCCGACAGGCCGAAGCGGGTGATGCCCAGTTCTTCCAGCCGGTCGGGGTCGAGCATGCCGCCGCTGCCGAAGTCGGTCAGCCGGATCAGCGGCGCGGCGTCGCCGGCCGCAATCAGCACGTTGGCGGGCTTGAGGTCCTTGTGCAGCACGCCGACCGCATGCGCGGCGGCCACCGCATCGGCGATCTGCAGGAACAGCGCCAGGCGTGCGGGAGGTGCGGTCGCCGGCAGCCCGGCCTCGGCCCAGGCCTGCAGGCTTTCGCCGCCGTAGGCGCATTCGAGGAAGAACGGTGCGGTCTCGAAGTTCCAGTCGATCAGGTCGACGAAGTGGCGCCGGTCCTCGAGGCTTTCCTGCAGCACGCGCGACAGCGTGGCCTCGCGCTTGAGCGCCTTGAGGCGGTCGTCGCCGACGGCGAACTTGTAGACGCGCCGTTCGTGCGTGCGTGCGTGCTCGGCCAGCCAGACCTCGCTGTCGGTGCGCCCGCCCAGCTGGCGTTGCAGGATGAAGTTCTCGCGCCCCGGCACCGGCTGGCCGGTGCGCAGCGCCAGCGGGTTGGGCAGCGTGCGGCCGATCACGATGCGCTCGACCACGCCGGTCAGGCGGTAGCCGATGCGCGGCTGGGTCACCAGCAGCTCGGCATTGGCCTCGCCGAGTGCGCGCCGCAGCTTGTTGATCGCGTTCGGCAGCACTTTCTCGACGGTGATACGGCCGGCCCAGACCTGGGCGAACAGCTCCTCCTTGGTCACCACTTCGCCGGCGTGCCGCAGCAGGCAGGCCAGCACGTCCAGCGCGCGCCGCTCCACGTCCACGCGCAGGCCGGCGACCCGCAGCTCGAAGCTGGTCTCGTCGAACGTGGCGGTGCCGAAGCGGTACCGATAGGTTTGTTCCCGTGGGGACGGGGTGTCCTTCATCGTTCTTCCAACCTCTGGTTTCCGGACGACGCCTGCGGATTCCCCACGACCCGGTGCGTGTCGCACTTTTTCCGATTGATCGTTCGATCGCCAGTGCGCCGGCGCCTGCGCGCCGACAGCGTTACCGCTCCGTTACCGCACCGGTGCCGTTCCGTGCCGACTCCGATCGGCGCGCTGCCTAGACTGCCGCCGCCATTCGCCTGCCGTGGATCGCCGCCGGTCGTCAGCCGGCCACGGTCGCCGGCCGCCGCGTGATCCCCACTTTCTACGGAATCGGAGACGCCCTGATGACCCGCGCAACCTTGTCCCGCCTCGCAGTCGCCTGCGCGCTGGCCTTCAGTTCCCTGGCGGCGACGGCCGCGCCCGACTGGCGCGTGGTGGTCGCCGACAGCGACTCGGGCTTGGTCCTGCCGTCGCTGCTGCCCTCGGCGACCGCATTCGACCTGGAGTGGGTCTCGCTGGCCAACGCCGGCAACGGTGCCCTCGGCTTCGCGCGCGATGCCGGCAGCAGCAATCCGTACGCGCTGTGGGCCGAGCGCAGCGGCGTGCTGATGCCGTTCGCCGAGAACATGGCCACCGGTGCCCTCGGCCCCGGCCGCGCCGGCGCCGAGGCCGGCCACGTGTTCCGCGTGCTGTACCAGAAGCAGGACGCCAGCGGCCAGGCGCACCGCGTGTTCGGCGCCCGCGCCGGCGAGCCGACCCAGCCCACCGATGCGGCGACCTACGGCGTCTGGCTCTGGAACGGCGCGAGCAATACCGAGATCGCGCGGCTGAACACGGAAGGCACGCTCGGCCCGGGCTTCGGTCCCGGCGTCGCGTTCACCTACCTGGGACCCACCACCACCACCGCGTTCCCGCGCGCACGCGCGCTGCCGGGCCAGCGCGTGCTGTTCGACGCGACCGTGACCGGCTCGCTTCGGGCGGTGATCATGCATGAGGCAGGGGTGGGCAATCGCGGGTGCTTGCTGGAGGATTCGACCGATCCGGCCTACTCGCCCGGCTTCGGTTCGGCGGTGTTCTACGACAACGGCGGCAGCTATCTGATCGGCGCGCCGGTGGTCGGTGCCCGCGGCGAAGTCTATGTCGTGTCCGGTGTGCGGGAAAACGGAACGAACGGGCGCGGGATTTTCGCCCTCTGTCGCGGCGCTCCGCAAGTATTCGCGCGCACAGCGGTGACGGGCAGCCTCGGGCCGGGGATGAGCGACACTTCGTTCATGTTCAGCGAATTCGCCGCGGTCCGGCCCGCGCACGCGGGCGCGTTCTACTTCTGGGGCGCGGTGACCTCGCCGGCGGGGTCGACCAGCGGCGGTTTCCTGCACGCCGACGGCCACAACACGCCGGTGTACCTCATCAATACCGAGGGTGCCTACGGGCCGGGCTACACCGGCTACGTGTTCAATTCCACCAGTGCTCCCGCCGAGCTTGCCGCGGCCGGCCGTTACGGCCTGCTGCGCACCACGATCAAGCCGCTGGCCGGCACGACCTCGATCACCGGCCTGTGGCGGCTGGCGCCGGGCGCCTCGCCCGAGCCGCTCGCGATCATCGGCGATACCGGCGCCTATGCGGCGGCGCCGGGCCGGCCGTGGCGGACGTTCCATCGCACGGCGATCCTCGACAGTGGCGAGGTGCTGCTGCTGGCCGAGGTCGGCAACCCCACCGAGCGCGGCGTCTGGCGCCTGCGTTCCGGTGCGGCGCCCGTGCGCGAGCTCGGTGTCGGCGACCTGGTCAAGGTGCCCACGAGCGCCGGCCTGGTCGAGCGCGCGGTGACCGGGATTTCGGAGTTCGACCTGACCAGTCCGGAGAACCTCGGCGAGGACGGCTGGGCCAGCGGCAACGGTACGGTGGTGGTCCGCGTGTTCGTCACGGGCGTTCCCACGAGCGCCCAGGCCTACGTCCGCGGCTTTGCCGGGCGCGCCGAGTCGCTCCTGGCCGAAGGCTTCGACTGATCCCACGGCGGTGGGCAGGGCGCCCGGGCCAGGGACGGCCCAGGCGTCGCTTCGGGGCGGGTGCCGGTGCGGCGGGCGTCAGGCCGCCGGTGCCATCCGCAGCCAGCGTGCCGCCAGCGGGGGATCAGCAGCAGGCTGACCAGGGTCGAGGACGCCAGGCCGCCGAGCAGGACGATCGCCATCGGGCCCTCGATCTCGTGGCCCGCCTCGCCGCTCTGCAGGGCCACCGGCAGCAGCGCCAGGGCGGTCAGCAGGGCCGTCAGCAGGACCGGCGTCAGGCGCTCGGCGGCGCCGCGCAGCGCCGTGTCGAGGTTCCACGGTGCGCCCTCGACCTGGACCAGGTGGTCGTAGTGCGACACCAGCAGGATCGTATTGCGCGCCGCCATGCCGAACAGCGCGACGAAGCCGACCATCGCGCCGAGCGTCAGCGTGCCGCCGGTCAGCCAGAGTGCCGCGACGCCACCGATGAAGGTGCTCGGCAGCGCCGCCAGGGTGAGCGCGACATGGCGCGCGCGGCCGTAGGCCAGCGCCAGCAGGACGATCACGACGACGAACGCGAATGCCGAGTAGATCATCAGCTCGCGCGCGGCCGCCCGCTGTGCCTGCGCGCTGCCGCCGTAGCGCAGGTATACGCCCGGCGGCAGCACCACCTGTGCCGCGATCGCCTGCCGGGCCCGCTCGGCGAAGCCGACCTGGTCGGCCAGGTCCGGCGTCGCCACCACGGTCTGCCGGCGCAGGCCATCCTCGTGATCGAGCACGCTGCGCCCGTCGACGATGGCGATGGCGGCGACATCGGCCAGCGCGACCAGGGCGCCGTCGCGACCGCGCAACGGCAGCCGGCGCAGCGCATCCGGCCCGTCGTCGGTGCCGGCGATGCGCACCACCACCGGCAGGCTGCGGTCGGTCAGCGTCATTTCCGCCGCGACGGTGCCGTGGAAGGCCGCCTCGATAGTGCGCAGCACGTCGGTCGCCGCCAGCCCGTGCAGCAGCAGCGCCTGCGGATCGAGGTCCACCTGCAGCTGCGGCTCACGCGGTGGCACCACCAGCCGCACGCCGTCGGCACCGGGCAGGGCCTGCACCGCCGCGGCGATGGCGGTGGCGACCCGGTCGTTCTCGTCCAGGTCGCTGCCGAACACGCTGACGGAGAACGGTGCGCCTTCGCCGGTCAGGGTCTCGCCGATGCGCTCGGCCAGGACCGAATAGACCTCCGAGGCCTGGTTCGGATAGCTGTCGAACACGGCGCGGATGTCCGCCTCGATCGCTTCCAGGCGGCGCGCGGCGGTCGGCGCGATGCGGATCTCGAACTCGCTCTCGTTCGGGGTGTCGGTGTCCTGGCCGTTCTCGGCGCGGCCGATCTGCTGGGCCACGCTGCGCACGCCGTCGATCGCCATCAGCCGCTGCGAGACCTCGCGGCCCACGCGCGCGGTTTCGGCGATCGCGATGCCGGGCCGCAGGCTGCTGTGCGCGATCAGGTAGGTCTCGCGGAAGTCCGGCAGCAGCCGTGCGCCGAACAGCGGCAGCAGCGCGGTGCCGGCCACGCCGGTCACGACCAGCAGCGCGACCAATAGGCGCGGACGCACGGCCAGTCGCCCGATCGCGCGCCGCTGCACGGCCCTGCAGCGCTGCAGGAAGGCCGCCTCCGGTTTCGGTGCGTGGTCGCGCATGAACACCGCGCAGAGTGCCGGTGTCACCGCCAGCGCGACGATCAGCGACAGCCCGACCGCGAGCAGGAACGCGATCGACAGCGGCCTGAAGAACGCGCCCTGCAGCCCGCTCATCGAGAGGATCGGCACGAAGGCGACGGCGACCGCGGCGGTGGCGAAGAACACCGGCCGCCGCACCTCCAGCGAAGCCGCGGCGAACAGCCTGTCCAGGTCCGTGCCGGCCGGCGCTTCGCGGCGCCGGCGCAGGACGTTCTCCACGTCGATCACCGCGTCGTCCACGACCACGCCGAGCGCGACGACCAGGCCGCCGAGCGTCATCGTGTTGAGGCTGAAGCCGAACGCGGACAGCAGCCAGACCGCCGCCAGCAGCGCCAGCGGGATCGCGCTGAAGGAGATCAGCGCGCCGCGCCAGTCGCGCAGCATCACCAGCAGCAGCGCGACCACCAGCGCCGCGCCGATGGCGAGCGAGCGGCGCATCGTGTCGATCGCGTTCTCGACGAAGCTGGCCGGGCGCAGCAGGGCCGGGTGGTAGTCCACGCCCTGCGCGGCCAATGCCGGCGCCAGCGCGTCCAGCCGCGCCTCCAGCGCGCGCGTGGCCTCCAGCGTGTTGGCGCCGAACTGCGAGGAGGTCTCCACCAGGATGCCGGGCTTGCCGGCGATGGTCGCGTCGCCGAACAGCGGCTGCGCACCGTCGGTCACGGTGGCGACGTCGGCCAGGCGCCGCGGCACGCCGTCGGTCACGTCCACCAGCGCCGCCGCCAGCGCCGAGGCTTCGGCGGCCGGCGGTGCCACCTGCACGACCAGGCGCTGGATCGCGGTCTCCACATAGCCGCCGCCCGCCTGGCCGGTCGCCGCCGCGATCGCGTCGATCACCGCGTCCAGCCCGAGCCCGGCCGCGGCCAGCCGCAGCGGATCGACTTCCACGCGGCGCTCGCGTGCCTGGCCGCCGAACAGCTGGACCTGGGCCACGCCCGGTACGCCGAGGATCTGCGGCTTGATCGACCACTGCACGATGTCGCGCAGGGCGAGCGGGTCCAGCGTGTCGCTGGTGTAGCCGAAATGCAGCAGGTACTCCATCGACGAGCTGAGCGGCGAGAGCTGCGGCGCGCGTACGCCGTCGGGCAGCAGGCCGGCCGCCTCCGAGAGGCGCTCGATCACCGCCTGGCGCTGGCGGTGCGGGTCGCTGCCGCGGTGGAAGATCACGCGGATCGCCGCCAGTCCCTGGCTGGACGTCGAGCGGATGCGCTCGACGTTCTCGGTGCCGGCCAGCAGGCTCTCGACCGGCCGCGTCACGCGCGCCTCGACCTGGAGCGCGGACAGGCCCGGCGCCTCGATCTGGACGACGACGAAGGGCGGCGCGAAATCCGGGAACACGTCGAAGCGTGCGCCGGCCAGTGCGAACGCCCCGGCCAGCGTCACCAGGGCGGCCAGCGCGGTGACGATGCGCGGATGGGCGAGCGAAGCGCGGACGATGGCGGCCAGCATGGCGGCGTCAGTCGTCGTCGTCCGGTGCCGCGCCGGCCTGCATCGACCAGAGCAGGCCGACGCCGCGCACGACCACCCGGTCGTCGGCGTCGAGGCCGCGCACCAGCCAGCCGCTGCCGGCCGGCATCAGCAGCGTGACGTCGCGGCGCGCATAGGTCGCCGGTGCCGCCGCGGCCGTGGCGACCTGGCAGTAGACATGGGCGCCTTGCGCGTCGTGCAGGAGCGCGGTGCCCGGCACGATGAACCCGGCCACGGCCTCGCCCTCCAGCGCTACCGCAAGGCGTACGCCGGCAGCGAGGCCGGCCGGCGCCGCCGGCAGTTCCAGCAGCGCCGCCGGCGCGGCGCTGCCCGCACGCAGCGGACCGAGCACGTTCGCGGCAAAGGCGATGCCGTCGATCGAGACCTCGGCACGCCCGGGCAGGTCCGGCAGGCTCTGTCGGCCGGGCAGGTCCACCCGCAGCAAGGCGGCCTGGCCGCTGCGCAGGCGCTGCAGCAGCGCCTGGCGGTCGCCGTCGGCCATCGCCGCCAGCGGCCCCCACTGCGCGGCCAGCCGTGCCGATGCCGCATCGAGCGCGGCTTGCGCCTGCGCGGCCTCTGCGTCGGCCGCCTCGACACGCCGCAGCGCGGCCGCGGCGCCGTCCGCGTGCAGGCCGCGCAGGCGGTCGCGCTCCTGGCGGCCGGCCCGGGCCGTGGCCCGGTCGGCGTCCAGGGCGGCGAAGTCGGTGATCGGCAGCGCCGCATCGAGCACCCGGCCGATCGCGGCGAGGCGTGGCGTGGGCGTGGCGGCCACCGGGGTGGCAACCTCGATGCCGATCGCCGCCTGCTGCGCCGCCGTCAGTGTCAGGCCGGGCCCGGCCGGATCGTCATCGTCGGCGGCGGCCGGCAGCGGGAGCGGGAGCGCCGCGAGCAGCCACAGCCACGGCAGCCAGCGGGCAGGCGATGGGACGTTCATCGGCTCTCCTCGGAATCCTCGACGGCGGGTGACAGCGCCAGTTCCGGCCCGGACAGCGGCGCATGCAGAGCATCCTCCAGCGCCAGCCGCGCCGCCTGCAGGTCGGCCTGCCGGTGCAGCAGGTCCAGGGCGGTCTCGGTGGCCAGGATCTCGGCGGCCAGGGCCTCGCCGCGATCGATCGCGCCGCGGTCGAGCGCACGGCGGGCGCGTTCGTGCTGTTCGCGGGCGTCGGCAGCGCGCCGCTCGGCTGCGGCGAGGCCGGCCGCGGCCCCCGCCTCGGCGTCCCGCGCGGCGTCGATCTGGCCGTGGATCCGGGCCTGCAGCGCCAGCAGGCGGGTGCCGGCCAGTGCTCGCGCGCCCTCGGCCTCGGCGATCTCGCCGCGATTGCGATCGAACACCGGCAGGTGCAGGCCGAGCGCGAACGGCAGCTTGACGATGCCGTGGTCCCAGACGTAGCCGGGCGACAGCACCACCTGCGGATACTGGCGTGCGACGGCGCGCTGCAGCTGCCGCTCGGTACCGCTGTAGACGGCGATCGCGGCGCCGAGATCGGCGCGGGCCAGCAGGGCCTGCTCGCGGCGCCCGGCCAGCACGGCCGCGTCGACCGGCGGCGGCCGTCCCCAGTCGGGCCAGTCGGTGGCGAGCGCAGCGGCCGCGGCCAGCGGCAGGCCGAGGGCCTGCGCCAGCGCGGCCCGGTCGGCGGCCAGCGCGGTCGCCGCCTCGCTGCGGGCCGCCGCCGCACGCAGCTGCGCCTCGCGCGCGATCAACTGTTCTCCGGCGTCGTCCTCGCCGGCGGCGACGCGGCGCGCGACATGGTCGCCGCGCTGGCGCTGCAGGCGTTCGAGCGCGGCCAGCAGGGCCTGTTCGCGCTGGCGCGCCTCGATCGCCGACAGGGCCGCGACCAGCCGGTGGCGCACCTGCCAGGCCTGCTCCAGCAGATTGGCGCGGGCGGCCTCGACCGCCGATCCGGCGATCGCGCGGTCCAGCTGGCGCTGCCCGGCTGTTCGCAGCGGGATGTCCAGGCCCAGGCCGTACAGCCACGGCCGCTGCTCGCGCCGCGCGTACTCGGTCTGCAACGACAGGTCCGGATCGGCCGGCAGGCCGGCGACGGCCTGCTCGGCGCGTGCCGCATCGTATTCGGCACGCACGACGGCAAGCTCGGGGTTGGCGGCGGCCGCCAGGGCGAACAACTGCGCGCGGTCCCAGCGTGCCGGTGGCCAGTCGCCGGCGAGCGCGGGAAACACCGCGGCGATCCGCTCGCGCAGCGCAGCATCGTCGGGCCGGCGCGCTTCGAAGCTGGCCAGGCTCTGGGCCGGCGGCAGCGGCCGGGCGACGTAGCGCACGCAGCCGCCGGCCAGCAGCGCCGCGGCGATCAGGGCCGCGAGCGCCACCCTGCCGTTACCGCGCATGGCGATGCTGCGGCGCAGCAAATCAAGCGCCTGAAGTCGACCCTGGCGACCCACCGGGCTCACGCGATCTCCCTCCCCAAGGGCCAGGAAGATACGTGCCTTCCCGATCCGCTAGTCGAAGCGCGGCCGGGGCCGCGTTTCGGGAAGTTTTCCCTGTGCGTCGCGGAATGTCCATGCCTTGCCGGTGCCGATCGGGCCGCGCGATGACTGCGCCGCAGGTCCGCGCAGCCGGAACTCGCCGGCACGGCGAGCCGTCACGCCGGGACGCGGTGGAACGGGACGCGCCCCGCCACGCGCGGTCAGCGGCCGGACCGTACCTGGCCGACGAACACCATGCCGAGGGCGACGAAGGCGATCGCCACGCCGAAGAACGCCGGTTGCCGGGCCAGCAGGGCCGCCGCCGAGAACGCGACCGCGGCGGCGAGGAAGGCCAGTCCCACGGCCGCCAGGCCCTGGGAGCGTTTCATCGGTAGCACCGGCACGGCGCGGGTCGAGGCATGGCGGGTCCGGTGGCGGTGGATCGGCTTGCGCGGCTCAGTCACCGAATCCATCGGCGAACAGCGCATCGATGCCGGCAACGGCGAACGCCGGGCTGAGGTTGAAGAATACGTTGTCCGCGCAGCGCACGCGCACACGCGCCGCGGACCGGTCGACATTCGGCACCTCGATCACTGCCGAGCCGGTGTTGGGCGCCGCCCGGGCGAGCACGGCGACCGGCACCAGGTCGGTCTCGTTCGCCACGACCAGGTCGATGTCGACGCTGGCGCAGGCGATCGGCGGGGCCTCGGTGGCGGCGGTGTCCCACAGCACCGTCTGCGGAGCGGGCGTACCCGTGAACTGCCAGGTCGTCGCCGCCGTCGGCTCGGTCACGGCGAACGGCCGGCCGGTGTCGATCACGCTGAGGCTCAGTTCGTTGCCACCGGTCGATCCGCCGGCGGCGAGGTTGTCGCGCACGGTCAGCCGGTAGGTGAGCGTGCGGGTGGTCGCGGGAAGGATCTCGCCGAAGGCGGGGCCGTCACCGAGCAGGGTCGCCAGGCGCGGCAGGTAGCGCGTCGGCGAAGCCGTCGGCTCGAACGAGCGCTGGATCGGCCCGCTGCCGGGGTCGGTCTCCAGCGCATTGTTGGCCGGGCCCAGGTCGTACTGCTCCCAGGCATAGGTCAGCTGGGCGCCGGCGGCGGCGCCGAACGCACTGCCGCTCAGCGCGTACGGCGTACGCGCCGGGATCGTCCGACCCGTCAGCGCCGGCACCACCGGCGGCGCAGAGGGATTGGCCACCGGTGCGCCGCAGGCGCTGATCGCGGCGCTGCCGGTGCGCAAGGTGATTTCCTCCAGGCTCCGCGCATGGAAGTAGGGGTCGGAATTGGGCTGGAGGTTGGCGGCGCCGCAGATGCCCGCATAGGCCATGATGGTCGAGCCGCTGCCGGGCTCGTAGGCGCTGCCGGCGGAGCGGTTGGGGGGACCGCAATTGGAGACCGTGCTGTTGAACGAATGCCGGCCGCCGAGCTGGTGGCCGATTTCGTGGGCGACGTAGTCGATGTAGAACGCATCGCTCTGCAGGCGCGAGGCGGACAGCCCGGTGGTGCCGGCGCCCTTGTCGGACGTGCAGATCACGCCCAGGCCGGCGACGCCGCTGCGCGTGGTGAACACGTGGCCCAGGTCGTAGTTGGCGCTGCCGATCACCGCGTCGAGATTGGCGGTGTTCTGGTCGATGGCCCCGTCACCGTTGGTGTAGGGGTCGGTCGCGGCATCGGTGTAGATGATCCGGTCGTTGTCAGGCACCAGGGTCAGGTGGATCGAGAAGTCACGCTCGTACACCTGGTTGATGCGGTTGATCGCGACGGTGACGGCTGCCAGGCCGGCCGCCACCGTCGGCGGATTCGCGCCGGCGATCGCCGCCACGTAAGGCCGGTTCGCGGCCACCGCCAGGCGATAGTCGCGCCGCGTGGCGCCGGTCGGCACCGGGCCGCCGGCCGGCAGGTCGATCGCCAGCGGCATGGCGGCATCGGCGTCCTCGACACTGCAGCGGAACGCATCCGGTCGCGTCAGCGCGCTGCGGTGGAACGAAAGATAGTGCGGGCCTTCGCCGAAGGTCTCGGGCCGCACGATCCACAGGCCGTCGCGCGCGAACACCATCGCGTTCAGCCCGATCGGCGAGAGGTCGATGCGCGCCTGCGTGCCGTCGGCCGCGGTGCCGACGTAGCTGCGGATCTGCGGGTAGCGGGCGGCCAGCGCCGCGGGCAGCGTCCCGGAATCGGCCAGGGCGAATTCGGCATAGCCGCCGTCCGGCGCCGGCAGCGCGATGCGGGTGCCGGCCGCGGATGCGCCGAGGCTGCTGCGCAGCGACGGCCAGTCCAGCCGGATCGTCCGCAGCCGATCGGGCGCGGTGCCCTCGATCAGCGGCGAGCGGGCGGCGGTGTCCTGCCAATAGGCCGGATCGGCGGCGGCCGCCGATCCGCACAGCACGAGCGCGAGGACCAACCAGGCCCGCCGGTAGTGGGAGTGCGCGCGCAGTGTCATGGGCCGGTTCCGCAGGAGGAGGTGAGGCACCTTGCCATGGCGTCCTGCCATGGGCACTGCCTCGCCGCCAGACGGATGACCAACGCGCTGGAAGCTGGCGCCGGAACGTCCAGCCGCCGTGCCGGTGCGGTCATCGCGGCGGCTCGCTGGCCGTTCATCGTCCGGCCACGGCCCGGCGAGCGCGGGCCTTGCTTCGAATTGCAGCAGGGAAGCCGCGTACGGGTCTCAGCGTGGCCGCAGCGCCTTGCGGCGCACCAGCTTGAGGCCGGACCAGAGCGCGTCCACCGCGCAGACCTTGACGTCGACCAGGCCCAGCGGCAGCGCGAGCGTGCGGATCGTGTCCTCGGTGATGTCGGTATCGGTGCCGGCGCTGCGCTTGGGCCAGGACACCCAGAGGGTGCCCGCCGGCGGCAGGCGCGGATCGAGCGCCGCCAGGGCCTGGGCCAGCGCCGCGGCGCGCGTCGCGAAGACATGCGCCAGGTCGAACGCCGCCCGCGGGCCGACCAGGTTCAGGTCCGCCGCCGCCAGGCCGGTCAGGGCCGGGTACCCGGCGGGCGGAAAGCCGCGCAGGTGCACGCGCAGGCCCGGTGCCAGGCCCAGTTTCTGCCACAGGGGCTTGCCGGAATAGCCGGCCGTCGGAGGACCTGACATGCATCACCTCGCGGGCATGAAAGAGGTGCCTTGCGGCACGTCGGCGCAACCGACAGTCTATGGCAGACTCGCCGCCCGACTGGGGCCGTGGAAGGGGCAATGGACAACAAGAACGAACTGCTGAGCCAGTTGCGCATCGATCGCAGCACGCCGGAGACCGCCTCGCGCACGCCATGGATCGTCGCCGCCGTGGCCGTGCTGCTGCTGGCCGCCGGTGGCGGTGCCTGGTGGTTCCTGACGCAGGCCAAGCCGGTGGTCGTCGAATCGGCGGTGGCCGTGGCGCCGGCGGCGGCCGGCAGCGGCGCGACCGCGGTGCTGCAGGCGACCGGCTACGTCACCGCGCGCCGCCAGGCGACGGTCTCGGCGCAGATCACCGGCACCCTGACCGAGGTGCTGATCGAGGAAGGCGAGCGGGTCGAGGCCGGCCAGGTGCTCGCGCGCCTGGAGGACACCGCCCAGCAGGCGGGCCTGGGCCAGGCGCAGGCGCAACTGGCGCAGGCGCGCGCCCAGGTCGGCCAGTACCAGGCCGAACTGGCGCAGGCGCGACGCGACCTGAAGCGCCAGCAGGACCTGGTCGGCCGCAAGCTGGTCTCGCAGCAGGCCGTGGAGACCGCGCAGACGCACACCGAGACGCTCGCCGCGCAACTGCTGGCACAGCAGCGTTATACGGACCTGGCCCAGGCGCAGCTGCGCAGCGCCCAGGTGCAGCTGGACTACACCACCGTGCGCGCGCCGTTCGGCGGTGTCGTCATCGCCAAGGCGGCCCAGGTCGGCGAGATCGTCTCGCCGCTGTCGGCCGGCGGCGGCTTCACGCGCACCGGCATCGGCACGATCGTGGACATGGACTCGCTCGAGGTCGAGGTGGACGTCAACGAGTCCTACATCAACCGCGTGGCCGCCGGCGCACCGGCGCAGGCGGTGCTGGACGCTTACCAGGACTGGACGATCCCGGCTCGCGTCATCGCGATCATCCCGACCGCCGATCGCGGCAAGGCCACCGTGAAGGTGCGCGTCGCGCTCGAGCAGAAGGACCCGCGCATCCTGCCGGACATGGGCACGCGCGTCTCGTTCATGGAAGAGACCAAACCCACCGCGCAGGCCCAGCCGCCCAAGGGCGTGCTGGTGCCGGCCACCGCGATCGTGCAGCGGGACGGGCGCAACCTGGTCTACGTCATCGACGGCGAGCGCGTGCGCGCGCAGGCGGTGACCCCGGGCCAGGCCTACGCCGATCTGCGGCTGGTGGAAGGCCTGGCCGCGGCCACGCGCATCGTCCGCGCGCCATCGCCGGAGCTGGCCGACGGCGCACGCGTGGAAACCCAATCCAAGTAGGCATGGACAAGTAGGCACCGACGTCCTTCCTGCGGGAAGGATCCCTCCGGCCCAGCGGCCGGCCCGAGAAGAGGCGCAAGCGCATGAGCACACTGGTCGAAATCCGCGACGTCAGCAAGGTCTACGAGCGCGGCAAGCAGAAGGTCGAGGTGCTGCATCACGTGAACCTCGACATCGCCAAGGGCGATTTCCTGGCACTGATGGGGCCGTCCGGTTCCGGCAAGACGACCCTGCTGAACCTGATCGGCGGCCTCGACTCGCCCAGCGGCGGCAGCATCGGCGTCGGCGGCCAGCGCATCGACCGCCTCGGCGGCGGGCAGCTGGCCAAGTGGCGCGCCGCCAACGTCGGCTTCATCTTCCAGTTCTACAACCTGCTGCCGATGCTGAGCGCGCAGAAGAACGTGGAGGTGCCGCTGCTGCTGACCAAGCTGTCGGCCGCCGAGCGCAAGCGCAACGCGTCGATCGCGCTGCAACTGGTGGGGCTGGCCGATCGCGCCAGCCACAAGCCCAACGAACTGTCGGGCGGCCAGCAGCAGCGCGTGGCGATCGCCCGCGCGATCGTTTCCGACCCCACGCTGCTGGTCTGCGACGAGCCCACCGGCGACCTCGACCGCCAATCGGCCGAGGACGTGCTGGGCCTGCTGCAGCAGCTCAACCGCCAGCACGGCAAGACGATCATCATGGTCACGCACGATCCGAAGGCCGCCGAATACGCCTCGCACACGCTGCACCTGGACAAGGGCACCCTGGTCGAGTCCGGCGTGCCGGCGTGAACGCGGCGGCCCGGCGCGCGTCCCGCGCGCGGCCGCACCGTTCGTCCCGTACGCCTGCCCGGCCTCCCGTTGAGGACTCCATGCCATGAAATACCTGCATCTGATCTGGGCGGCACTGTTCCGCCGCAAGACGCGCACGATGCTGACCCTGCTGTCGGTGCTTGCGGCGTTCCTGTTGTTCGGCCTGCTCGACGGTGTGCGGGTCGCGTTCAACGCCGGCGGCGAGGCCGCGGGCGTGGACCGCATGATCGTCGCCTCGCGCTTCTCGATCATCCAGGGCCTGCCGCAGAGCCTGGTCCCGCGCATCCAGGCCACGCCCGGCGTCAAGAACGTCACCTGGGCCAACTGGTTCGGCGGCTACTACAAGGACCCGAAGAACCAGGGCTTCAACATCGCGATCGGCCCGAACTTCTTCGACGTCTACTCCGACTACGTCGTCTCGCCCGAGCACCGCAAGGCCTTCGAGGAGACGCGCACCGGTGCGCTGATCGGTGCCACGTTGGCCAAGCGCTTCGACTGGAAGGTCGGCGACAAGGTGCCGGTCACCGGCGCGATCTACCCCAACAAGGCCACCGGCGACACCAGCTGGACCTTCGACGTGGTCGGCATCTACAGCGCGCGCGAGGAGAAGCTGCGCGGCATCGAGCAGCAGCTGCTGTTCCGCTGGGACTACTTCGACGAGGCCAACGCCTACAACGATCACGATGTCGGCTGGATCACGATCCAGGTGACCGATCCCAACCAGTCCGACCAGGTCGCCAAGGCCATCGACGCGCTCTCGGCCAACTCCGATCACGAGACCAAGACCCAGACCGAGCAGGCGTTCAACCTGTCCTTCGCCAAGCAGATGGGCGACATCGGCCTGATCGTCAGCGCGATCATGGGCGCGGTGTTCTTCACGCTGCTGCTGCTGACCGGCAACACGATGGCGCAGGCCGTGCGCGAGCGCATCCCGGAACTGGCGACGCTCAAGACGATCGGCTTCTCCGACCGCACCGTGCTCGGCCTGGTGTTCGGCGAGGCGGTGCTGCTGATCGTGCTCGGCGGCGTGCTGGGCCTGGGCCTGGCCGCCGTGCTGATGCCGGCCGTCGGCGCCGCCAGCGGCGGCATGATGCAACTGCCGCCGGTCGGCGCGACCACCTGGCTGATCGGGCTGGTGGTGATGGTCGTCATCGGCGTGCTGGTCGGCGCCCTGCCGGCCCTGCGCGCGATGCGGCTCAAGATCGTCGACGCACTGGCCGGACGCTGAGGAGAGACATGCCATGAAATCGTTCTTGCGCGGACTCGTTTCGTTTCTCCTGGTCGTGGTCTCGCTGGCGGCCTGGATCATGCTGCCGGGCTGGTTGCTCGGGGCGTTGTTCGTCCTGCTGCTGCTGTGGATGGCCTTCACGCGCGGCGGCCGCCAGGCCGCCTCGGTGACCTGGGTCGGCATCTCCACGCTCGGCCAGCGGCTGGGCGCCTCCTCCGTCATCGTCGTCGGTATCGCCGGCGTCGTCGGCGTGCTGGTCGCGCTGCTGGCGATGGGCGATGGCCTGCAGAAGACCCTGCGAAGTACCGGCGACACCCAGACCGCCATCGTCCTGCGCGGCGGCGCCACCGCCGAGCTCAGCTCCGGCGTCTCGCGCGAGGACGCCACCCTGATCGCGCAGATGCCCGGCATCCTGCGCGACGCCGAAGGCAAGCCGATCGTCTCGCCCGAGCTGGTCGTCGTCGCCAACCTGCCGAAGAAGTCCACCGGCACCGACGCCAATGTCGAGGTCCGCGGCGTCGGCCCGCAGGCCTGGGCGCTGCGGCCCAACATCAAGATCGTCGAGGGCCGCGCGTTCACGCCGGGCCTGCGCGAGATGGTCGTCGGCCAGGGCGCGCGCGCGCAGTTCGCCGGGCTGGAACCCGGCGCGACGATCAACCTCAACAACCAGCAGTGGACGATCGTCGGCGTGTTCGAATCCGGCGACGCGCACGAATCCGAACTGCTCGGCGACGTCGAGACCGTGTCCTCCGCCTACCGCCGCGGCGGCTACCAGTCCGCCACCGTCCGGCTGACCGCGCCGGACGCCCTCGACACGTTCAAGGCCGCCATCGCCGCCGACCCGCGCCTGAAGCTCGACGCCAAGACCACGCTCGACTACTACACCGCGCAGTCCGAGGACCTCACCAAGGTCATCCGCATCATCGGCATCACGATCGCGACCATCATGGCGATCGGCGCGATCTTCGGCGCGCTCAACACGATGTACGCCGCCGTCCAGACGCGGGCGCGCGAGATCGCCACGCTGCGCGCGATCGGTTTCCGCTCGCCGCCGGTGCTGGTCTCGGTCATGCTCGAGACGATGCTGCTGGCCTTGCTCGGCGGCCTGCTCGGCGCCGGCATCGCCTGGCTGATCTTCGACAACTACACCGTGTCCACCCTCGGCGCCAACTTCAGCCAGGTGGTGTTCCGCTTCAGCGTCTCGCCGGCGCTGCTGTGGACCGGCGTGAAATGGGCGCTCGCGATCGGCTTCATCGGCGGCCTGCTGCCGGCCCTGCGCGCGGCGCGGCTGCCGGTGACGACGGCGTTGCGGGAGTCGTGACGTGTCCGTACGAAGGGCGCCGCGGGTGCTCTTCGTGCGGGAGAAAGTGATCATGCAGAGGCCAGCCAGCTCGCAGCGCGCGTGACGAAGTGTCACACCGGCATGCTTTTAAAACTGCACAGTTCGGGTTAAGTTCGATGCACGTCGCAGGGAAGCCCACAGGGGGTCGCCCCGGCGTAGACGTCGGGCATCGGATCGGCTTTCCGTGGACGCGTGAGGGAGCGTGCAAGGCGCTCGCTCGATTGCCGAAGGGGTTCGGGTTCGGGGCCTGCAAAGGAGCTTTGCATGTCCGTGCTGCACCGCGCGCTGCGCGCCGTGGGTTTCTCTCCTTCCTCGCATCGAGTTGATCGCTCGTTGACCGCGCCGGTCCTGGCCGGGCTGCTGGCGCTGGCGCCGGGCCTGGTGCAGGGACAAGCCGGTGAAGTGTCGATCTACGACGAGCAGGGGAAGCTGCTGCGCGGCAGCGAGACGGCGGGGACCTTGGGTCCGGACCTGTTCGGTGACCAGGTGAGCCTGTACACGGGCAGCGTGGAGTTCGTGCAGACGGATGTGAGCATTCCGGGCAACAGCGCGCTGCCGGTGTCGGTGGGGCGGCGCTACCGGATCGGCCAGAACCAGCAGCCGAAGGGCCACTTCGCGGACTGGGACCTGGAGGTGCCGCGCGCACACGGGGTGTTCGCGACGGACATCGGCTGGGCGGTGGACGGCGGCGGCGGCCGCTGTTCGAGTTTCGGTGTGCCGCCGGCGGCGACGGTGGGGATGCCGCTGGGCGGCAGCTACCTGGTGGAGGCCGAGGCGTACTGGCAGGGCAACTTCATCTACCTGCCGGGCAGCGGCGACCAGGAGATCCTGAGGCGGGCGCCGGGCAATGCGCCGCCGAGCAATGCCAACAGCAGCAGCTACACGCTGACGACGAAGGCGGGCGGGATGATCCGCTGCATCGGCAGCGGCGCGAACGAAGGCTTCGAGCTGCTGACGCCGGACGGGACGACCTACCGGTTCGACCATCGCATCCAGCGCGAGGTGTCGTCGATGGCGGGTGGCGGCGGCCTGGTCGCGCGGCCGGCGGGGGAGCGCCGGGGCGAGCCGGTGCCGAGCCGGGGTTGGAACGGGGTGCTGCACCGGATCGAGGTGTGGATCGTGCCGACCTTGGTGACGGACCGGTACGGCAATACGGTGAGCTATGTCTGGGATGGCTGGCGGCTGCTGCGGATCGAAGGCAGTGACGGGCGGTTGTTGACGTTCACGTACCCGGCCACTCCGTCCACGAGCCACGAGGTCCAGACGGTGACGGCGCAACCGGGGGGCGGCGAGCTGGCGCGGACCTGGACCTACCAGTACCAGACCCAGGTGTCGGCCGGTCAGGGCTTTTCGGGGCTCAAGTACGTGAACCTGCCGGGCGGCCTGGGCGCGTGGACGTTCAACCTGGCGCAATTCATGTTCCAGCTGCCGACCGAGCCATTGGCCTCGCGCTGCAATTACGCCCAGACGGGCGTGGAAGCGGGCGAGCTGACCGGCTCGATGACGCATCCGGGCGGCACGACGGGCACGTTCACGCTGGATCGGCTGGAGCACGGCCGCACCTGGGTGGATTTCCACTGCATCCCGCCCACCGGTTTGCCGCTCAACGCGGATGGCTCCTGGACGATGCAGCCGCGGCAGTTCGGCGAGTGGTCGTTGACGAAGAAGCAGCTGAGCGGCCCGGGCCTGCCCGGCTACACCTGGGACTACGTCTACAACGAGAGCCTGAGCACCAGCAGCTACTGCTGGGACCCGGCGACGGCCGGTTCGGTCGGCACGCCGGTATGCACGGCATCCTCGCCGACGACCAAGACGGTGCGGGTGGTCGACCCGCAGGGATACCAGACCCGCTACACGTTCGGGATCCGGTCGAAGGTCAACGAAGGGCAACTGCTGAAGACGGAGTTCGGCTGGAACGGTTCGACGGCGCAGCGGACGGTGACGACGACCTATGCGGCCCCGGCGAGCCCGCCGTGGCCGTTGCCGCTGGGGACGAGCATCCAGCAGCGCGGCGATGCGTTCATGGGTGAGCGGCTGTTCCCGGAGTCGGGTCGCTCGACGACACAGGATGGCGTGACGTTCAGCTGGACGGTGGGCAGTTTCGATGCGCGCGGCCGGCCGCTGGGTGTGGGCAAGTCCAGTTCGCTGGGGAGCAAGGCGGAGACGACGGCGTACCACGACAACACGAGCAAGTGGGTGTTGGGCCAGGTGGCGAGCGTGATGGTGCAGTTCGGCAGCCAGACCTGGTATCCGGTGGTGAACACCTACGATGCGACGACGGCGAACCTGCTCACGCACAGCCGCTACGGCAAGCTGCACCGCAGCTACCAGTGGTATGCGAACGGGACGCTGTCCAAGAGCATGGATGCCCGCGGGGCGAGCTTCACGAGCTACACGACCAGCTACGGCCCCTACCACCGCGGCGTGCCGACCAGCATCACCTACGGCAATGGTGACTGGTTGAACGCAAGCATCAACGACACCGGCGAGATCCGGACGGTGCAGCAGGCCGCCGCGCCGGAATTCACGTCGCTGACGACCGGCTACCAGTACGACCAGCTGGGGCGCCTGAAGCAGGTGGACTACCCGGGGACGGGCTGGAACCCGCTGGTGATCGGCTACCAGTGGGTGTCGACGAGCGAGATGGGGGCCTCGCACTGGCTGCAGACGACCAGCCAAGGCAACGCCCGCACCTTGACGTACTACGACGCGCTGTGGCGGCCGGCGCTGACCAAGCGATACGACGCGCTCAGCACGGCCACTGAGGACGAAACGCGGCGGATGACGCTGACCCGGTACGACGGCGAGGGGCGGGTGACCTACCAGTCCTACCCGCAGCGGCTGATCACGTCGATCACGCCGTTGACGCTGCCGGGTGGGACGAAGACGACCTACGATGCGCTGGGCCAGGTGAAGACGACGCTGGCCGACAGCGAGCTGGGCCCGCTGGAGACGGTGGTGACGTACCTGAGCGGGTTCCGCAAGCAGGTGCTCAACCCGCGGCTGAAGACGACGGTGACCTCCTACCAGGCGTTCGACGAGCCGGTGGAGGACGCGCCGATGAAGGTGGTGCTGGCCGATGGCGGTGAGATCACCTACACCCGCGACGTGCTGGGCAAGCCGCTGACGCTGAAGCAGAGCGGCCCGAGCGGTGCGGCGCCGGTGGCCGAGCGCAGCTATGACTACGACACCTACCAGCGGCTGTGCAAGACGGTGGAGCCGGAGAGCGGGGCGACGCTGCTGGGATACGACCTGGCCGACAACGTGACGTGGCGTGCGACCGGCCAGAGCGGTGGGCTGGCCTGCGGCGGCGCAGTGGCGGCGCAGCGGGCGACGATGACCTATGACGCACGCAACCGGCTGCAGAGCACGACCTATGCCGATGGGGTGACGCAGGGAACGACGCAGAGCTGGACGCAGGACGGCAAGCTCAAGACGGTGACCTCCGGCGGTGCGACCTGGACGTACGGCTACAACACGCGCCGACTGCTGGAGAGCGAGACACTGACGTACGGCGGGACGAACTACCCCTTCACCTACCAGCACGACACGAACGGCAGCGTGAAGCAGCTGAAGTACCCGGACGATTCGCTGGTGAACTACGCGCCCAATGCACTGGGCGAGCCGACGTATGTGAGCGGGTACGCCACGCAGATCAAGTACCACCCCAATGGGGGGCTGTACCGGTTCGCCTATGCGAACGGGATCCAGCACGAGACGCTGCAGAACGCGCGGGGCCTGCCGGGATGGAGCACGGATACGGGCGTGATCGACGACACCTACACGTACGATGAGAACGGGAACGTCAAGACGATCACCGACGAGACTTCGACCCCGAACGCGGTACTGGGCCCGAACCTGAGCCGGACGATGGACTACGACAGTCGGGACCGGCTGATCGTGGGTCACTTCAACGACCTGAGCACACTGAGCGACCTGAGCGCGCGGGGCGTGACCTTCAGCTACGACATGCTGGACAACCTCCAGACCAACGTGACGGGGCTGCGGAACTTCACGTACCACTACAACGCGCAGCAGCAGCTGACGAAGATCACCAACGCGGCGCCGCCGCTGTCGTACGTGGACTATGCCTATGACACGCGGGGCAACATGACCTCGCGCAGCGTGGTGGACCCGGTGACGCCGGCGAACAACCATGCGCGGACGTTCACGTTCGACAAGGCGAACCGGATGACAGCGGTGACGGTGCCGTGGCCGGGGACGGGCGGGGCCTCGCCGGGGACGACGACGCACGGGTACGACGGCAACGGCCGCCGGGTGGCGATCACGCCGCCGGGTGGGGTGGCGAAGCTGCAGATGTACAGCCAGGGCGGCCAGCTGCTGAGCGAGATCCGGGCGAACGGATCGGGCCGGGTGAACTACGTGTACCTGGGCCGTCACCTGCTGGCGCGGGTGCCGTACAACAGCCTGGGTGGTGGTGGCGGTCTGGGGACCTCACCGCCGAAATTCTTCCAGCACACCGACGGTCTGGGCAGCCCGATCGGGGTGACGGACCTGTCGGGTGCAATACAGGGCTGGCGGACGGTGTACGAGCCGTACGGTGACCAGGTGTTCACGAACGAGGCTGACGGCCCGGCGTATACGGGTCACGTGTCCGACGCGCTGACGACGCTGACGTACATGCAGGCGCGGTATTACGATCCGGTGGCGGGGCGGTTCCTGAGCGTGGACCCGGTCGCGGCCAGTCCGGAGAGCATCAACCGGTACTGGTATGCCAACAACAATCCCTACAAGTACATCGATCCGGATGGACGATTCGGTGTAGTAGGTGCTTTCATTGGAGCACTAGTCGAGGTCGGGGTTCAGGTTGCGGTGCACGGTGAAGTGAACAACTGGCCTGCTGTCGGGGTTGCTGGAGCAGTAGGGGCCGTTACGGGGGGTGTAGGTGGGTTGCTCGGGAAAGCCGCGGTGAGGGGGGCTGTTACCACTAGCGAAGCTGTATACGCAACTGCTGCCGTGGGCGGTGCAACCAATGCGTGGGGAAAAGTTGCTGAGAGCGAACTTACTGGCGAGTCGATCAGCTCTGCAGACGTCGCGCTGGCTGCTGCCGGGGGCAGTCTCGGTGCTGGTGCAGGCGAGAAGATCGGCTTGGCAACTGTTGCGAAACTTGAAAATATGGCGGCGAGCGGTGGCATGGCTGGTACGATCAGTAGTACAACACAAGCAGCTGTCCGTCAGGGCGGGCCAATTGTCGAGCCGGCGACTACGGGAATGCAGAAGGCCGGGCAGCTTGCTGCGGATGCTGGTGCTGTTTACGTGCAAGAGCGTGCAAAGAAGTGATGGGGTTTTTGAGCTAGATGATCCGAGGCTGGCATGATCAGTGGCATTGTGGGGGGGTGTTGGGGGTCATATTTTGCGCATTGCTCGCAAAGTGGGTTCCTCTAGTATTCAATGGAAAAACAAGATCCCAGCTTCTCGATGAAAATAGACTGTCTATAGTTCTAGCGAACATATCATTTATTTCCGGAATATTTGGCGGAATTGCATTATATTATTACAATATATTCCAAAAAAACGATTGGCGAGGATTGTTCATAGGTTCTGGTTCTGGGGTGTTGGTTTCTATTGTTGCTATATTCGTTGCAACGATGTTTCGCCGGGGCAATATTAAGGAGGCATATGTGGCATATGCCATATCTCAAGGCGCTCCTTTGCTTGTCATATATTCGATATTCGCAATAATTGTGTCTGGATTTTTCTCAGCCGTATTCAGTTTGTTTTGATTAATAAACTCGGAAGACCGAGTAGGGGGCACCTCTAAAAAACATACGCATCTGATCTCCACCCCAAAGTAGTGCCGACCTAAAGTGGAAAATCCGGCGTATTGGGGTTGGGTTGAAACTGCGTCGCGAACTCGCTGGGCGGAACTTCGCCGAGCGAGGAGTGCGGACGGAAATGACTGTAGTCCTGTCTCCAGCTTTCGATCTTCTGCCGTGCATCATCCAGCGACAGGAACCGGTGGGTATTGAGGCATTCGTCGCGGAAACTGCCGTTGAACGATTCGATGAAGGGGTTGTCGGTCGGCTTGCCTGGACGGGAAAAATCCAGCACCACGCCAGTGATTTTTCGCCTGTCGCAGGGGTAGTGTCGTCAAGAGCTTTACGCGCCTGGCTGAGTTCTCGCATCAGCCAGGCGCGCCGACGGACAGCCTTTCCGCCAAGAAGAACACCAGGCCAAGCGCGATGCGTTGGGCGAGCAGCTGCCGTAGGTGGGCTTTATTGCTCGCAATGGCCAGATCATCGGTGCGACCATCGCGATGTTGCCGATCTGCTTGGTCGGCGCGGAGAGGCAGGTCCCGTTGGGCAAACAGTCCGAAAGCAGATCCTTCGGTACCTTGCTCGATGGGCGTCGTGGTGCCGAGAGGATCGCGAAATCGCGCTTCGTCGTAGTCGATCATCCCACCCTTGGGCGGCCCCGCGAACCTCGTGCAAGTGGGCGGAGACGGGCTGGACGAGCACTTCCTCCGGCAGCATGCGTTCGAAGCGTTCGACGAAGGCATTCCGGGTGTGTTTGCTGGACGGGATGCATCGAATCGCGGTGCCGCCGGCTTTCAGCCAGCTTGTGAAGATCGGACTGCCCCGGCGACAGTCCAGTCAGCCCGCAGGGGACGAGCGACCACGGTGGCGCCTTATAGTCCGACTGCTCGGTCGAGCCTGAGCCGAACAAGGCGAGGGGCGGCGTGCCGCACATCAAAGTTGACCGGGCCCGCCGTGCTCACTTCCCCCGCGTCAACGTAATCAGCGCCACGCCCCCCAGGATCACCGCCATCGCGACCAGGTCGCCGATGTGGATCGCCTCGCCGCCGAGGGCGGCGCCGAGCAGCACGGCGACCGGCGGGTTGACGTAGGCGTAGCTGGTCGCGAGCACCGGCCGCACGGTGCGCAGCAGGTAGAGGTAGGCGGTGAACGCGATCAGCGAGCCGAACACGGCGAGATAGACCAGGGCCAGGGTGGAGGCGGTGGTCGGTGCGGTGGGCAAGCGTTCGCCGAAGGCGAGGGCGGCGATGGAGAGTCCGACGCCGCCGCAGAGCATCTGGGCGGCGGTGTTCATCGCGGCGGGCGGCATGTCGCGGCCGCGGCTCCAGACCGAGCCGAACGCCCAGGCGGCAGAGGCGACCACGAGGGCCGCCGCGCCGGCGGGGGAGCCGGTCATGCCGCCGCCGAGATTGAGCAGCACGACGCCGATGAAGCCGATCGCCAGGCCGATCCATTCGATACGGCGCGGCCATTGCCTGTACAGCGTGCCGAACAGGGCGGCGAACAGCGGCATGCTGGCGACCGCGACGGCGGCGAGGCCGGAGGCGACGGATTGCTCGGCGAAGCAGACCAGGCCGTTGCCGAGGCCGAGCAGCAGCAGGCCGGTGACGGCGGCGTTGCCCCATTGCGTGCGCGTCGGCGCCGGCAGGCCGCGCCAGCGCAGGAACGCATAGAGCAGGGCGCCGGCGGTCGTGAAGCGCAGTGCGGCCATCAGGAACGGCGGCCAGCTTTCCAGCGCGACGCGGATGGCGAGATAGGTGGACCCCCAGATCAGGTAGAGCGTCAGCAGCGACAGGCCGATCGCCCAGCGCGTCTCGCGGCTGAGGGGTGTCTTGGCGGGCACGGCGTCGGGGGCGGGTGCGTTCATTCGGGACGTGCGGGCAACGCGGGGCCGCGACGCTACTCGCAACCGGCCGCAAGGGCCAGCGCCATAGGATGGGGCGCGGCATGGAGCCAATCGCGGGCGCGTGGAGCGGTAGGAAATTTCCTACGCGAAGCCGGGCCGGATGGCGGATGCAGCGGCCGGCGAGGCTGCGCATACTGCCGCGCGGTATCGCCAGCACGGCCGGCATCGCGGCGCAGGTGGCGGTGTAAATCGTTGTTACGGCAGGCCGAATCCGGCCGGCGGAGGCGGGCCGCGGTGCGCTGCGGCCGACGGCGCCGGGTTCACATCCTGATAGACTTGCCGCCCCCAAATCGAGGTGGAGCCAACGATGGATGCTGCAGCCCTTCCCGGTCCGGACGCCACGCGGGTGGCGGTGATCGGCCTCGGTTACGTCGGGCTGCCGCTGGCGGTCGGCTTCGGCCGCGCGCTGCCGACCCTGGGCTTCGACATCAATCGCGCGCGCATCGACGAGCTCAAGCAGCACCGCGATCACACGCTGGAAGTCTCGCCGGAAGAACTGGCCGCCACGACGCAGCTGCGTTTCAGCGCCGATCCGGCGGACCTGGCCGAGTGCAACGTCTTCATCGTGACCGTGCCGACGCCGATCGACGACGCCAAGCGGCCGGACCTCACGCCGCTGGAGTCGGCCAGCCGCACGGTGGGCAAGGCGATCCGGCCGGGTGGCGTGGCGATCTTCGAGTCGACGGTCTATCCGGGCGCGACCGAAGAGGTCTGCGTGCCGATCATCGAGCGCGAGTCGGGCCTGCGCTTCAACGTGGACTTCTACGCCGGCTACAGCCCGGAGCGCATCAACCCGGGCGACAAGCAGCACCGCCTCGAAAGCATCATGAAGGTCACCTCCGGCTCGACGCCGGCGGCGGCCGATTTCGTCGACGCGTTGTACCGGCGCATCATCACGGCCGGCACGCACAAGGCGTCCAGCATCCGCGTGGCGGAGGCGGCCAAGGTCATCGAGAACACCCAGCGCGACCTCAACATCGCGCTCGTCAACGAGCTGTCGCTGATCTTCCACCGGCTCGGCATCGACACCAGCGAGGTGCTGGCGGCGGCCGGCACCAAGTGGAACTTCCTGCCGTTCCGGCCGGGCCTGGTCGGCGGCCACTGCATCGGCGTGGACCCCTACTACCTGACGCACAAGGCGCAGCAGATCGGCTACCACCCGGAGGTCATCCTGTCCGGTCGCCGCATCAACGACGGCATGGGCCAGCACGTGGCCCAGCGCGTGGTGAAGCTGATGACGCAGCGGCGCGTGCACGCCGCGCAGTCCAACATCCTGGTGCTGGGCCTGGCGTTCAAGGAGAACTGCCCGGACCTGCGCAACACGCGCGTGATCGACGTGGTGGCCGAGCTCAAGAGCTACAACGCGAACGTCGAGGTCTACGACCCCTGGGTCAGCGCCGAGGAGGCGCGCCACGAGTACGGCCTGGACCTGGTCACCGAGCTCGCCGACGGCAAGTACGACGCGATCATCCTGGCGGTGGCGCACCGCCAGTTCGTCGACCTCGGCATCGAGCGCATCCGCGCGCTCGGCACGCCCGAGTGCGTCCTGTTCGACGTCAAGCAGACGCTGCCGCGCGCGGCCGTCGACGACCGGCTCTGAGCGAGGACGACCCATGCGCATCCTCGTCACCGGCGCGGCCGGCTTCATCGGATCGGCGCTCAGCCATCGCCTGCTGGCACGCGGCGACGAAGTGCTCGGCTACGACAACCTCAACGACTACTACGACCCCACCCTCAAGGAAGCGCGACTGGCGCGGCTGACGCCGCAGCCGCGCTTCGGCTTCGTCAAGGCCTCGCTGGAGGACCGGCCGGCGCTGGAGGCGGCGTTCGCCGACTTCCGGCCGCAGCGCGTGGTCAACCTGGCCGCGCAGGCAGGCGTGCGCTATTCGCTGACCAATCCGTACGCGTACGTGGAGTCGAACCTGATCGGCTTCATCAACGTACTGGAGGCCTGCCGGCACGGCGGCGTGGAGCACCTGGTCTACGCCTCGTCCAGCTCGGTCTACGGGGCCAACCGCAAGCTGCCGTTCTCGGTGCGCGACGCAGTGGACCATCCGGTCAGCCTGTACGCGGCGACCAAGAAGGCCAACGAGCTGATGGCGCATACCTACAGCCACCTGTACGGCCTGCCGACGACCGGATTGCGCTTCTTCACGGTCTACGGTCCGTGGGGGCGGCCGGACATGGCGCTGTTCCTGTTCACGCGCAAGATCCTGGCCGGCGAGCCGATCGAGGTGTTCAACCATGGCGCGCATACGCGCGATTTCACGTATGTGGACGATATCGTCGAAGGCGTGATCCGGACGCTGGACCGGGTGCCGGGGCCGGATGCGGGTTTCGACCCGATGGCGCCCAACCCCGGTTCGTCGGCGGCGCCGTACCGGGTCTACAACATCGGCAACCACCGGCCGGTGCAGCTGGGCGAGTACATCGCGGTGATCGAGCGCTGCCTGGGGCGCACGGCGGAGAAGATCCTGCTGCCGCTGCAGCCGGGCGACGTGCCCGATACCCATGCGGACGTGGCGGAGCTGATGAGCGACACCGGCTACTCGCCGCAGACGCCGGTGGAGGAGGGCGTGGCGCGTTTCGTGACGTGGTACCGGGACTTCTATCACGTTTAGACGGCACCGGGCCGGGCACAGTCGATCGCGCTCGAGCCCTGGCGAGCGTGGGGATGGGCAGGGCGGTACGGTTCCGGTTCAGCTTAGAAAATGTGAACTGGTTCACACAATGATGTGGCTGGGGTACTCTTCTGACTCGCGAGAGGGGATTTTCGATGAAAGCGTTCATCTGTCGGCTCGGATTGGCCGTCATGCTCGTGGTAGCGGCGCCGGTCCTGGCGCAGGAGCAACTGGCCGAGGTAGCGGTGATACCACCGGCGGTGGAGACCTACCGCATCGGTGTGGACGACGTGGTGCAGGTATCGGTGTGGCGTAATCCCGACCTCAGCGTCTCGGTGCCGGTGCGCCCGGACGGCAAGATCTCGGTACCGCTGATCGGCGATGTCGATGCCGGCGGACGCAAGCCGCAGGACGTGGCCGAGGACATCAAGGGCAAGCTGTCCACCTTCGTGCGCGACCCGCAGGTCGCGGTGATCCTGACCGAACTGCGCAGCCACGAGTACCTGGCGCGCGTGCGCGTGACCGGGGCGGTACGCCAGCCGGTGTCGATTCCCTACCGCCAGGGCATGAGCGTGCTCGATGCGGTGCTCGCCGCCGGCGGCACCAACGAGTTCGCCTCGGCCGACAACACGCGCCTGTACCGCAAGGAGGGCGACAGCGTGAAGACCTTCCCGGTGAAGCTGGACCGCATCCTCAAGAAGGGCGACTTGTCGACCAACCTGCCGGTGCAGGCGGGCGACGTCGTCACCGTGCCGGAACGCGCGTTCTGAACGGCGCGCCTGCGATGAACGATCAACTCCCGACCCTCGCCTCGCTGCTCCCGATCATGTCGCGGGAGGCGTGGCGCCGCCGCGTGGTCCTCGCCATCACCTTCGCCGTGATCGCGCTGGCCGCGCTCGTGCTCGGCGTCATCTGGAAGAAGAAGTACGAGTCCGCCACGACGATCCTGGTCCAGGAAACCAACATCATCCAGCCGCTGATGGAAGGCCGCGCGGTGCCGACCGGCGTCGGCGACCGTGCCGCGATCGCGCGCGAGGTGGTGTTCGGCCGCAAGGTGATGACCGAGGTCCTGACGCTCGGCGGCTGGCTCTCCGACAGCCCCGGCCCGATCGAACAGGAACGCCGGATCGAGGACATCAAGAACGCCACGCGCATCGCCAGCCCGCGCGAGAACCTGATCCGGATCAGCTACACCGACTCGGACCCCGAGCGCGCGTTCAAGGTGGCCGGCAGCATGGCCGACCTCTTCATCAAGGAGAGCCTGGAGGCGAAGGAGCGCGAGAGCCGCGAGGCCTACAAGTTCGTCGACAGCCAGGTGCAGGAGTACCACGCCAAGCTGACCGATGCGGAGTCCAAGCTGATGGACTACCGCAACAAGAACCCCGATGCGCGTCCCGGCACCGAGACCGACGTCAACGCGCGCATCAGCGAGCTGCGCCGCCAGACCGACACGGCACAGATGGAGATCATGGAGCTGCGTTCGCGCGAGGCGGCCCTGGTCTCGCAGCTGTCGGGCGAGTCGGACGTCAGCGCGGTGCAGACGCGCGAATCGCAGTACCGCCTGCAGCTGGTGGAGCTGCAGGCCAACCTCGACCGGCTGCTGCTCAGCTACACCGACCAGCATCCGGACGTGATACGCGTGCGGCACCAGATGGCCGACCTGCAGGAAGGCATCCGCCAGGAGCAGGCCGCGGCCGAGCGCCGCCGCGCGCTCGGTGGCGCGGTGGCGGCCACCGACGAGAACGCGCAGTTCAACCCGCTCTACCAGGAGCTCAAGAGCCGGCTGGCCGAGACGCGCCGCAACATCGCCGCGATCGACTCGCGCCACAACGCCAGCAGCACGATGCTGACCGCCGAGCTCGACCGCAGCCGCCGCATCGCCAATTCGGAGAACGTCCTGGCCGAGCTGACGCGCGACTACGAGGTCAACCGCGACATCTACCAGGACCTGCTGCGGCGGCGCGAGAACGCACGCGTGTCGATGAACCTGGACGCCGAGCGGCGCGGCCTGTCGTTCCGGATCCAGGAGCCGGCGCTGCTGCCGGTGCAGCCGATCGGCCTGCGCTTCGCGCACTTCGGTGCCGCCGGCATCGGCCTGGGATTGCTGCTGCCGCTGGGCCTGCTGTTCCTGCTGGCGCAGTTCGACCCGCGCATCCGCTCGGCCGAACGCCTCGAGCAGATCGCCGGCGTGCCGGTACTGGCCAGCGTGCCGGCCTACACCACGTCCCGCGACCGCCTGCGCGACCGTTTCCGCACGACCCTGATGGTCCTGATCGTGCTCGGCGTGGCGGCGGCCTATGCGCTGCTGTTCTGGCTGCGGATGGCAAAGACGCTATGACCCAAAACGACATCGACAAGCCCGTCCCCGCCCCCGACCGCGTCGGCGACGCGCTGCAGGCCAGCGCCGGCGGCCTCGCGCAGCGCGCGTCGGCCAGCCGTTCGATCGCCCGCATGGGCGACGGCGCGATGCTGGCGCCGCGCCAGCTGGAGGAGCGCCGGCTGATCCACCGCGAGGGCGCGCGCCAGCAGGCCGACGCGTTCCGCGAGATCCGCACCAAGCTGCTCGCGCTCGGCGGCGACCAGAACTTCGTGACGATGGTGGCGCCGATCGGCCCGGGCTCCGGCGGCAGCTTCGTCGCCCGCAACCTGGCGGCGGCGTTCGCGTTCGACGAGGCCAAGACCGCGCTGCTGATCGACTGCAACCTGCGCCATCCCAGCCAGCACCGCACGCTCGGCATCGATCCGAAGGAAGGCGGGCTGATCGACTACCTCGAGCATCCCTCGCAGGGCATCGAGAAGGCGTTCTACCCGACCGGCGTGCCACGGCTGCGGCTGATCCCGACCGGCAAGTCGCGCGAGATGGGCGCGGAGTACTTCTCCTCGTTCCGCATGCGCGCGCTGATCGATTCGCTGCGCAGCCGCTATCCGGACCGTTACCTGTTCCTGGACGGGCCGGCGGTCAAGGGCTCGCCGGACGCGCGCATCCTGGCCGACCTGGCCGATTTCGTGGTGCTGGTGGTCGGCTACGGCCGCGAGACGCCCAAGGCGATCGCGCAGGCGGTGGCGGGCTTCGATCCGAACAAGCTGGCCGGCATCGTCTTCAATCATCCGCCGTGACCCGGCGGCACGGGCTGCAAGGGCGCGCCGGCGCATCGGCGCGGATCGGGCGGGGCGCAGAAGGATTCCGCCACGACGGCGGGAGGGGAGCGATGAACACACCTCTGAAGCGGTTGGCAGCCTCGGTGCTGGCCGTGCTGGCGGCGCCGGCCGGTGCCGTGCAACTGGACTACACGCTCGAACTGGGCCTGCTGCACAGCGACAACATCAACCTGAGCGAGGACGACCCGGTCAGCCAGAACGTGGCGATCCCGGCGATCAACTTCAGCCTGCGCCAGGAAGGCGCCACCGTACAGGCGCTGGTGCGCGGCGTGGCCGAGTACCGCAACTACCTCGGCAACGCGTTCGACGACGAGCTGCGCGGCCAGCTCGACGGCATCGTCAACTGGACGCTGCTGCCCGAGCGCCTGAGCTGGACGTTCCAGGATGCGCTGGGCCTGCAGCCGATCAACGTGCTGCAGGCCGACACGCCGACCAACCTGCAGCAGACCAACGTCTTCGCGACCGGGCCGACGCTGCGCTTCCGGATCAACCCGGTGCTGCGCGGCCAGGCGGAACTGCGCTACGTGGACAGCTACGCGGAGGAGACCGAGGAGTTCAATTCGCGGCGCTGGATCGGCGCGCTGCGCGTGTTCCACGACCTCAGCGCCACGGCCGAGGTCTCCGGCAACCTGCAGACCGAGCGCGTCGACTTCGACCAGGACGGCCTGGAGAACTACACGCGCTACGACCTGTTCGCCCGCTACACCAGCCACCTGTCGCAGTTCGACCTGGACGCCGCGCTCGGCTACTCGCGCTTCAACTACCGTCACCGCGACAACCGCTCGGGCGTGCTGGCGCGCGCGATGCTCGGCTGGCGGCCGAGCGCGCGCAGCGGATTCACCCTCTCGGCCGCGCGCCAGTATTCGGACGCCGCCACCGACATGATGGCCGACCCGGGAACGATCGGCAGCGGTTCCACCGGCATCATCATCGGCGACACGTCGATCGACGCCGGCGTCTACCTGGAAGAACGCCTGGAGCTGGCCTACGCCTACACGGCCGAGCGGCTCGGCCTGCGCGTGGCACCGTTCTGGCGCAAGCTCGACTACGGCCAGGACACGCGCGGCGTCGACCAGCGCGGCGGCGGCTTCAACGGCGAGCTGAGCTACCGGCTGCGCCCGCAGCTGCGCGGCGGCATCGTGGCGAGCGCCGAGCGGCGCAACTTCGCCGGCCTGGACCGGCGCGACGACGACACGCGCTACGGCGTGTTCCTGACCCAGCAGTGGACGCGCCACTGGGCCTGGCGGCTCGACCTGCTGCGCGGCGAACGCGACAGCACCGGCGACGGCGTGAATTTCGACGACAATCAGGTCTACCTGCGCGTGTCCTATACGCGGTGACCGATCGCCGGCCGCGCGCTACGGCGCCGCGGCGCGGCCTGCGTCGCTGCGGCGCCGTCGTCCGTCCTGACGCGTCGGCACCACGCGCCGCACCATCAGAGGAGATTCCATGAGCGCTATCCTGGTCACCGGCGGCGCCGGCTACATCGGCAGCCACGTCGTCCTGCAGCTGCTGGCGCGCGGCGAGCGGGTGGTCGTGCTCGACAACCTCGCCAGCGGCTTTCGCGAGGCTGTGCTCGGCGGCCATTTCGTGCAGGGTGACGTCGGCGATCGCGCCCTGGTCGCTGCGCTGCTGGCCGAGCACGCGATCGACACGGTCATGCATTTCGCGGCGCACACCGTCGTGCCGGAGTCGGTCGCCGACCCGCTCAAGTACTACGGCAACAACACCTGCGCCACGCGCAACCTGCTGGCGTGCTGCACGGAGGCCGGCGTGCGCCACATCGTGTTTTCCTCGACCGCCGCGGTCTACGGCATGCCGGCTTCGGGTGTGGCCGACGAGGACACGGCGACCGTGCCGATCAATCCGTACGGCAGTTCCAAGCTGATGAGCGAGATCATGCTGCGCGACGTGAGCGCGGCGACGCCGCTGCGCCACGTGATCCTGCGCTACTTCAACGTCGCCGGCTGCGACCCGGAAGGCCGCATCGGCCAGTCCACGCCGAAGGCGACGCTGCTGGTCAAGGTGGCCTGCGAGCAGGCCGTCGGCAAGCGCCCGCAGCTGTCGGTGTTCGGCACCGACTACGCGACCCCGGACGGGACCTGCATTCGCGACTACATCCACGTCGCCGACCTGGCCGATGCGCACCTCAAGGCGCTGGACCACCTGCGCGCGGGCGGCGACTCGACCACGCTCAACTGCGGCTACGGCCACGGCTACAGCGTGCGCGAGGTGATCGACGCGGTCGAGCGTGTCGCCGGCCACCGGCTGACCGTGGTCGACCAGCCGCGCCGCGCCGGCGATCCGCCGGCGCTGATCGCGCGCAGCGACCGGCTCAAGGCGCTGCTCGGCTGGCAGCCGCGCCACGACGACATCGATTTCATCGTCGGCAGCGCGCTGGCCTGGGAGCGGAACGGCCGCTATGGCTGAGCGGATGCCACGCGCGTGCGGCCGGCGCACCCGCCGGTGAGCCCCCGGCTGCTGCCGGCCCTGGTCCTGGTGCCGCTGCTGCTCGCGGCAGCGCCGGCACCGGCGGCGATCGGCCTGGACCTGGCCGCGATCGATACCCGCTCCGCCGCCTATCGGCGCTACCAGGCCTGGGTCGACGCGGCGGTCGCCGGCCGGCCGGACTACGGCTTCTCGGCGAGCGATGCGGCCTACCTGTATCGCCTGAGCGAGGACGACCGGTATTGCACGCTCGCCGTGCGGCTGGTCGACGAACAGGTCACGGCCGCCGAGCAGGCGATTGCCGAAGGCCGCCGGCCGGCGGTGGCCGGCGACTCCTACCTGGAGGCCGGGCCGATGATCGGCGCGCTGGCGCTGACCTTCGACTGGTGCGCATCGGTCACCGACGAGGCGCAGCGGACGCGCTGGCGCACGTACGCCGAGCGCACGCTGACCAACATCTGGCAGCCGGCCGCCGCGCAATGGGGCGAGCGCCCGTTCGCCTGGACCGGCTGGGGCACCGACAACCCCGGCAACAACTACTACTACAGCTTTCTCGAAGCGACGATGACCTGGGCGCTGGCCAGCGACAGCGCGCCGTGGCTCGATCGCCTGCGCACGCGCCTGCTGCCGGCACTGACCGCGTACGCCGGCGCCTTGCCCGGCGGCGGCAGCCGCGAGGGCACCGGCTACGGCACCGCGCAGATGCGGCTGTTCGCGCTGTACCGGCTCTGGCGCGATTCGACCGGCGAGGACCTGGCCGCCGCGAACACCCACCTGGCCGACACGATCCGCTTCTGGGTGCACGCCACGGTGCCGACCTGGACGCAGTTCGCACCGCTGGGCGACCAGGCGCGCACGTCGGTGCCGGAGATCTACGACTACCACCGCCGGCTGATGCTCGAAGCGCGCGCGCTGGCCAAGGACGACGCCTCCCGCGACCTGGCCTCCTGGTGGCTGCAGCACATCGCGGTCAAGCGCATGGCGCACGGGTTCAACTACCGCTACGACCTGCTGCGGGCCGGCAGCGGCGGCCATGCGCCGGCCGCGCTGGACTACTTCGCCGAAGGCAGTGGCCGCCTGTTCGCACGGACCGGCTGGAACCGTGATGCGGCCTGGATCGCATTCACGGCCGGTCCGTACGTCGAGAGCCACGCGCACCAGGACCAGGGCGCGTTCCTGCTGTTCCGCGATGGCTGGCTGGCGGTGACCGAGAACATCTGGACGCGCAGCGGCATCCAGCAGGGTACCGAGGTGCACAACGTGCTGCGCTTCGTGCGCAACGGCGCGACGGTCGCGCAGCGCGAGGGCACCACGTCGCGGATGACGGTCACCCGCGACGGTGCCGGCGGCACGCTCCACGCGACCGCCGACCTGACGCCGGCCTACGGCGGCCAGGCCGCGGTGCGTTCCTGGGAGCGCCGCCTGGATTTCGCGGCGGACGGCACGGTGACGGTCGGCGACCGCTACGCGGTGGCCGACGGGACGCGCGCGATCTTCCAGGTCAACGTGCCCGAGCGTCCGGTCATCGACGGCCGCGAGGTGCGGGCCGGTGCGCTGCGCCTGCGCGTGCTGGCGCCGGCACGCGTCTCGGTGACGGCGCACGACTGGCACGGCGTGGATGCGGACGAGTTCCGCTCCGGCTGGCGCATCGACATCGAGGGCGAGGGCGGCGAGTACCGCGTGGAGTTGGCGACGGGCCGCTGAGCCTGCCGCTTCAGGCCGCCCGCCGGCGCGGGGCGGCCCGCCTCAGGCCGATGGCGGTTCGATCGGCATGGCGGACGGGATCCGGAAGCTGCCGAGGTCGCGGCTGGTCAGTGCGCGCATGCCGGATGCCGCGGACGCGCAGCCCGCGTCCGCCCGGTGGCACCGGACCTGGGCCGACGGTATCGGGGCGGGGGAGCGGCCGGCCACCGTCCAGGCCGCCGGCCGGCGGGGCTCAGTCGAAGCCGTTCTTGAACAGGTCTTCGCTGGTCTTGAGCTCGACCACGTAGCTGCCGCTGCCGCCGCGCACCTCGATGCGCCAGCCGGAGCGGAAGTCGCTGCCGGCGGTGCGCCAGTCGACCGCGGTGACCGTGGCATTGGCCGGCTGCAGCACGTTGATCTTCAGGCGGCCGGCGGTGACGCTGCGGCCGGAGATCGTCGGCTGCACCGGCACGTTGACCTGGAAGATCGCCTGCGTGTCGGCGCTGACCGCATAGCTGTCCTGCACCAGCAGGCGCCGGGCACCGAACTCGATGCTGCGCTGCCAGGACTGGATCGCGCTGTTGCCGCCATAGGCCGGGGTCAGGTTGGCGGTCGCGCTGAGCGCGCCGTTGGCGCCGGTCTGCGTGATCGTCATGTTCGAGGTGGTCGGCTCGCGCTGCGCGATCGTCGTGCCGTTGCGCACGAAGCGCAGCACGTTGTGCACGTCGGTGCCCTGCTGGATGCCGCTGGAGGTCCAGATGTTCTCGGTGACCGCCAGCCAGCCGTTCTCGTACAGCGTGAACGCGCCCTGGTCTTGGTGCGCATGGCTCTGCACGTACGGGCCGGCGATGAACGAGAGCCACATGGCGCCGGCATCCCAGCCGCTGCGCGAGAACAGCTGGCCGACGCCGGGCGCGTGGTAGGTCAGGTTCGACGGCGTGGACGAGGTGGCGCCGGGCTGCAGCAGGTCGTGCCGGTAGTTGAAGCTGTTGGCCATCTGCTGCACGGAGATGCCGTTGAGCCACCACGAGGCGAGGTTGCGCATCTCGGCGTTGGCCGTGTTGCTGCGTGCCTCCAGCATCAGCTGGCGGTGGTAGTCGTAGAGCTCGGGCTGCGAGGTGCGCGCCTGGTCGCCGATCGGCGCATAGCGGTCGCGGGTCGGGACCGTGGCATGGGTCCAGTAGGCGACCGTGTCGGACAGGTGGCTGTTCGCGTTGGCGGCGTCGGCGCCGGTCGAGTCGCGCCAGAGCCGGTACAGCGCGAACACCGTCCGGTGCGAAAGCCCGTAGCCGGTGCCTTCCTGGCTGCCGCCGCCGGGCAGGTTGGCGAAATAGGCCTCCAGCGTCGGCAGCTTGTTGTTCTGGATCCAGGCCTTCCAGGTCGTGCTGTTGGTGGCCAGCGACCAGTACATCGTCGCCTGCAGGAAGCTGTAGAAGTAGTTGTTGGCCGGGTCGTTGGTGCCCCAGCCCGACCATGCGAACGCGCGCCCGCCCCATTGGGCCTGGCTCGGGTTCCAGATGTTCCAGATCGCCTGCTCGGCATAGGCGCCCCACTGGGTGCGCTGCGCGTCGTTGACGTAGGCGCGGCACCAGTCCCAGGTGATCGCCAGGTCCATCAGCATGGGACCGGCCTGCAGGTAGGAATCCCCGGCGACCTCCGGCCGCTGGCCGTTGGCGATCGCCGTATTGGCGGCGTTGACCTGCGCCTGGCTCATCTGCACGGCCAGGTTGCAGTACTGCGCCTGGCCGGTCAGGCGGTGCATGTAGGCCGCGTCGGTCGCCGCGAAGCCGTAGGCCGGGTGGCCGTTGACGGCGGCGTCGACGTAGCTCTTGAAGCGGGTGTACGCCGCCGACTGCGGGTTGACGTACGAAAGGTCGATCGTGATGCCTTCGGCACCGGCAGCGACCGGACTCAGGGCTACGGCCGCTGCTGCGAGTGCGCGACTGTAACGATTCCACAGGGCCATCGGGTGACCTTCCTCAATAGGGGAGTGCACGCCGTCGCCCGTCGCGCCCGGCCGGTGAAGCCGGATGCACGATGCCGATCAGGGGAAAAGAATCCTGCGATGCAACGGGTTACGACGGAAGCGACGTTACCGTGTGGTCGCAAGACGATTGTGAGCAACTCATCAGAAACCGAACGCCTCGTTCGATAACTGTGATGGACTTCACTAAAAATCAGGCCGGGGGTCCCGAAACACGGGCCTGCGTCCTTGACGGCGTGCGGGCGCCGTCGCGGCGGGCCGTCAGCGGGCGGGGCGGCGCGAGCGCAGGCGCCGGCGCAGGTCGAGCAGGGCCGCCGGCACGAAGGTGGCGCACCACAGCTGGACCACGCCCGGCCGCGGCCGGCGGCGCAACGGGCCGGCCAGCATGCGGCGGGCGGCCGGCAGGTCGCGCGCATACAGCAGGTGGCGGCCGAAGTCGGTCCGTATCGACAGGATCTTGCGCTCGATGCGGTCCGCGTCGAAGCCGAGCAGGGCGCCGATCTTCTCGGCGTTGTAGATCTCGCTGGTCGCGCAGCGCTCGATCTGGCTGGTGATGCTGCCGGCGGCCGGCGTGTAGTTGCCGATCCGCTCCTGGACCGCCCGGATCGTCCAGCCGGCGGCGGCGATCCGCAGCCAGAGGTTGTAGTCCTCGGCGCCGATCAGCGCGGGGTCCTCGTCGAAGCCGCCGGCGGCCTCGAACGCCGTGCGGCGGACCAGGACCATCGACGTGCAGATCCGGTTGCGTTCCCAGAGACGGGCCAGGTCCAGTACCGGCGGCAGCGGCGCGCGCTCTTCGCGTGCGCGGCCGTGGACCAGCGCGACCGTGGCGTCGTCGGCCAGCGCCAGCTGGCGCTCCAGCTTGGCCGGCAGCCACGAGTCGTCGGCGTCGAGGAAGGCGATCCAGTGCCCACGGGCGACGCGGCAGCCGTGGTTGCGCGCCGCGGCCGGCCCCTGGTTGCGCTGGCGCAGCAGCGTGACGCGCCCGCCGTAGCGGGCGACGATGGCCTCGATCTCCTCGCCGTCCGGCGAGCCGTCGTCGACGACGATCGTCTCGGCCGGCGGCAGGCCCTGCGCGAAGACACTGTCGAGCGCACGCGCGAGCGTGCCGGCGGCCTTGTAGGCCGGGATCACGACGCTGTAGTCGCGCGGCGCCGGCGTGGACGGTGCGTTCATCGGTTCCCCGGCTTGCGCTTGGCCAGCGCGTTGACGACGTAGCTGGCCATGTAGCCGGCAGCCTGCGGCAGGCGCAGGTGCTCGACCTCGCGGTAGATCCGCCACTGCCAGCGCGCCGCGCGCAGCTTGTTCGACGAGAGCGAGCCGGCCCGGACCAGGTAGAACGCGAGCGGCTCGTCGTGCTCGATGCGGACCGCGCGCCCGGCCCGGCGCAGGCGGTCGAGCCAGAACGCGTAGTCCTCGTGCCCGATCTTCAGGAACTCGCCGTCGCCGAGGCTGCGGTCGTACATGCCGGTCAGGTGGCCGATGTGGTTGCTCCGCAGCAGGTCGTGATAGCCGATCGTGGCCGGCGGCTCGACCCGCGACAGCGTCCGGCCGTCCTCGGCCACGCGCAGGTAGCTGCCGTAGGACACCTGCGCGCCGGACCGGCGCAGCGTGGCCAGCTGCAGCTCGAGCTTGCGCGGATGCCACCAGTCGTCGCTGTCGAGGAAGGCGATGTGGCTGCCGGTCGCGGCCGCGAGGCCGGCGTTGCGGGCGGCGGCGACACCGGCATTGGCCTGGCGGACCAGCTTGACGCGGTCGTCGCTGCGCGCACGGTCCTCCAGCAGGCGTACCGAGCCATCGCGCGAGCCGTCGTCGACGGCGACCAGTTCCAGCGCGCGGTGGGTCTGGCCGAGCACCGAGTCGACCGACTGCGCCAGCGTCTGCTCGGCGTTGTAGACCGGCATGACGACGCTGACACGCGCCGCCTGCGGGTCCGCCGCGGCGGCCGGACCGGTGCTGGTCACGCCGCCGCCCCGCGGGCGCGGCGCCCGGCCCAGGACGCGCGCGGCGGCGGCAGCACGAAATCGCGGTAGTCGTCGGGATTGCCGCTGCGGCCGGCTTCGGCGGCCTTGACGATGTTGTAGACCTCGCGCGCCGTCACGTAGTGCAGCACGTAGTTCGTGCCGTCGTTGTAGGCGGTTTCCAGGTGCGTGTGCATCGCGTCGGTGGCCGCGCCGAGCAGGGTGTCGATGTCCGCTTCCTGCGTGCCGTGGGTGTGCACCTTGACGAACACCCATTCGGGCCGGCCTTCGACGTGGATGCCGGTGCGCACCCAGGCGTCGACGCGATCGGGTGTCGGCGGGCAGCCGGTCCGCACGTCGGCATTCTCGATGCGCGGCACCAGTCCGAGGCGGCGCTCGCGCCAGTTCAGGCCCAGCGGGCCCTGCACGATCATCAGGTCGCCGGACGGCGTACCGCCGACGCGTACCGGCTCGCCGGTGTCGTGCGACTTGGGCGCGTGCGGGTCGTCGGTGGCGTAGTAGATCGCGTTGATCGTGCGCGTCTGCGTGTCGCTGGGCGCGGACGGCAGCGTGAAATCGGCGTAGCAGCCCAGTTCGCGCAGCAGGATCAGCTCGTTGTCCAGGCCGCACCAGCGACCGTCGGCGCGCGAGTTGTCCAGGCTCCAGTTGCCGTGGATGAAGCCGAACATCAGCTCGCCGGTCTGCGGATGGCGCGACAGCGCGCCGTGCTTCTCGTGCAGCAGCGTGCAGAAGCGCTGCATGACCGTGCGGAAGTTGTCCTCGGTGTCGTTGTCGTGGTGCAGGTGGATCTCGATCTCGCCGTAGCCGTCGGCGCACAGCGCCTCGATCTTGGCCAGGTGTTCCTCGAGGTATTCCTCTTCCGGGTAGAAGAAGCCGTGCTGCGGCGGGCGGCCGTCGGCATCGCGGTGGCGCGACGCCAGTGCGCGGTAGTCGCGGCACCAGCGGTCCACGCGCGCGCGCTGGGTCGGCAGGTCGGCCTGCTTCCACATCGGCTCGAAATGGTCGACGAAGCAGAACATCACATGGGTCGGCCCGGCCACCACCGGCCGGGGGCGCCGGCGCAGGTAGCTGCCGATCCAGATCTGCATGTTGCGCGAGCGCAGCAGCCGGCGCAGCGCCCAGGCGGCCAGCCCGGCGAGCAGCAGCAGCGAAACGAGC
This sequence comes from Dokdonella koreensis DS-123, assembly GCF_001632775.1. NCBI lineage: Bacteria > Pseudomonadati > Pseudomonadota > Gammaproteobacteria > Lysobacterales > Rhodanobacteraceae > Dokdonella > Dokdonella koreensis. The sequence goes on from NZ_CP015249.1 coordinate 1,345,266, forward strand.
GTGGCGGCAAGGACGTTCATCGTCAGGGGGATCCAGAGCAGGCGCCGCGGCTCGCGGCCGGGGCAGCCGATGCGGGCGCGGGCGGTATCGGCGCATTTTCCCAGGTCCGCAGGGGTGGTGCATACCCGTGCAGCACCGAGCGGAACAATGGTTTACAACGAGGTTTCATCGGGCGCTCCTGCGTCGATGCCGTGGCCGCTCTAGCCCGGCTCTTCGGGCAGGGCGTGCAGCGCGATGCCCTGGTCGCGCCAGCGCGGCAGCATCTGCTCGAGGATGCCCTGCGCGCGCGCGCTGTCGTCGTGCATCAGGACGATCTCGCCGTTGCGCAGGCCATGGCGCTGCAGGGCCTCGCAGAGCATCGGGACCGGATGGTCGTCGTAGTCGAGGCTGTCGTAGGACCAGTAGGTGATGCCGCGGCGCGCCTTCGCCAGGTGCAGCAGCAGCCGCGCCGGGGCCACGCCGCGCGGCGTGCGGAAGCGGTGCCGCGCACGGCCGTCGAAGCGTTCCAGCAGGCGGTCGGTGCGTTCGATCTCGGCGAGCTGCCCGGCCAGCGGCAGGCGGTCGAACTGCGGGTGGCTGTAGGAATGGTTCCCGATCAGGTGGCCCTCGGCCACGATCCGCTCGACGATCGCCGGGTAGCGCTCGATCTGGTCGCCGATCAGGAAGAAGCTGCCGTGCGCGCCGTAGCGCGCGAGCAGGTCCAGCAGCGGCGGCGTGAACTGCGGGTTGGGACCGTCGTCGAAGGTCAGGTAGGCGCAACGCGCGTGCGTCGGCCCGCGGGTCAGCGCCAGGGAATCGGGCAGCAGCCGCAGCAGGGTCTGTTTGTTCGGCAGCCAGTTCATCGGGGTGCGGCGTCGTGCGGTGGCCGGGTGGTGACCGGTGGCGTGGATCGGTTCGCCGGGCCCGGCGCGGTGCGCAAGTATCCCATCCCGGCAAGACAGGTCAACGCGAGGTGCCGTCGGCGGCCGCCGGCTGTCCGCGATAGACCGCCTCGTAGCGCCTGGCCATGGCGTCGATCGAGCCGTTGGCGAGCGCCCAGCGGCGGGCGGCATCGCTCATCGCCTGGCGCCGGGCCTCGTCGCCGAGCAGGGCGGCCAGCGCATCGGCCAGCGCGGCCGGATCGGCCGGCGGCACGACCAAGCCGTTGACGCCGTCGCCGACGATCTCCGGGTTGCCACCCACGGCGGTCGCGACGACCGGCAGGCCGGCCGCGCAGGCCTCGACCAGGGCGATCGAATAGCCTTCGGTGCTGGAGGACATCACGAACAGGTCGAAGCCGCACAGCAGCTGCTTGACGTCGCTGCGGTCGCCGAGGAAATGCACCTGGCCGGCGATGCCCGTGTCGCGGGCCTGGCGTTCCAGGTCGGTGCGCAGGCTGCCGTCGCCGACGATGACCAGCGCGCTGCGCGGCCGCTCGCCGAGCAGCCGCGCGAAGGCACGCAGCAGCATCGCGTGGTCCTTGGCCGGATGCAGCCGCCCGACCGTGCCGAGGATGTGCGTGTCCGGCGCGATCTGCAGCGCCTGGCTCAGGTGGGCGTGCGCCGCGGCCGAGCGCGGCTGGAAATCGCCGATCGGGATGCCGTTCGGAATCGCGATCGACTTGGCGGCCGGCACCAGGCCCTGCGCGATGGCCGCTTCGCAGGAAGCCCGCGACACCGAGATCACCGTATCGGTCAGCCGCACCGCGCCGCGGTACAGCCAGTCGCGGCGCCGGTGGTTGGGTGTCACGCCCATGCTGTGGCGCGTGTTGACCCGGCGCAGCCGCAGGCCCAGCGAGGCCAGCGTCGCGTAGTAGTGCGCCATCGCGTTGTGCGTGTTGAGCACCTCGGTACCGTGGCCGCGGATCAGCGCGCGCGCGCGGCGGACCGTGCCGAGGTCGAAGCCGGGCTGCTTGCCGCAGGCGGTGACGGGGACGTCGAGCGTCGCCAGCTCCTCGGCGAGGGCGCCTTCCTCGAACAGGCACACGACCTGGCAGCGATGGCCCGCCGCGCGCTGGACGCGCACCAGGTCGATGACCACGCGTTCCAGGCCGCCGCGATTGAGGTTCTCGACGACGTGGGTGATGTTCATGGTTCTGAAAGCTCGGAAATGGTCACGCGGAACTTGCCGTTGGCGGCAACCGGGATGTCGTCGACGACCTGGATGCGGATGTCGATGCCGTCGCCGAGCGTGCGCGCGACCAGCGCGCGGACGGCGTCCAGCCGGGCGGCATCGGCCTGGCCGTCGACGACCAGCAGCAGATCGACCGCCTGCAGGCTGCGCTGCACGATCCGGAACCGCTTGACCCATTTCATGTCGTTGAAGATGTAGGGGAAGTACTCGCCGGGCAGGATGCGGCCGTCGCGCGTGCGGATGGCGTCGAGCTTGCGGCCTTCGACCTTGCCGACCAGCGGCAGGCCGCGGCCGCAGCTGCACGGCGCGGTCGCCGGCGTGGCGAGGTCGCCGGTGGCGTAGCGGATGAACGGCATGCCGTAGTTGTGCAGGTCGGTGACGATGATCTCGCCGGTGCCGGCATCGGTCGCGCTCGGCAGCGGCGAGCCGATCTCGACGTAGAGGTGGTCGGCATTGACGTGCAGGCCGGTGCGCTGCTCGCACTCGCTGGCGATCAGCATGAACTCGCGGCAGCCATAGGTGTTGAACGCCGGGCAGCCGAACGCGCGCTCGATCACCTCGCGCTGGAAGTCGTGCAGCGACTCGGCCGCGCCGAGGATCGCCGCCGGCGCGTGGATGCGGCGGCCCTGGGCGAGCAGCCACTGGGCCAGCCGGACCAGTGGGCCGACGTAGCCGACGATGATCTCCGGCCGCCACGCGTCGATCGCCGCGGCGTACTCGGCCATCGTGTCCTCGCGCATCGTGAAGCTGTCGAGCATCAGCCGGTTGTAGGCCCGGTTGTAGAGACGCTGCTTGAGCGCCTGCAGCGGCCGCAAGCCGGACGGCACCGCCCACAGGTACAGCGTGCGCCGGCCGGGCCGCGAGCCGGCCCAGCCGTAGCTGCGCCACATCACCGCCGAGCGGCGGTCGTTGCTCTCGCGCGTGTAGCCGAAGCGAAAGGGTTCTCCGGTCGAGCCGCTGGTCGACTTGTAGAGCAGCTTGTCGCGCCAGGAGTCGGCCTTGAGCGCCTCGAAATGCGTGCGGATGTCGTGCTTGGTCAGGACCGGCAGGCGGGCGAAATCGGCCGGCGTGGCGATCGCGTCGGGCGTGATGCCCAGTTCGGACCAGCGCTGCCGGTAGTAGGGCACCTCGCGCCAGCAGTGCTCGAGCAGCCGCTTGAGCTTGTCCCAGCGCAGCGCTTCGAGGCGCTCGGGCGGCAGCCACTGGCTGTGCTCGTATTCGGCGAGGAAGCCGAGCGTGCCGCGGCCGGCCAGTACCTGGTCGTACAGCGGAAACAACACGCGGCGGAACAGTTTTTCGTACCCGATGCCCATCTGCCGTTCTCCCCCTTCAGCGGCGTTCGGCCCAGGCCAGGAGCTGCGCCAGCACGCGCGGCCGCCCCTTGGCGAAGCGTGCGTGCAGCAGGCGCAGATGGCCGATGTCGGCCTCGCTCCAGCAGCGTAGCAGCAGCGTGGCCAGCGCGTAGACCGGCGCCAGCACGAGGCCGCCGACCAGCAGCGTCGGCAGCGGCGGCCACTGCCCGCGCAGCGGCCAGGCGGCAGCGGCGGCCAGCGCGGCGGCCAATGCGATGCGCGCCAGCCGGCCGACGTCCAGGCCGACGCCGCTGGTGCGGATGCCCATGCCGATCATCGACGCCGAGGACGCCAGCGAGACGATCACATAGGCCGTCGCCGCACCGTCCAGGCCGTAGCGGGCGATCAGCAGCGCATCGAGCGCGATCTTGAGCAGGCCGCAGAAGATCACCACCAGCAGCACCACCACCTGCCGGTCGGCGCTCAGCAGCAGGCTCGAACCGCCCTGCGAGACCGTGACGATCGAGGCGGCGAACAGGCACCAGGCGAAGACCGGGCCGGCCGCCTGGTAGGCGCTGCCGAACAGCAGCGTGATCACCGAGCTGCCGAAGACGAAGCCGAACGCGATCAGCGGGAACGCCAGCAGCGACAGGTACACCGTGGAGGCGGCGAAGCGCCGGCCGGCGATCTCGCGGCCCTGGCTGAGCGCATGCGCCATCATCGGCAGCAGCAGCGCACCGAACACCCCCGGCACCAGCAGGGCGGCGCCCGAAGCCAGCTGATAGGCCACCTTGAACTGGCCGGCGGCGGCGGCCAGGCCGTAGAGGTTCAGGAACAGCACCTCCACCTCGCTGGCGGCGAAGAAGCCGACGGTGACGATCATCGCCGTCATCCGCATGTGGCGGGCGATCCGCGCGCGCAGCTCCGGCGGCAGCGCCGGGGCCGGCGGGACGGCCGGCAGCAGCGCGCGCGCCTTGTGGTGCGAGACGGCGAAGAACACCGCGCTCGACACCACGAACACGGCCAGCAGCGCCTCGACCGGTGCGTCGAACCACCAGCAGGCCACGACCAGGGCCAGGTTGGCCGGCGTGGCCACCAGCGCGACGATGGCGGTCGAGCGGAAGTCCTCGAAGCCCTTGCAGACGCCGATGTTGAACATGTACTGCGAGCGCAGCGTCACCGCGAGCACCAGGAAGCCGAACAGCACCACGTGGTTGAACCCGGGCGCCAGCTTGCCGCCGGCGAACGCGAACAGCGCGCCGCCGGCGAGCAGCACCGCCAGCAGGAACAGACGCTGGGCGCGGCGCAGGAACGCCAGCACCGGCACGATCAGCTCCGGGCGGTCGCTGCCGCGCATCTCGGCGACGAAGCGGATCGCCGCGCTGGCGGTACCGGAGTTGGTGATCGCCACGCCCATCGCGACCAGCCACACCACCATGCTGTACGCGCCGAAGTCACCGGGTCCCAGGTAGCGGGCGATGATGATCGAGGTCAGCATGCCGAGCACGTACTCGGTATAGATGCCCACCGACGAGAACAGCGTGTTGCGCAGGGTGCCCGATCGCGCGTTCATGCCAGCCCCAGCATCACCTTGACCAGCACGTAGAGGAACACGATCGAGGCGACCGAGACCAGCGGCCACAGCACCAGGTCCTTGCCGAGGTCGAACGTCGGCAGATCCGGATAGCGCTGGCGCGCGCCGGCGTAGTAGCCGACCACCACGGCGGCCAGCAGGTAGAGCAGGATGATGTAGCTGCGGCTCAGGAAGAAGGCCGCGGCGAAGAAGCCGAACAGGCTCAGCAGCAGCGTCAGGGCCAGCTTGCGCTCGGCCGCCCAGGCACTGGCCGCCGCCGCGTCGGCCGGCTGGCGCTGCATGCGCAGCACCGCCAGCGGCATGCGGAAGCAGTAGCCGACGAAGGCCAGCCAGATCGTGTAGCCGATGATGCCGGTCTCGGCCAGCACCAGCACGAACGAGTTGTGCGCGGTCAGGTAGTGCAGGTCCGAGAAGCCGTCGGCGCCGATGCCGAACAGCGGATCGGCGATGAACATCTGGATGCCCTCGTACCACGAGTCCACGCGGCCCATCGCCGAGGACTCGTCGATGTCCAGCTCCGACAGGCGCGAGGGAATCAGCATCAGGCCGACCAGGCCGACGCCGCCGAACACCGCCGCGCTGACCAGGCCGCGCCGCTGCCAGACGTAGGCGCCGACCAGGGTGACCAGGGCCAGCAGTGCGCCGCGCGAATTGGTCAGGTAGATGCCGTACAGCAGCGTCCCGCCGGCCGCCCACCAGAACAGCCGGCGCAGGCCGAGCAGGCCGCCGCGGCTGGACAGGTACAGGGCCATCGGCAGGCACATCACGAACAGCAGTCCCAGGTCGTTGGGGTCGTTGAAGATGCCCACGTACTGGATGCGCGTGCCCTGCGACAACGGCTCGCCGGTCCAGCCGATGCCCGTCTGCACCTGGTCGATGCCGTGGATCGCCAGCACCGTCGAGCACAGCACGAAGACCACCATCACCGTGCGGATGCGCGCCGGCGTGGTGACGGCATTGGCGAGGATCACGAAGGCGGCGACGATCGGCCCGAACTTCAGCAACTGCACCAGGGCGCCGCCGGCCCAGCCGTTGACGACCTTGGAGACCATCAGCACGACCAGGAACAGGCCGATCAGCAGGTACTGCGGGGCGGCGAAGGACTTCGCCCGCGACGCCAGCCACGCCACCAGCGCCAGCCCCAGGGTCACCTGCAGCACCGGCACGGGCAGGGCCTCGGCCATCGCCGGATAGTCCTGGGGCCGGATCAGCACCAGCACCAGGTAGAGCAGCATGAAGAAGAACATGAAGAGGGTGCGTTCCGCTCAGCCGAGCCGAAGGCGTGAAGGGTAGCCGAAGACCTCCGGCCAGGTGACCATGGCCGAGAACCACGGCGCCTGCATCTCGCGCTCGACCGGCAGCCGCCGCAGCGCATGGCGGGGCGGGGCGGCCAGCGGGTTGGTGCCGCTGACGTAGCTGCAGGCGATCCGGTAGCCGTGCCGCGCCACCGCCGCGATCACGCGCGCGTCGTAGGCGTCCGGCCCGCCGACCGGATAGGACAGGACGTCCACCGGCCGCGGCAGCTCGCGGTCGAGCCGCTGCTTGGACGCCGCCACCTCCTCCTCCATGGCCGCCTCCGGCAGCTTGGCCAGCATCCGGTGATGGACGCCGTGCGAGCCGATCTCCATGCCGGCCTCCTGCATCTGGCGCAGCTGCGGCCAGGTCATCGGCCGGCAGTCGCGCTGCGGCGCGCGCGGCATCTGCCAGGCGCTCTCCAGCGTGGCGATGAGGTCGGCCTGCACGGCGTCGTCGAAGGCCTTCAGGCGATCGAGCAGCGCCTCCGCGAAGGCGCGCCGCTCCGGCAGCGAGGCCGGCAGCGCACGGTCGAGCCCGAGCGGCGCCAGCACGATCCGCTCGGCCGGCGTGAAGCAGACCATGTGCACCAGCCAGTCGTAGGCATAGGGCAGGCCGCTGTCGATGTGCCCGGTGGAGACGAAGAAGGTCGCCGGCACACCCAGCGCGCGGAGGATCGGGAAGGCCACGTGGTAGTTGTCGTCGTAGCCGTCGTCGAAGGTGACGATGACCGGATCGCGCGGCAGCGGCGGCCCGCCGTCGAGCGCCGCGATCAGGTCCTGGAACCGCACCGGATTGAAGCGCCGGCGCAGCAGGTCCATCTGGCGGTGGAACTGGTCCGGCGAGGCGCTGACCACGGCCAGGTCGAAGCCGAAGCACGCCGGATCCGGCACGTCGACGACGCGGTGGTAGGCGAGGATGCGCAGGTCGCGCCGCAGCACGCCGCGCAGGCGCTGCAGTCCCGGCAGCAGGCCGCTGGCGTGAAACCAGCGGGCCAGCGTCTGGCGCTTTCCACTGCCGGAGGTGCGGGACGAGGTCGCTTCCATTTCCATTTCCGTGAGCTGAGCCGTAGCCCGTCGAGAACGGAATACGGTCGGAGCGGGCGCATCCCGCCATTTCGCGATCTCGGGTATCCCCTGTGTCGGCGAAGCTCTGGCCGGTCCGCTTCGGAACGCCGGATGACCGGGCAAGCATGCACGCGCGTGGATGGACTGTCCACCGCCGGCCGTCGCGGCACGTGGCGGCAGGTGAACTTCGGTTGCAGGCCGCCGGCGGCGCGCGTTCCAGCGGCGGCCTCGCCTGCCGGTCGGAGTAGAATTGCGCCGGGGGAAGACAGGACCATGGCGCGCGATACGAATTTCCTAGAGCTCTACCAGGCGCTCGGCCTGGCGCCGGGCTGCTCGCCGGAGGCGTTCCGGCAGGCCTATCGCCGGCGCGTGGCCGACCTGCATCCGGACCGGCCCGACGGTGCCGCCGATGTCGGCGAACTGCAGCGGCTCAATGCGCTGTACGCCAGCGCGCTGGAATTCCAGCGCCGGCACGGCCGCCTGCCAGGCGCGCCGCTGCCGTCGCGCCCGGCAGGCGCGGGCGTGACCGGCGAAGCGCCGGCACCGGCCGCCGCTGCCGCCGCGGCAGAAGCGCCGGCATCGCGCATCGGCGGCTGGCTCGGCACGGTCGGCGTGCTGGTCCTGCTGGTGGCGGTCGGCCTCGGCGTGTTGATTCCGGACCCGCCGGCGCCGCCGTCCGCGCCGGTCCCGGCGTCCGGTGCATCGGAACCGGCGGTGGCGGCCGAGCGGCGCATCGAGCTGGGTACCTCCAAGAAGGTGGTGCGCGCGCTGCTCGGCGCACCGCTGCTGGAAACCGACCAGCGCTGGGACTACGGGCCGTCGTGGATCACGTTCCGCTGCGGCACCGTCAATGGCTGGTACAGTTCGCCCCTGCGGCCGCTGGGGACCCCGAGCGCGCATCCGGGGGCGAACAAGCTTCCGCCTCCGCGCTGCTGAGCGCCCGCACGGGCGTCGGCGCGGCAAGAGCATGGACCGGAGGATCGAGCGATGATGGGGCGTGCCAAGGCGCTGTTCCAGAAAATCAGTCGGCGTTCGTGGATGAAGTACGCGATGCGCGGCGTCGGCGGCGCCGACAACTACGCGCGGCTGGACCTCGCCTATACGGTCAGCGATCCGTGGAACCTCGACTCGCCGCTGGAGCAGGCGCGGTTCGTGGGGACCGGCCGCATCGTCGCGCGCGCGTTCGACCGGCCCGGCTCGCTGCTCGAGCTCGGCTGCGGCGAGGGCCACCAGACCGAGCACTTCGCGCGCCTGGCCGACCAGGTCTACGGCATCGACGTCAGCGAGAACGCGATCGCGCGCGCGCGGTCGCGGCTGCCGCAGGCCCATTTCGCCGTGGCCGACATCGCCAGCCAGCCCTGGGGCGACCAGAAGGGCCGGTTCGACCTGGTGACCGCCTGCGAAATGCTCTACTACGTGAAGGACATCGATGCCACGCTGGAGCGAATGAGCCACCTCGGCCGGCAGTGCCTGGTCACGGTGTTCTCGCCGGCGCTGCGCCGGGTCGGCCCGCACCTGGAGCGGATTCCGGGCCTCACCAAGGACTGGATCTGGCACGGCGGTACCGTGTGGCTGGTGTGCTGGTGGCGCAATGACTGATCCGCAGGCGGCGCTGGCCGGCCGCGGTGTCGTCTATTTCGGCAACGACTGGCACGCCGAGAACCGCACCAGCAGCCACCATGTCGCCAGCCGCCTGGCCCGGGCGATGCCGGTGCTGTACGTCTCCTCGCCCGGCATGCGTGCGCCGCAGGCCAGCGGCCGCGACCTGCGCCGCGCCCTGCGCAAGCTGACGGCCGCGCTGCGTCCGCCGACGCGGATCGAGGGGCAGCTGTGGCACTGCACGATCCCGCAGCTGCCGTTCCGCCGCATCCCCGGCGTGGACGCGTTCAACCGCTGGTTCGGCGGCTGGGCGGTGCGGCGCGCGCTGAAGGCCGCCGGCATCGACCGCCGCATCGCCTGGTTCGTGGTGCCGCACCCGGGCTTCCTGGCCGGCCGCCTCGGCGAGGACCTGTGCGTCTACTACTGCATCGACGACTACGCCGCGCACCCGGGCGTGGACAGCACCCGCATCGCCGCCTGCGACCTGGCGCTGACGCGCGCGGCCGATATCGTCTTCGTCGCGCCGCCGGCGCTGGTCGCCGCCAAGACCGCGCAGAACCCGCACACGGTGTTCTCGCCGCACGGCGTGGACGTGGACCTGTTCGGCCGCGCTGCCGATCCGGCCACGCCGGTCGCCGAGGCTGCGCGCGGCCTGCCGCATCCGGTGATCGGCTATTTCGGGTCGATCCACGAATGGATCGACCTGGAGCTGATCGAATGGCTGGCGCGGCAGCGCCCGGCCTGGACCTTCCTGCTGGTCGGCCATGCGGCGGTCGACGTCGCGCGGCTGGCCGCGCTGCCGAACGTGCGCCTCGCCGGCGCACAGCCCTACGCGACGCTGCCGCAATGGGCCAAGGCGTTCGACGCGGCGATCATCCCGTACCGTCTCAACCGGCAGGTCGCCAACGCCAATCCGCTGAAGCTGCGCGAATACCTCGCGACCGGCAAGCCGGTGGTCAGCGTGCGCAACCCGGAGATCGAGAAGTTCGCCGACGTCGTACGCCTGGCGGACGATCGCGGCGGCTTCCTCGCCGCGCTCGACGCGGCGATCGGCGCCGGCCCCGAGGCCGGTGCCGCCGAGCGCCGCGCCGCGGTGGCCGACCAGACCTGGGACCGCCGCGTCGAGGCGGTCCTGGCCGAGGTCGCCGGCACACTCGCCGCGCGCGTTCCCCCTTCTTCCCGCTGATTCCAAGGACACCGCCCATGAGTGCTCCCGCCTCCACGCTGCGCGTCGCCGTCGTCGGCGCCGGCTATGTCGCCAGCCATCACCTGGCGGCGCTCAAGCGGCTCGACTTCGTCGAGGTCGTCGGCCTGTGCGACACCAACCTCGAGGCGGCCCATGCGCTGGCACAGCGCTTCGGCATCGAGCGGGTCGTCGCCGACCTGGACGATCTCGCGCCGGCGCGCCCGAACGCGGTCTACATCCTGACGCCACCGGCCTCGCACGCCGCGCTGGCGATCCGCGCGATGGACACGTTCGGCTGCGGCGTCCTGGTCGAGAAGCCGATGGCCGACACCGTGGCCGAATGCGAGGCGATGATCGCCAAGGCCGAGGAGAAGGGCCTGATCCTCGGCGTCAACCATTCGGACCTGCTCGATCCGGTGGTCATCAAGGCGCTCGAGACGGTGCGCGCAGGGCGGATCGGCGAGGTCGTCTCGGTGGACGTGCTGCGCAGCTCGGAATATCCGGCGTATGCCGGCGGCCCGCTGCCGGGCCAGGTCGCGCAAGGCTCCTATCCGTTCCGCGACCTCGGCGTGCACGGCCTCTACACGCTGGAGGCGTTCATCGGGCCGCTGCGCGACCTCGACGTCCGTTTCCAGTCCAGCGGCCGCGACCCGAACCTGCGCTTCGACGAATGGCAGGTGCGCGCGGCCGGCGAGGGCGCGATCGGCCGGCTGCTGCTGTCGTGGAACGCGCGGCCGATGGAGAGCCGCCTGGTGGTGCGCGGCACGCGCGGGACGATCGAGGTGGACCGCTTCCTGCAGACCTGCCGCATCCATCGCGTGCTGCCGGGACCGAAGTTCATCGGCATCGTCATCAATACCTGGCTGAGCGCGGTGGCCGACGTCGTGCGCGTGCCGTGGAACGTGGTGCGCTTCGCCACCGGCCTGCTGCGGCCTTCGCCGGGCATCCAGAAAGGCGCGGCGGATTTCGCCCACGCCGCCCGCGACAACGCGCGGCCGCCGTTCACCGGCGAGGACGCGCTGCGCATCGTCCGCCTGCTGGAGGCCGCCTGCGCCGAGCCCGACCGCCTGCGGCGCGAGGAACTGGACGCGCGCCTGGCGGTGACGCCGGCGCCGGCCGACGCGCTGGTGACGGGCGCCGCCGGCTTTCTCGGCCGGGCGCTGGTCGCGCGGCTGCGGGCCGACGGCCAGCGCGTGCGTGTGCTGGTGCGGCGCCCGGTCGCCGCCTACGCCGCGGACGCGGGCATCGAGCAGGTCATCGGCGATCTCGGCGATCCGCGCATCGTCGATCACGCCGTGGCCGGCGTGCCGGTGGTCTATCACGTCGGCGCGGCGATGCGCGGCGGCCTGCGCGACTTCGAGGCCGGCACGACCTGGGGCACGCGCAACGTCGTCGATGCCTGCCTGCGCCACGGCACTGGCCGCCTGGTCTACGTCAGCTCGCTGAGCGTGCTCGACCACGCCGGCCGCGACCCGGCCGTGCCGGTGACCGAGACCTCGGTGTTCGAGCCGACGCCGCAGCGCCGCGGCGCCTACACCCAGACCAAGCTGACGGCCGAGCAGTACGTGGCCGATGCGATCCGCGGCCGCGGCCTGCCGGCGGTGATCCTGCGGCCGGGCCAGATCTTCGGGCCGGGCGCCGAGAAGGTCACGCCCAACGGCACGGTCGCGCTGGCCGGGCGCTGGCTGGCGATCGGCGAGGCCGGCCAGACGATCCCGCTGGTCTACGTCGACGACGTCGTCGATGCGCTGCGCCTGGCGGCGAGCGCGCCGGCCGCGGTCGGCCAGGTGTTCAACATCGTCGACGGCGAGCCGGTCACCCAGCAGGAATACCTCGACCGCGTCCGCGGCAAGCTCGGCGACGAGCTGCGCCTGAGCCGCGTGTCGGTCGGCGTCTTCTCGACGCTGGCGCACGGCGTGGAACTGCTCGGCAAGGTGCTGCGGCGCGACGTGCCGCTGACGCGCTACCGCGTCGCCTCGCTGCGCCCGCTGGCCAACTTCGACCTGTCCGCCGCGCGCGACCGCCTCGGCTGGACGCCGCAGGTCGGCGTGCGGCGCGGGCTCGACCGGACCTTCGGCGCCGGCTGAAGCCGCGGGCGCCGGTCGCGTGCGGCACCGGCGCATCCGCGGGGCCGCGCCTGCGGGCTGCCGCCGGGCGCCGGCTACGCGGCGATGCTGCGCCGGCGTTTCCAGGCGTCGCGGATCAGGCGCATCGCCGGCCGCTCGACCGTGAAGGTCAGCGCCGTCGCCAGCGCGGTCACGACGACGGCCGCGCACAGCCCGGCGGTCCCGCCGCCGAGGCCGGCCTGCTCGAAGTGCCAGATCAGGCTGAAGCCGATCGCCTGGTGCAGCAGGTAGAGCGAGTAGGAGATCGTCCCGAGGAAGGCGAACGGCGCTGCGCGCAGCCAGCCCAGGCGGCCGGTCACGAACAGGGCGAAGACGCCCGAGCAGACCAGGGCGGCAGCGGTGAAGACCGGCGGGTAGGCGACCGCGATCGCGACCAGGGTGAGGCCGATCAGCGCCAGGTCGGTGCGCCGTTCCGCCGGATAGGTGCGCAGCCGGTAGAACAGGATGCCCAGCGCGAAGAACGGGATGTGGCGTGCGATCGACAGCTCGCGCAGCGTGTAGGACAGGTGCACGCCGCGCTGCTCGGCCTGGCCGTAGACCACGGCCAGGACCAGCCAGCCGCCGATGATCCAGCGGATCCGCCCGAGCTGGCCGAGCACGAACCACAGCAGCATCTGCGCGTAGAAGAACAGCTCCACCTCCAGCGTCCAGTACGAGCCGTCCAGATGCTCGGCGCCGAGCAACTGCTGGATCATCGTGAAATCGATGACGACGTCGCTCCACGGCAGGCGCTGCGAGGGCATGCCGATCGTGTAGACGACCACGGCGCTCAACACGATCGCCGTCCAGTACGCCGGGAACAGCCGCGAGAAGCGGCCGACCACGAAGTCCAGCGCCGTGCGCGTGCGCTCCAGCGTCATGAAGATCACGAAGCCGCTGATCAGGAAGAACAGGTGCACGCCGTAGTTGCCGAACGCGAAGGAGAGCGGTGCCGGTCCGGCGTGGCCGTAGAGCTCCCCGTAGAGCGTGGTGTAGTGGTAGGCGACCACCGCGAGCGCGGCCAGGCCGCGCAGCGCATCGAGCTCGACGACGCGGGAGGCGGGTGGCGAAGCGGTCGGCACGGTGCCACTCCGGGCGCCGGGGGGCGCGGCTCGGCGCGCATCATACGCGCGCCGGGCGGCCGTCACACGCCGCGGAGCGGGATGCCCCGGCCGGCCCGGCGAGGCGGCACACTCGCTACAATCCCCCGTTCCGCCCTTGCCGCCGCCGACCGCCGACCGCATGCGCCTCCTCGTCGTGACTTCGCAGTTTCCGCTGGCCGGCGAGCCGACGCGTGGACGCCCGATCCACCAGACCCTGCGCGAACTGGCGCGGCAGGCGACGGTGCGCGTGCTGAGCCCGGTCGCGCGCTATCCGCGCTGGGCACAACCCTCGAGCTACCTGTTCCGCGCGCCCGACCCGCACGCCGCCGTCACCGATCTGGACGCCGTCTGGCCCACCTATCCGGCACTGCCGGCGCTGACGCGTCCGTTCAACGGCTGGCTCTGCGCGCGCGCGATCGCCGCCGAAGCGCGCGCATTCGCGCCCGACGTGATCCTGGCCTACTGGCTCTATCCCGACGCGTTCGGTGCGCAACGCGTCGCCCGCCGCCTGGACGTACCGTTCGTGGCCGGCGCGCGCGGCTCGGACATCCGCGTGCGCGACGCGATCAGCCGGCGCCTGACGGTGCCGGTCGTGCGCGGCGCCGACCGCCTGCTGGTGGTCAGCGCCGACCTCGGCCGCCTCGCCGTCGAGGACTACGGCGCCGATCCGGCGCGCGTGCGCGTAATCGCCAACGGCTGCGATGCGACGATCTTCCACCGCCGAGACCGCGCTGCGGCGCGCGCGGCCCTGGGCGTCGCCGCCGACGCCGAGCTGGTGCTCTACGTCGGCCGGCTGGTCGCCGAGAAGGGCCTGCGCGAGCTGGTCGAGGCGCTGCGCACGCTGCGCCGCGTGCGACCGCGCGCCGAATGCGTCCTGGTCGGCGAGGGCCCGCTGCAGGCCGAGCTGGCGGCCGCCGCCGCCGACCCGGCGAACGGGCTGCGCCTGGCCGGTGCGCAGCCGGCGCCGCAGGTCGCCGAGTGGATGGCGGCCGCGGACCTGGTCACGCTGCCGAGCTACTCCGAGGGTCATCCGAACGTGCTGGTCGAGGCGCTGGCCTGCGGCCGGCCGGTGGTGTCCACGCCGGTCGGCGGCGTGCCCGAGGTGGTCGACGCCAGCTGCGCGGTGCTGGTGCCGCCACGCGACGCCCAGGCCCTGGCCGGGGCACTGGCGGCGGTGCTCGCGCGCGACTGGGACGAGGTGGCGTTGTCGCGGCGCTTCTCGCGCAGCTGGGCCGAGGTCGCCGCCGATACGCTGACCGCCTGTCGCGAGGCGCTGGCCGCGCGCGGCACCCCGCAACGTCCTGGAACGGAGTGACGCGCCCGTGTGCGGAATAGCAGGATTCGTGGGTTCCGGCGTGCGCACCGAGGCGGCCCGGCCGGTGCTGGAGGCGATGATCCACACGCTGCACCATCGCGGCCCGGACGGCTACGGCTTCCATGTCGCCGACGGGGCGGGGCTGGCGCATGCGCGGCTGTCGATCATCGACCTGGCCACCGGCGACCAGCCGATCCGCAACCCGACCGGCACGGTGTGGACCGTGTTCAACGGCGAGATCTTCAACTACCTGGAGCTGCGTGCGGACCTGGAGGCGCGCGGCCACCGCTTCTACACGCAATCGGACACCGAAGTGATCGTGCACCTGTACGACCGCTACGGCGACGCCTTCGTCGAGCATCTCAACGGCCAGTTCGCGATCGCGCTGTGGGACCAGGCCCGCCGCCGGCTGGTGCTGGCGCGCGACCGGGCCGGCATCCGGCCGCTGTTCTACACCCAGGCGCGCGGTGCGCTGTGGTTCGCCTCCGAGGTCAAGGCGCTGTTCGCGGCCGTGCCCGAGCGCCGGCGGCTGGACCCGGCCGGCCTGGTGCAGGCTTTCAGCTACTGGGCGCCGATCGACCCGGACACCGTCTACACCGACGTCGCCAGCCTGCCGCCGGGCCACGTGCTGGCGGTGGAGGCCGACGGGCGCCAGGCGCTGACGCGCTACTGGGACTGGACCTTCCCCGATGCCGCCGAAACGCGGCCGGCGCGGTTCGCCGGCATCGAGCAGGCCGCGGCCGAGCTGCGCGAGCGCCTGGTCGACGCGGTGCGCCTGCAGCTGCGCGCCGACGTGCCGGTCGGCGCCTATCTCAGCGGCGGCCTCGATTCCTCCGGCATCGTCGCGCTGATCCGCGGCTTCACGGCGACGCCGGTGCGCACGTTCTCGGTCGCGTTCGACGAGCCGGAGTTCGACGAGAGCGCCCACCAGCTGGCGATGGTGCGCCACCTGGGGACCGATCACACGACGCTCAGGATCGACCGTCGCCGGATCGGCGAAGCGTTCCCGCGGCTGATCCGGCACGCCGAGACCCCGGTGCTGCGCACCGCCGCCGTGCCGCTGATGCTGCTGGCCGGTGCGGTGCGCGAGGCCGGCTACCGCGTCGTGCTGACCGGCGAGGGCGCCGACGAGGTGTTCGGCGGCTACGACCTGTTCAAGGAAGCCAAGGTGCGGCGCTTCTGGGCGCGCCAGCCGGACTCGCAGCTGCGGCCCAAGCTGCTCGGCCGCCTGTACGGCTACCTGGAGCATTCGCCGGTCGGCAACCCGGCCTTCGCCGCCTCGTTCTTCGGCCAGGGGCGCGAGCACATCGACCGGCCGGTGTTCGCCCACCTGCCGCGCTGGACCACCTCGCGGCGCGCGCTGATGTTCCTGGCGCCGGAGCTGCGCGTCGCGGCCGGCGAGCGCGACCCGCTGGCCTTCGTCGAGTCGCGCCTGCCGGAGGGCATCGCGCGCTGGTCGCCGCTGGCGCGCGACCAGTACGTGGAGGCCAAGACGCTGCTGGCCGGTTACCTCCTGTCCTCGCAGGGCGATCGCGTCGCGATGGCCGGTTCGATCGAGGCGCGCTTCCCGTACCTGGACCACACGCTGATCGAGTTCGCCAACCGGCTGCCGCCCTCGTACAAGATCCAGGGCCTGACCGAGAAGGCGATCCTGCGCAAGGCGCTGGCCGACCTGCTGCCGGCCGACATCGCCACCCGCACCAAGCAGCCCTACCGCGCGCCGGACAGCGCCAGCTTCTTCGTCGACGGCGAGCCGCTGGACTACGTCGCCGCGCTGTTCGACCCGCGGAACCTGCGCCGCTGCGGCCTGTTCGACGTGGACGCGGTCGGCCGGCTCTACGCCAAGGCCCGGGCCGGGCGCGCCAGCGGCTTCGCCGACAACCAGGCCTTCGTCGGCATCCTTTCCACACTGCTGCTCGACCAACGCTAGCCGGGCCTCCCCGGCCGGCGGGTCGCCCCCCGTGCGTATCAGGCATAATCGCGCCCGATCGTTCAACGACGCGTGGGGAAGGCATGGATCACCGGCAGCAGGTCAGGCAGTTTGTGCTGAAGAACTTCCTGTTCACGGACGACGAAACGGCGCTGGCCGATGCCGATTCGCTGATCGGCAACGGCATCGTCGATTCGACCGGCATCCTCGAACTGATCGGCTTCATCGAGGAGACGCACGGCTTGCGCATCGTCCCGGAGGAGATGGTGCCGGCCAATTTCGACTCGATCGATACGATCAGCGCGTTCCTCGCGCGCAGGCTCGCCGCCTGAGCCGACGCCGATGATCGCTCTGGCCGATCGGGTCGCGGCGATCGCCTTGTCCGAGCCGCGACGTGTCGCCCTGGTCCAGGGCGCGCAGCGCATCGACTACGCCGGCTTCGTCGAGGCGGCGCGGCGCTTCGCCGGTTTCCTCCGCGCCAACGGCTGCGTTCCCGGCGATCGCGTCGCGTTGATCCTGCCCAACCGCATCGAGGCGGCGATCGCCTGGTACGGCACGTGGATCGCCGGCGCCGTGGTGGTGCCGCTCAATGCGCAGGCGCGTGCGCGCGACTTCGCGCCGTGGCTGCGCCACGCCGGCGCGCGCATCGTCGTCCACGAGGCCGCCAGCCGTGATGCGGCCGAGGCGGTCGGCGCGCTGGACGCGGCTCCGCTGCGGATCGTGCTCGACGGCACCGGTGCCGGCGCGGCGGACTGGGCGGCGACGCAGGCGGCCGCGCCGCTCGGCGTCGAGCCCACCGATCCGGCCGCGCTGGCCGCGATCCTCTACACCTCCGGCACCACCGGCGCGCCCAAGGGCGTGATGCTGACGCAGGCCAACTTCGCCGCGAACGTCGCGGCGATCGTCCAGTACCTGGCGCTGGGGCCGGGCGACTCGATCGTCTCGATCCTGCCGTTCTACTACTCCTACGGCGCCTCGGTGCTGCACACGCACCTGGCGGCCGGCGCGCGGCTGGTGATCGAGCCGAACCTGGTGTTCCCGCACCTGATCGTCGAGGCGCTGGCGCGCGAGCGGGCCAGCGGCTTCTCCGGCGTACCCTCGACCTATGCGCTGCTGCTCGACCGCGTGGCGCTGGCCGACTACGACCTGTCCTGCCTGCGCTACCTGACCCAGGCCGGCGGTGCGATGGCGCCGGCACTGGCCGGGCGGCTGCGCGCGGCGCTGCCGCAGGCGGCGCTCTACGTGATGTACGGCCAGACCGAGGCCACCGCGCGCCTGACCTACCTGCCGCCCGAGCGCCTGGACGACAAGCCCGGCTCGGCCGGCATCGCGATTCCCGGCATGCGCATCGCGGTGCACGGCGAGGCCGGCGAGGCGCTGCCGCCCGGCACCGACGGCGAGGTCTGGGCACAGGGGCCGGGCGTCATGGCCGGCTACTGGAACGACCCGGCGGCCAGCGCCGCGGTGCTGCACGAAGGCTGGCTGCGCACCGGCGACCTCGGCCGGCTCGACGCGGAGGGCTTCCTGTTCCTCGCCGGCCGGCGCAGCGACATGATCAAGACCGGCGCGCACCGCGTGCACCCGCTCGACGTCGAGGAAGCCATCAGCGAGCTGGCCGAGGTCGCCGAGGTCGCCGTGGTCGGCATCGACGACGAAACGCTCGGCCAGGCGATCAAGGCGGTCATCGTGCCGGCCGCCGGCGCGACGCCGGACGCCGATCGCATCAAGGCGCACTGCCGCGCACGGCTGGCCGCGTACAAGATCCCCAAGCAGGTCCAGTTCGTTGCGGCCCTGCCCAAAACCGCGTCCGGTAAGATCCGGCGCGCCCTGTTGACCGAATCCGCCGCGCAGGAGGCCTCGTGAGCGCTCTGACTTTCGACGTACTGGACCTGGACTACGCACAGGAGGCCGACCGCATCGCGGCACGCCTGCGCGAGGTGACCGCCCGCGTGCTGCACAAGCGCGGCCTGGTGGTGGCGATCTCCGGCGGCATCGACTCGTCGTGCAGCATCGCGCTGGCGGTGCGCGCGCTCGGTCCCGAGCGCGTGTTCGCGCTGATCCTGCCCGAGCGCGATTCCTCCGACGACAGCGCCGTCCGCGCCGGCATCCTGGCCGAGCACCTGGGCGTGCGCGTGGAGACGGTGGACATCGCGCCGGCGCTGGCGGCGATCGGTTGCTACGCCGCGCGCGACGCCGCGGTGCGCCGCGCGCTGCCCGAGTACGGCGAGGGCTGGCGTTTCAAGATCGTCATCGACGGCGGTATCGAGGGGCGCATCAACGTCTTCAAGCTGATCGCCGAAGCGCCGGATGGCACGCCGCACGAGCGCGTGCTGGGCCTGTCTGAGTACCTGCAGATCGTCGCCGCGACCAACTTCAAGCAGCGTATCCGCAAGACGCTGGAGTACTACCACGCCGACCGCCTCAACTACGGCGTGGTCGGCACGCCCAACCGGCTGGAGTACGACCAGGGCTTCTTCGTCAAGAACGGCGACGGCTCCGCCGACGTCAAGCCGATCGCGCACCTGTACAAGACCCAGGTCTACGCGATGGCGCGCCACCTGGGCCTGCCCGAGCGGGTCTGCGCGGCGGTGCCGACCACCGACACCTACAGCCTCGCGCAGGGCCAGGACGAGTTCTATTTCGCGCTGCCGTACCGCTCGATGGACCTGGCGCTGTGGGCACTCAACCACGACCGGCCGGCCGCCGAACTGGCTGCTGCGCTGGGCATCGGCGTCGAGCAGGCCGAAGCGGTCTACGCCGACATCCGCAACAAGCGGCGCACGACCCAGTACCTGCACCGTCCACCGGTGCTGGTCGGCGAGGTCGCGGAGCTGGACCTGCACGCGTGAACGCGCCGGCCTACGCCGTCGCGCCGGGCGACGTGGCGCGCGACCGCGCCACCGTGCTCGGCATCTGGCGTGGAAACCTCGGCCAGGACGCGCGCATGCAGGCCAAGTACGACTGGTTCTATGCGCAGTGCCCGTACGGCGCGCCGCTGCTGCAGCTGCTGCGCCACGGACCCGACGGCACGGCCGTCGGCGCGGCCGTCGGCGCGGCGGCAGCCGGGCCGCGCCGCATGCTGCGCGATGGGCAGCCGATCGCCGCGGGTGTGCTGGTGGACCTGGCCGTGCTGCCCGAGCATCGCTCGCTGGGCCCGGCACTGATGCTGCAGGGCGGGCTGGCGCAGGCCGGCGGCGAGCGCTTCGGCCTGCTCTACGGCTTCCCCAATCCCAAGGCCGCCGCGGTGTTCAAGCGTGTCGGCTACGATCGCCTCGGCGACATCGTGCGGCGCGCGCGCGTGCTGCGTCACGCCGGCTACCTCGCACGGCGCCTGCCGCGGCCGCTGGCGGCCGTCGCCGGCTTCGTGCTCGATCGCGCGCGGGCGCTGGTCGATACGGTGCGCGTGCCACGTGAGCGGCTTGCGGCAGCCTGGAGCGAGGCCGCCGATGCGCGCTTCGACACCTTGTGGGCAGCCTCGCCCAAGGGCGAGGGCGTGGTCGGCGTGCGCGACGCCGCGTTCGCGCGCTGGCGCTTCGACGCCTCGCCGCTGGCCCGGACGCGCTACCTGCTGCTGACCGGAGCGGACGGCGCGCTGCGCGCCTGGTTTGCCTGCCAGGTCGAGGACGCCGTGCTGCACGTACGTGACTTCTGGTCGGACGACGCGGCAACCGGCATCGGCCATGCACGCGTCGCCGCGCTGTTGCGCGCGGCGCGCAAGGCCGGCCACGCCGCCGTGTCGGTCGAGTTCGCCGGCGCCGACGCACGTGCTGCCGGTTGGACCGCAGCCGGTTTCGTCGACCGCGGCCGGCGGCCGGTGTTCGGTCGCTGGTCCGACGGCAGCGCGGCCGCTGCGGTCGCGATTCATCTGACCTCGGCGGACGAGGACGAGTAGCGGTCGGGGAGGGTTTTGCCGGTCTCCAGGTGCTCCGGCTCCGGCTCCGGCTTTGGCTTTGGCTTTGGCTTTGGCTGTTGGCGCCTAAAGCGAGCCGAGCATCGCAGGTCGGCCAGGCCGGAGAGCTGCCCCGTGTCTGAGCGAAGCGAGTTGGGGCAGCGTGCCTGGCCGACCGAGAAGCGCAGGGGACCGGCACGGCGCAGCCGTGCCGGCTCGCGCCGGCGACCACGGTTTTGGTTACTTTTGCCAAGACAAAAGTGACCCGCGCGCGCAGCGTGCGGAAGCTGTTGCTCTGATCTTCTGCCGTGGTTATCTGGTGAGGATGGCTGGCGCAGAAAAGAGCAACAGCAACATCAAGAGCTTTCGTCCGCTGCGCGGCCGAGTCCCTTTTGTGGCGGTCCATCCCTGGCCGCCACCCGTGCGGGCCATCGCTGACGCGATGTCAAAAATGTCTCCCGGACATTTTTTGACGGGCCAAAAGGAACCAAAAGCCCTCTCGTCCGGCGTCCCCTGCGCTTCTCGGACGACGAGGCACGGCGCCCCAACTCGTTTCGCTCAAACACGGGGCGCCTCTGCGACCTCGTCGCCCTGCGATGCTCGGCTTGCTTTAGGGCGAAACATCAAAAGCAGAAAGCAACGGCAACGGCGAAAAACTACCAACGGCGCATCAGCCTGCCGCGAGCGCGCGAATCGGCCGCCGGAACAGGTGCAGTGCGAGTTTGTCGGGCCGGAACCGGCCGGCGCGGTCGACGATGCCGGACTGCTCGAAGCCGAGCCGGCCCAGCAGCCAGCCCGGCCGGTCGCCGGCCGGGTTGATCGTCGGGTCGCTGGTGAACACCAGCTCGAAGCCGGCGGCGCGCGCGCGTTCGGCGATCGCCGCGTCGTAGCGGCCGTGCGGGAACGACATCGTCGCCGGCGGCCGCCCATCGGCGAGGTAGGCGGCGACCGCGGTGCGCGCGCCGCCGAGTTCGGCGTCGAGGTCGGCGGCGTGCGGCATCGGCGTATGCGTCTTGCCGTGGGTGCCGATCGCGATGCCGCCGTGCTCGAGCGCCTGCAACTCCTCGGGGGTGACCATGTGGCGCAGGCCGTCGTCGAGCGCGTCGGCGAACGGCGCCAGCGCCTGCGTGCGCTCGGTCTCGTCGAGGCGCTCGATCGCGGCGATCACGCGGCGCAGGCTGGCGATGTCCTCGCCGTCCGCCGTGATGCCGGCGGCGGCGGCCAGGTCCGCTACGCGCAGCCGGCCGAGCCGCCAGCCGCCGACGATGCGCTCCTGGTAGAACGCCAGCCGGCGGCCGACCACGTCGGCGACCACGAACAGCAGGCCGGGGACGCCGGCACGGGCGAGCCGCGGCAGCGCGAAGTCGGCGTTGTCGGACCAGCCGTCGTCGAACGTGACCAGCAGCGCGCGCGGCGGCAGCGGCGTGCCCGACCGTCGCGCGGCCAGCACGTCCTCGACCGAGACGATCCGGTAGTGACGCCGGAAGAACGCCAGGCAGGCCTCCAGCAGGCCTGCCTCCAGCGTGTAGTCCGGGTCGCACGATCGCCAGCGCGGGTCGGCCGCGTCGAGCACGCGGTGGAACATGATCACCGTCAGCGTGCGCCGGTTGCGCAGGCGATGGTAGAGGCCGAGCAGGCCGCTACCATAGAGCCACTTCTTGGCGAGATCGGACAGCATGGAAACGAGCCCCGTGGTTTCGGCCATCATACCGACATACAACCGCCGCGAACTCGTCGTGCATGCCGTGGGCACGGTGCTCGCGCAGACCTTCCCGGTCGATGAAATCATCGTCGTCGACGACGGCTCGACCGACGGCACCGAGGCCGCGCTGCGCGCCGCGTTCGGCGACCGCATCGTCTACCTGCGGCAGGCCAACGCCGGTGTCTCGGCGGCGCGCAACCGCGGCATGGCGCTGGCGCGCGGCCGCTACCTGGCCTTGCTCGACAGCGACGACGAGTGGCTGCCCGAGAAGACGGCGCGCCAGGTCGACTGGCTCGAGGCGCACCCGGACTTCGGCATGGTGCTGTGCGACGTATCACGGACCGACGCCGAGCGCCGGCCGGTGGACCGGCTCGAACGCCGCCGGCTGACGCCGGAAGACGGCTGGGTGCTCAAGTGGGCGCTGCTGGAGCCGGCGCTGGCGCCGGTGTCGGCGCTGTTCCGTCGCGAGGTGTTCCAGACCACCGGCGGCTTCGACGAATCGCTGCGTACGGCCGAGGACCTGGACTTCCACCTGCGCGTCGCGCGGGACTGGAAGATCGGCGTCGTCGACGCCGTGCTGGCAACGGCGATGCGCGGCCACGACGGGCTGTCGGCGCTGGCGCAGACCTACGAGGACTATGTCCGCGTGATCGAGCGCGCGGCGGCCGGTGCGGACGGCGTCCCGGCCGAGGACCGCGGGCGCGCGCTCGCGGCCGCCTACGTGCGCAGTGCGCGCGGCATGCTCTATGCGGGGCGCTGGGGAGCCGCGTGGACGTATGCGCGAAGCGCCTGGCACGCGACCGGCGACCGCGCGTTGCGCCGGCAGGCGCTGGCCCTGTTGCCGCTCGCGGCGCGCCGGCAGGTGGCGCGTCTGCTCGGCCGCGGGCGCTGAAGCGCCGCCGCCGGCATCACCCAGATCGTCACCGCCGGCCCGTTGGACGGGCCGGCGGTCCCTCGGTTCTCAGTAGCCGTACAGGCCGGCGGCCTTGGCGTGCGCAGCGATGCGGTCCACCGACAGGGCCTGTCCGTAGAACAGCGCGACGTGGCCGAGCGTCGAGTAGACGTAGGGCCGGTCCGCGCCCGGCTCGGATGCCACGTAGATGCTGGGTGCCGTCAGCGTGCCGACATAGCCGAAGAGCGACTGCACCTGCAGCAGGTGGCCGTTGATGTAGATGCGCACCTGGTTGACGGTGGCGTCGAGCACGGCGGCCAGGTGGTAGGTGCGGCCGGCGTTGAGACCCGAGAGGTCCACGCGCGTGCCGGTACCGACCTGGATGCGCGGCTGCAGGCCGACCACGCCGAAGCTCAGGAACGGATCGACGCCGGTGTCGCCGATGTAGAGGATCGGCTGGTGGCCCGAGCCCATCGTGTGCGAGCTGTACACCGCTTCGACCGTCAGCGAGCCGCTCGGCGTCGGCGTGCCGGTCGGGTTGCCGGCCGCGATCGCCTTGCCGTTGCCTTCGCCGAGGCGGACGTGGTTCGCATCGCTGGTCGGCATCAGCCGGCTGAAGCCCGGCGACAGCGTGATCGCCGCGCCGGAGATCGTCGCGTCGAAATGGCCCGGCCCGAGGTCGGCGAACGCGGTGGCGCCGGCGGCCTCGTCGAGCGGGTAGTAGAGCGTCGGCGCGTCGGCCATGATCTCGTCGTGCAGGCTGGCGACGCCGTTGGCGTTGATCGCGACCCAGGTGTTGTTGCGGCGCGCGTAGAGCGCGCCATCGGCGGGCGCGTCGGCGAACGATCCGCCCGCCGGACCTTGCGGTCCGACGGCGCCCTGCGGTCCGACGGGGCCGATCGGGCCTTCCGGCCCGGTGGCACCCGCGGCACCGGCCGGGCCTTGCGCACCGGCCGGGCCTTGCGGGCCCTCGGCACCGGTCGCGCCCGCGGCACCCGCCTCGCCCGCAGGTCCAGCCGGCCCCTGCGGTCCAGCCGGACCCTGGGCGCCTGCCGGGCCTTGCGCACCGGTCGCGCCGGTGGCCCCCGCGGTGCCTGCCGGACCTTGCTCGCCGGCCGGCCCCTGCGGTCCCTGGGAGCCGGTGGCGCCGATCGGGCCTTGCGGACCCTGCGGGCCGATCGGACCCTGCGGACCGATGGGGCCGGCATTGCCGTTCAGCGCGTACTGTGCAACCGGCGTCGTCGCGACCGCCTGGCGCGGGCTGAGCGGCTGGCCGTTGACGCGCACTTCCAGCCAGAGCTGGTTGCCGGTGAAGGCGCCCGGGAACGACAGGCTCACCGTGAACACGCCGTCGGCGACCGGGAACTGCGTCTCGGTCTGCGTGCTGCCGACCTGCAGGCCGCCGGTCGGCGCGTCGTAGAGCGCGAAGGCCAGGTCGTAGTCGCCGTTGGCCGGCTGGCCTTCGCGCGTGAGGAGACCCTGGTAGGTGAAGTCCGGGAGCTGGGCGACCTGCGCCGAGGCGCCGCCGCCGACGATGAGCAGCAGGCAGGCCAGGAAATGCCAAAGGGTCTTCATGGGGCGCAGTCCTCGAAACTCGTACGTAGGATGGAATCGTCGGGGCGGACGCCGGTCAGGAAACCGGTCGTCAGCGTGAAGTCACCGCCGCTGGAGACGCCGGCGACCGGCTGGCCGATCGTGCCGGTGAGGTCGAAGCAGGCATTGCGGGCCTGCCCGGCGCCGCCGGCGATGCTGTGCGCGGTGACCCGGAAGGTGGCGCCGGCCGGTGCGTCGCCGCCGGCTTCGGCGGCGAACGCGAGCGCGGTGGCCAGTGCCAGGCCGGTGGCGCCGGCCCAGCGCAGCGTGCGGCGCCGGCCCGGCCGGCCGCGGACGGCCGGCCGCGAAGACTCGCGCGGACGCCCAGCGTTCGGATGCGTTTTCATGAATAGCCCCTTGCGATGGAATCGATCGAGCCGGCCGCCATGGCCGGATGCCGCTTTCGCCCCCGATACGGGCGGCGTGTCCTTCAGCGTGCCCCGCGGCCGAAGAGGACCACTTCCAGTGTCTGCA
The DNA here is from genome assembly GCF_001632775.1 of Dokdonella koreensis DS-123. Classification (NCBI taxonomy): domain Bacteria; kingdom Pseudomonadati; phylum Pseudomonadota; class Gammaproteobacteria; order Lysobacterales; family Rhodanobacteraceae; genus Dokdonella; species Dokdonella koreensis. Next base: position 1,370,412 of record NZ_CP015249.1, read on the forward strand.
GCAGGATCGCCGCGTCGAGCACGAGGTTGTGGTTCTTGACGTAGAACAGGTCGTACTTGAGCTTCTCCGCGGCGTCCTCCTCGGTGGCGCCGTAGGGGAAGTTCAGCTGCGCCCAGCCGGCCAGCCCCGGCTTGACGCAGTGGCGAAGCTGGTAGTAGCGGATCTTCTTGGACAGGTCCTCGACGAAGGTCGGCCGCTCCGGCCGCGGGCCGATCAGGCTCATGTCGCCGCGCAGGATGTTCCACAGCTGCGGCAGCTCGTCCAGGCGGGTCTTGCGGATGAAGCGGCCCACGCGCGTCACGCGGTCGTCGTTCTTGGCGGCCCAGCGCGCGACGCCGTCCTTCTCGGCATCCGGGCGCATGCTGCGGAACTTGGCCAGCGAGAACACCTGGCCGCGCTCGCCGACGCGCTCCTGCCGGTACAGCACCGGCGCGCGCCAGCCCGACTCGAACCGGATCGCCAGCGCGGTCAGCAGCATGAACGGCGACATCGGCACCAGCACCAGCAGCGCCGCCACGATGTCGAACGCGCGCTTGCTGAAGCGGCGCAGCGGCGAGGCGTTGAAGCCGTCGGAGAACACCAGCCAGGACGGGTCGATCAGGTCGAGCTGGACCTTGCCCAGCTCGCGCTCGAAGAACGTCGGCAGGTCGGTGATGGTAACGCCGTTCTGCTTGCATTCGAGCAGCTCGGCCATCGGCAGCGAGCCGCGGCGGTCGTCCGAGCCGACGACGATCTCGGCGATCTGCCGCTGCTGCACGAACGTGGACAGCGGCGTGCCCAGCCGCAGCAGCGAATCGGCGGGAACGCTCGGCGTCTCGCCGTCCATCGGCAGGAAGCCGACCACCGAGAAGCCGCGACGGTCCACGCGCCGGCGCATCCGCGAGGAAATCATCGATGCGCGCCGGCCGCTGCCGAGCACCAGCACGCGGCGCTTGAGCGCCTCCACGTCGATCAGCCGCATGAACAGCGTGCGGAAGCTGGCCACCGCGACGAAGCCGATCAGCATGCCGATGCCGGCCACGCCGCGGCCGATGTACAGGTGCGGCACGACGTAGTACAGCAGCGCCAGGCCGATGCCGCCCAGCAGGAAGCCGATCGCCTGCCGCGCCAGCACGCCGAACAGGCGCTCGCGCATGCGCGGCTGGTACAGGCCCAACGCTGCCATCGCGACGATGATGATCGCGCCGAACACCAGCGAGCGCAGCACGAAACCGGCCGAGTACTCGCTGAGCCACTCGTGGTCGTACCAGTAGCGGATGCGCACGGCCAGCCACAGCGAGGCGGCCAGCAGCAGCCATTCGCAGCTTGCGAGCAGGATCAGCCAGCGGTTGGCCTGGTCACGCAGGAAGCGCAGCATCCAGGTTCCTTTGCCGGTGTCTGCGGACAGCGCAGCCAGCCCCGGTGGGAGCACCGGAGAGGGGTGGGGGAGTCTCGGGTTGTCGGTCTGCATCTGCGAGCGCCGGTAGGGGGCCGGGCCCGGAGCCAAGCGAATCTCGTGCCATCATCGGCGGGATGATACCTTCCCGGCCCGATCCGCGCCCCATCGGGCTGCGGCGGGGTATCACCTCCCTGGGGGCTCCGACTGTGACGGCGCTCTCATTGTCAGAACATGACAGCGGCGGACACAATCGCGACCGGCGCCGCGTCAGGCCTTGGGGGCGGTATCGCGCAGCACCCGGAACTCGCCCTCGATCACCCCCGACGTGGCAGGCCGGCGGTCGGCGGCGGCCTGGGGCGCGGGACCGGCGGGCCGGCGCGGCCGGAACGCGTTGATCGCCAGCATCAGGGCGGCCCCCAGCGCCAGCACCGCGATCACTGCCAGGCCCAGCGTCAGCAGCGCCGCCATGACGACGAGCCCTGCGGCCATGGCCAGGATGCGCAGTACCGGGTTTTGCAGGCGCGGGAGTTTCCAGTAGATCATCGGACGGGAAGCCTGTGACAGAATGGGCGCGCCTGCCGCAACAGGCCGTTTGCCCGATTTTGGGACGTACGGCCGCCGGCGCAAGTGCCGGGAGTCCCGCCCCCCGTTCCGCTGCCGCGCCGCGCTCGCTCCGGGCCGGCATGCGTGCCGGCCGCGCCCGCGGCCATTCCTCCTTCAAGCCCGTCCGAGCCGATGACCGCAAGCCGCCACCTGTGCACGATCGACCAGATTCCCGACGGCGGCGCGATCGGCGCGGCCACGCGTCCGGATGCACCGTTCTTCGACCTGATCGTGCTGCGGCGCGGCCGCGAGGTGTTCGCCTACTACAACGAATGCCCGCATGCCGGGCGCAACCTCGACTGGTCGCCCGGGCGCTTCCTGGTCAAGGACGGCCTGATCGTCTGCGCCGCCCACGGCGCGAGCTTCGCGGTCGAGAGCGGCCTGTGCCGGGCCGGCCCCGGTGGCGGCGGGCTGGTGCCCGCGCCGGTGGTGGTGGACGGCGAGGACGTGCTGCTCGCCGTCGGCGCGACCGATCCGGCCTGAGGCCGCGTCATCAACGCGGCCATGCCGCGCTGCCGCAGTTTGGACGTCCGTACCAGCAACCGCGCGTGCTGCGACGCAGCAGCGTTTGCCGTATCCTTGCGCGCCGCCGTCGGTGACGGCGCAGTCCCCCTGAACACAGCAGCACGAGGAGATTCACCCATGGCGCTCGAACGGGTCCCGGCCGGTCGCGACGTACCGAACGAAATCAACGTGGTCATCGAGATCCCCAAGGATTCCGAGCCGGTCAAGTACGAAGTGGACAAGGCCACCGGCGCGATCTTCGTCGACCGCGTGCTGTCCACGCCGATGCGCTACCCGTGCAACTACGGCTACATCCCCGACACGCTGGGCGGCGACGGCGACCCGCTCGACGTCCTGGTGATCCTGCCGCTGCCGCTGGTGCCCGGTTCGGTCATCCGCTGCAAGCCGGTCGGCATGCTGAAGATGACCGACGAGGCCGGTGGCGACGAGAAACTGGTCGCGGTGCCGGTCTCCAAGGTGTTCGCCGGCTACGCGCACGTCGATACGATCGACCAGGTCTCGGGCCACTGGCTCGAGCGCATCGGCCACTTCTTCGAGCACTACAAGGACCTAGAGAAGGGCAAGTGGGTCAAGGTGGACGGCTGGGTCGGTGCCGAGGAGGCGCGCCAGGAGATCCTCGCCGGCGTCGAGCGCGCCCGCGGCGAGGCCTGAGGCCGCCGCCGGCGTCCGCGACGTCCGCCGCCGCTTGCGCGCAGGCGGGACATCCCCGACCCTGACGGTCCTCCGCAGGCGACCCGGCAGCAGCGATGTCCACCCATGATCTGATCGTGCTCGGCGGCGGTTCGGGCGGCATCGCCACGGCGATCCGCGCGGCGCGCCATGGGGCCCGCGTGGCCCTGCTGGAGCCGTCCTTGATCGGCGGCACCTGCGTCAACGTCGGCTGCGTGCCGAAGAAGGCGATGTGGCTGGCCGCCGAGCTGGCCCAGGCCGGCCGGCTCGCCGCCACGCTCGGCTTCGCCGGCAGCCTCGGCCGGCTCGACTGGCCGGCCTTCATCGCGCGACGCCAGCGCTACATCGAGGCGATCCATGCCGGGTATCGCCAGCGCATCGACGAACTGGGCATCGAGATGATCGCAGCGGCCGGCCGGTTCGAGACGGCGCAGCGCATCGTCGCCGACGGGCGCGTGCTGGAGGCGCCGCAGATCGTCGTCGCCACCGGCTCGCGGCCGTTGCGTCCGCGCTTCGCGGCGAACCTGGGCATCGACTCGGACGGCTTCTTCGCGCTCGACGCCTGCCCGCGTCGCGCCGCCATCGTCGGCAGCGGCTACGTCGCGGTGGAACTGGCCGGCCTGCTGCATGCGCTCGGCGCCGAGGTCGACCTGCTGGTCCGCGGCGACCGCCTGCTCGCCCACTTCGACGAGGAGATCGCGCGCCGCCTGACCGGCCTCTACGACACCGCCGGCCTGCGCGTCCGAGCCGGCTTCGACACGGCCGCGGCCGAGGAAACCGCCGACGGCCTGCGCGTGCGCGCGGCCGATGGCCGCGAGGTGACCGCCGACACGCTGATCTGGGCGGTCGGGCGCCGGCCCGATACGCGCGCGCTGGATCTGCAGGCCGCCGGCGTCACCTGCGACGCGCAGGGACACATCGTCGTCGACGCCTGGCAGCGCACCAGCGCGGCCGGCGTGCATGCCGTCGGCGACGTCACCGCGGCGCCGGCGCTGACACCGGTCGCGATCGCCGCCGGCCGCGCGCTGGCCGACCGCCTGTTCGGCGGTCAGCCCGAGCGGCGCCTCGACGCGGCCGACGTGCCGACGGTGATCTTCTCGCATCCGCCGCTCGGCTCGGTGGGCCTGGGCGAGGCCGAGGCGCGTGAGCGTTACGGCGACGCGGCAGTGAAGGTCTACAGCACGGCGTTCCGGCCGATGCTGACCGCGCTGGCCGACGGTCAGGCGCGCAGCTTCATCAAGCTGGTCTGCGTCGGCGAAGAGGAGCGCATTGCCGGCCTGCATGTACTGGGCCTCGGCGCCGATGAACTGTTGCAGGGCTTCGCCGTGGCCGTGAAGATGGGCGCGCGCAAGGCTGACTTCGACGCGACGATGGCGATTCATCCGACGTCGGCCGAGGAAGTCGTGCTGATCGAGTGAGGTGGCGCGTCGGCGCGTCACGGTCGTTCGCTTTGGCTTTGGCTCTTGGCTTTTTTGCCCTAAAGCAAGCCGGGCATCGGAGGTCGGCGAGGCCGCAGAGGCGCCCCGTGTCTGAGCGAAGCGAGTTGGGGCGTCGTGCCTCGTCGTCCGAGAAGCGCAGGGGACGCCGGGCGAGAGGGCTTTTGGTTCCTTTTGGCCCGTCAAAAAATGTCCGGGAGACATTTTTGACATCGCGTCAGCGGTGGCCCGGAGGGCGGCGGCCAGGGATGGCTGCCGCAAAAGGGACTCGGCCGCGCAGCGGACGAAAGCTCTTGATCGTGCTACTGCTTTGCTCCGTGCCGGCAATCCCTCAAAAGCCACGGCACAAGCTAAGAGCAAGAGCTTCCGCACGCTGCGCGCGCGGGTCACTTTTGCGGCCCGCCATCCCTGGCGGCCGCCCTTCGGGCCGTCGCTGCGCGACGTCAAGAATTTCTCCAGGAAATTCTTTGTCTTGGCAAAAGTAACCAAAACCGTGGTCGCCGGCGCGAGCCGGCACGGCTGCGCCGCGCTGGTCCCCTGCGCTTCTCGGCCAGCCAGGTACGCTGCCCCAACTCGCTTCGCTCAGACACGGGGCAGCTCTTCGGCCTGGCTGGCCTTCGATGCTCGGCTCGCTTTAGGCGCCAACAGCCAAAGCCGGAGCCAAAGCTGAAGCCAAAGCTGAAGCCGGAGCCAAGGCCAAGGCCAAGCACAGTGATCCGCCGATGGGCGAAGAGCCAAACAAAAACGCCGGAGCCTGAAGGCTCCGGCGTCGTGCAAAGTGGTGGACGTCCGTGTCCTGCTGCAAGAGGGAAGCGTGCCGATCAGTCGGCGCCGCCGATGGCGATCTGGCCGATCTTGAAGAACACGTCGGTGTTGTCGAACACGCCGTTGAAGTGGTGCGAGCCGCGGCCGTAGGCCGACAGCGGGATGTCGGTCGCGGTGTGGGCGGCCTGGTCGCCCGGCACCTGGCCGGTGACGAGGTAGCCGGTGCCTTCGTTGCGTACGTTGGGGTTGGCCGGCGACTGCGACGGCGGGAACGGCTGCTGCGTGTCGCGGGTCGGGTAGCGGCTCGGCAGCCAGGTCTCGTAGCGGTCGGCATTGGCGCCGTAGCCGATCAGCATCTTGCCGTCGATGTGCGTGGTTTCGGGGTAGCCGTCCTCGGCCATCGTGTACTTCGGGAACTTGGCCGCTTCGTAGATGCCGACCACGCTCTTGCCGGCGTCGGGATCGGCCGCGAGCGTGGCCGCGCTGACCGTGGCGGCACCGATGATCGCCGCGCCGGAGCACTCGTGGTCGGCCGTGACCAGCACCAGCGTATCGGGATTGCGCTCGGCGAAGCGCTTGGCCACCGCGATCGCCCGGTCCAGCTCGATGACTTCCAGCGTCCAGCGGTCGGTATCCATCAGGTGCGCCTGCTTGTCGATCGACGAGCCTTCGATCAGTGCGACGAAGCCGTTCGGGTTCTTCGACAGCACCTTGAGCGCGGCGTCGGTCATCTCGTCGAGCATCGGCTGGTCCGGGAAGCCGAACGCGTCGACCACCGTGGTGTCGCCGCGGCGGCCGGCGATCTTGTCGTAGGCGACGTTCATGTTCGAGTACGCGAACAGGCCGAGCAGCTTGTCCGGCGTGCCGGCCGCGAAAGCGGCGTCCAGGCCGCTCTTGTCCGGCGCGTAGCGGAAGCCGGCGCTGCGGAAATCGGCGATCAGGTCGCGTTCCGGGTCGAGCACGCCGCGCGCCACGCCCCAGCCGTTGACGATGTCGTCGCCGAGCACGTAGTCGTTGGTCTTGCGGCGCTGCGAGCCGTTGACCGGCTGCGGGCTGACGCTGTCGGACGGGTTGGGCAGGAACCACTTGCGGCCGCCGCCGAGCAGCACGGCCAGGCCGGTCTGGTCGCGGTCGTCGAAGAACTGGTCGACGATGCCGGTGCCGTTGCCGCGTGCCGAGGTGTGGATCGCCATCGAGGCCGGCGTCGCGTCGAACACGTCGGCCGTGGTGACCACGCCCAGCGACTTGCCCTGCAGGTTGTGCAGGTACTCGGACAGGTATTCGTAGCGCGGGTTGTCGAACGCGTCGCGGGTGTCGTCAGGCCAGACGCCTTCCTCGTTGTTGTTGGCCTTGTTGCCGGTGACGTAGTTCTGCATGCCCGGCGCCGAGTCGGTGACGATCGAGTTCAGCGAGGCGGTCATGACCATGCCGGTGTGCGGGAACGTGTCCATCGCCAGCAGGCCCTTGGCCTTGCCCTGGGCGTAGCCGCGCGAAATGATGCGCGCCGCGGTGCGGTGGGCAGCGCCCATGCCGTCGCCGAGGAAGATCACGATGTTCTTGGCGACCTGGCCCGATTCGGGGTTGATGCCGACGATCTCGAAGTTGCCGGTGGCGCTGATCGTGGTGCCGTCGTCCTGGCGCGCGGTCACGCGCAGCGTGTGCACGCCCGGCGTGCTCGCCGAGAACGCCCGGCGCGAGATCACGGTGGTGTTGGCCGGCAGGCCGGCGACCAGCGCGCAGCCGGAGGCGCCGGTGGTGCGGCCGGTGGTGGCATTGATGCAGGTCGCGGCCGGGCCGGTCTCGGTGACCGTGCTGGTCAGCCGCTCACGCGGATCGTGGATCAGCTCGCCGTCGACCCAGAACGGTCGCAGCGTGCTCTGGTTGTCGACGAAGAAGTCGAAGTGGACGATCGTGCGGCCCGCATCGGGCTCGATCGTCGCCTGCAGGTCGAAGCGCTGGCCCGGCAGGAAGCGGGCGATGACGGGGGCTTCCTCGCCGCTGGCGAACAGCTCGCTCGGCGGCGTGAGGCGCGAGATGCGCGCGGCGAAGGCGTCGCCGGCGAGGACGCCGAGGACGGCGGCCGCCAGCAGCGGCAGACCGCGACGGGATCGTGAGGCGAGGGACATGGGGCTACTCCTGGGTGGAAAGGGGGGGCAGTGCGCGGCCGTCCCTGGCCGCGGCCGTCAATGGCGGTGTCGGGGCTCGGCGGCCTTGGCCGCGTCGCGGCTGACGCGGCGCAGCGTGCGTGCCGCCGGCGCGTCGAGCGTCAGCTGCACCGGCGAGACACGGCCACTGGCGGCGTCCTCGCGGCTGCCGACGCTGAGCGTCCCGGTGAGCTGGATCAGGCCGGGGATGCGCGGGATCGTCGCGCCGGCCGCGGTGGGCAGCTGGACCATCACGGCCGTCGGCGGGATGTTGTCGGCGAGGCTCTCGTCCTCGTGGCCGATGTCCACCGCCAGCGGCGACAGCAGGAAGCGGTCGTCCGCCGGCGGGTACAGCGGGACCAGGTAGCCGACCATGCGCACGCGCTTGCCGTCGAGCGAGGCGAGCTTCTCGCTCGGCTCCAGGCCCTGCGGCCCCACCGGCAGGCGGAAGATCTCGCCGAACTTCAGCTCGGCGACGCCGCGCGGCGGCGCCTTGAGCTCGCCGCGCACGGCCAGCGCGCGCGGGACGTCGCGGGCGGCGACGGCAGGAATCGAGATCGCTTCGCCATGTGCATGGACGAAGCTGGACAGGGCGGCCAGCAACAGGCCCGGCAACAGGCGGGACGAGACGGACAAGGCGTGCATCCTCGGGCAGGCGCCGCAACGCGCGCGTGCGTCGCGGTAGCGATGCCCGGCAGCCTAGGCCGCGCAAATGAAGATGCGGTTACATGCCGATGACCGGGAACGGACCGCGCGCGATCCGGCGCCGCGGCCGTAGCCGTTACGCCGCGACGCGGCGAAGTACCCCGGCCGATTCCCGGCGGCCGCGTACGGCGGCTGCTACATCCGGAACACGCCGAAGCGGCCGCGCTCGATCGGCGCGTTGAAGGCGGCCGACAGGGCCAGGCCCAGCACGCGGCGCGTATCGGCCGGATCGATGATGCCGTCGTCCCACAGCCGTGCGCTGGCGTAGTAGGGATGGCCCTGGCGCTCGTACTGGTCGCGGATCGGCGCCTTGAAGGCGTCCTCTTCTTCCTTCGGCCAGGTCTTGCCGGTGGCTTCCAGGCCGTCGCGACGGACCGTCGCCAGCACGGAGGCCGCTTGTTCGCCGCCCATGACGCTGATGCGCGCATTGGGCCACATCCACAGGAAGCGCGCACCGTAGGCGCGGCCGCACATCGCGTAGTTGCCGGCGCCGAAGCTGCCGCCGATGACGACGGTGAACTTGGGCACGTGCGAACAGGCCACGGCGGTGACCATCTTGGCGCCGTCCTTGGCGATGCCGGCGTTCTCGTACTTCTTGCCGACCATGAAGCCGGTGATGTTCTGGAGGAACACCAGCGGGATGTCGCGCTGGTTGCACAGCTCGATGAAATGCGCGCCCTTGAGCGCGCATTCGGCGAACAGGATGCCGTTGTTGGCGACGATGCCGACCGGGTAGCCGTGGATCCGCGCGAAGCCGGTGATCAGGGTCTTGCCGTAGCGGGCCTTGAACTCGTCCAGTTCCGAGCCGTCGACGATGCGGGCGATGATCTCGCGGATGTCGAACGGGATGCGCACGTCGCGCGGGACGACGCCGTACAGCTCCTCGGCGGGATAGAGCGGCTCGCGCGGCGGCGCCACCGCCACCGGCAGGCGCTTGCTGCGATTGAGATGGCTGAGGATGTCGCGGGTGATCGCCAGCGCGTGCGCGTCGTTCTCGGCGTAGTGGTCGGCCACGCCCGATACCGCGGTGTGCACGTCGGCGCCGCCCAGCGATTCGGCGTCGACGATCTCGCCGGTGGCGGCCTTCACCAGCGGCGGGCCGCCGAGGAAGATCGTTCCCTGCGCCCGGACGATCACGGTCTCGTCGCTCATCGCCGGCACGTAGGCGCCGCCGGCCGTGCACGAGCCCATCACCACGGCGATCTGGGCGATGCCCAGGCTGCTCATCCGCGCCTGGTTGTAGAAGATGCGGCCGAAATGCTCGCGATCCGGGAAGACCTCGTCCTGCAGCGGCAGGAAGGCGCCGCCGGAGTCGACCAGGTAGACGCACGGCAGGCGGTTCTCCAGGGCGATCTCCTGCGCGCGCAGGTGCTTCTTGACGGTCATCGGGAAATAGGTGCCGCCCTTGACCGTCGCGTCGTTGGCGACGACGAGGACTTCCTGGCCGTGCACGCGGCCGATGCCGGTGACGAGGCCGGCGCCGGGCGCGGCGTCCTCGTACATGCCGTGGGCGGCCAGCGCGGACAGCTCCAGGAACGGCGAGCCCGGATCGAGCAGTGCGCGGATGCGCTCGCGCGGCAGCAGCTTGCCGCGTGCGGTGTGCTTGCTGCGTGCCGCTTCGCCGCCGCCGAGCGCGGCGCGGGCGGCGGTGGCCTGGAGGTCGTCGACCAGGCCGCGCAGCTGCGCGGCATTGGCGAGGAAGTCCTCGCTGCGGGTATCGATCTGGGTCTTCAGTGCCGGCATGGAGGATCCCCGTGCGTTGGATGCCGCGCATGAAAGCACGGCGGTACCGTGGCGCCAACGGCGTCGACGCCTGCGCCAAAGCAAACGGCCCGGCGGATACCGGGCCGTCGCTTCGCGATCAGGTGGAAGGCGCGATCAGTCGCCGCCGTCCTTCTTGACGGCATCGGTCGCCGCGTCCTTGGCGTCCTTGGCGGTTTCCTTGATGTCGTGGCCGACTTCCTTGGCGCCTTCCTTGACTTCGCGGCCGGCGGCCTTGGTGGCCTCCCAGGCATCCTTCGCGCCTTCCTTCACGGCCGAGCCGGTGGCGGAGGCGGCTTCCTTGGTGGCCTCGGCGGCATGGCCGGCGGCCTCCTTGGTGGCGTCGGCTGCCGCGCCGGCCGCTTCCTTGGTCTTGTCCCAGGCGGTGCCGGCGGTCTGGCCGGCCTGGCTGGCCGCATCGGACACGGCGGTGCCGGCGGTATCGGCCGCGGCGCGGGTGGCCTCGGCGGCCTTCGCAGCTGCTTCCTTGGTGGCCTGCGCGGCGTCCTGGGCCGCCTTCTTGGCGTCCTCGGCAGCCTGCTGGGCCTGCTTCTGGGAATCGTCGCTGCACGCGGCGAGCGCCAGCATCAGGACTGAAGCGGACAGCATCTTGGTCAACGACATGATTGAACCCTCCCTTGGATGATGGATGCGGCTGGGTGCTGCGTACCTGGCCCGGTCGCGCCCGCCGCCCGGCGCGACCTGCGTGTTCACGCCAGTTCGATCGCGATCGCGGTCGCCTCGCCGCCGCCGATGCACAGCGCCGCGACACCACGCTTGCCGCCGCGGGCCTGCAGCGCGTGCAGCAGGGTCACGACGAGGCGCGCGCCGGAGGCGCCGATCGGGTGGCCGAGCGCACAGGCGCCGCCGTTGACGTTGAGCTTCTCGTGCGCGATGCCCAGATCCTTGATCGGTGCCATCGCGACCACGGCGAACGCCTCGTTGACTTCGAACAGGTCGACGTCGGCGACGTTCCAGCCGGCCTTCTTCAGGACGTTCTCGATCGCGGTGACCGGTGCGGTCGTGAACCACTGCGGCTCCTGCGAGTGCGTGGCATGCGCGACGATGCGCGCGAGCGGCTTCACGCCGCGCTTGCTCGCCTCGTCCGCGCTCATCAGCACGGTGGCGGCGGCGCCGTCGGAGATGCTCGAGGAACTGGCCGCGGTGACGGTGCCGTCCTTCTTGAACGCACCTTTGAGGGTCGGGATCTTGGCGATGTCGGACTTGCCCGGCTGCTCGTCGGTGGCGACCTCGATCTCGCCCTTGCGCGAGGCGACCTTGACCGGAACGATCTCGGCGGCGAACGCGCCGGAGGCGATCGCGGCCTGCGAACGCTTGACCGACTCGATCGTGTAGGCGTCCTGTTGCTCGCGCGTGAAACCGTATTTCTCGGCGGTGGCCTCGGCGAACACGCCCATCGACTGGCCGTCGTAAGGGTTGGTCAGGCCGTCCCAGGCCATGTGGTCGACCAGCTTGGCATCGCCGTAGCGCAGGCCCGGGCGCGCGTTGACCATGTGCGGCGCGTTGGTCATCGATTCCATGCCGCCGGCGACGACGACGCTGGCCGAGCCGGCCTTGATCAGGTCGTTGGCGAGCATGATCGCCTTCATGCCCGAGCCGCAGACCTTGTTGATCGTCGTGCAGCCGGTGGACGTGGGCAGGCCGGCCGCCAGCGCGGCCTGGCGCGCCGGTGCCTGGCCGAGGTTGGCCGGCAGCACGCAGCCCATGATGACCTCCGATACCTGGTCGGCGGCGACGCCCGATTGCTCCAGCGCAGCGCGGATCGCGGTGGCGCCGAGGGTCGGCGTCGGCACGCCGGTGAACTGGCCGAGCATGGAACCGATGGCGGTGCGCTTGGCGCCGACGATGACGACATCAGACATGGGAGTACTCCTGGAAAATGCGGGCGGGCGCGAGGAAGGCCGGCCGGGCGCGCATTATGGCAGCGCACCGGAGTGGCGCAAAGCGCACCGCCGGCGTGCAACGCCTCAGGTGCGGGCGGCGGCGTGGCGCCGTGCGACCTCGGCCCAGTCCACGACCTGGTAGAACGCGGCGATGTAGTCGGGCCGGCAGTTCTGGTAGCGCAGGTAGTAGGCGTGCTCCCATACGTCCAGGCCCAGGACCGGGACGTGGCCGTGCATCAGCGGGCTGTCCTGGTTGGCGCTGCTTTCCACCACCAGCGTTCCCTGCGGCGTCACGCACAGCCAGGCCCAGCCGCTGCCGAAGCGCTTCAGCGCAGCCTGGGTGAAGGCCGCCTTGAACGCCTCGAACCCGCCGAGGTCGGCGTCGATGGCGGCGGCCAGCGCCCCGTCCGGCGCGCCGCCGCCGGACGGCGACATCACGGTCCAGAACAGCGAGTGATTGGCGTGGCCGCCGCCGTGGTTGACCACCGCCTCGCGCAGGGACGCGGGCACGTCGGCCACGCGGGCCAGCAGCTGCTCGACCGGCATCGCCTCCCAGTCGGTCCCGGACACGGCGGCGTTGAGGGCATTGACGTAGGTCTGGTGATGCCGGCTGTGATGGATCTCCATCGTCTTGGCGTCGATGTTCGGTTCCAGCGCATCGTAGGCATAGGGTAGCGGCGGCAGGCTATGGGCCATGGGAAGGTCCTCCGGGACGGTGGCGAAGAGCGGGCAGGGCGGATGGGCGTGCCGGCGCCGGCCCGGCGGCGGGTGCGCGGTCGAGCAGGCCGCGCACGCGCGGCGGGTCGCCGTGCCGGCGCGCGAACGCGAGCAGTTCGGCATAGGTGCGGTTGCTGTGGCGCAGGGCCGCCGCGCGCAGCGCCGGCGGCAGCTGCGGATCGGCCTGGGTGCGCAGCAGGCGCTCGTGGACTGCGCACAGGTAGCCGGCGCTGATCGCCGCCTGGTCCAGGCGCACGTGCAGGTCGGCCAGGTTGTGGCTGGAGACCACCACGGCGGCCACGGCTTCGTCGGCGTCCGGCCACAGCGTGAACAGCAGCTGCGCCTGGGCCAGCGCGCGCAGGTAGTGCTCGCGGGCCTCGATCAGGTCGCCGGCGTGGTAGCGGGCGTTGCCGGCTTCGATCGTCTGTTTCCAGTGCTCCACGACGTTCTCCTAGAGGGCCAGCGCCGTGTCCATGACCATCATCAGGCAGAAGCCCAGGCACAGCCCGGCGCTGGCCGCGGCCACGTGCCCGTTGCGGTAGGACTCCGGCACGATCACCTGGACCACCGCGATCAGCATTGCCCCGGCCGCCAGCGCCAGCCCCCAGGGCAGCGCGATCGCGGTCAGCCCGGCCAGCCAGGCCGAGGCGACCGCCGCGATGGGTTCGACCAGGCCCGATGCCGCGCCGGCCAGCAGCGCCTTGCCGCGCGTCAGGCCGGCACCGGCCAGTACCAGGGCGACCACGAGGCCCTCGGGCATGTCCTGCAGCGCGATGCCGAGGGTCAGGCCGCGCGCTTCGGGCAGGGCCGCGCCGGCGGCGACGCCGACCGCCATGCCCTCGGGGATGTTGTGCGCGACGATCGCGATGACGAACAGGACGATGCGCGCCGGCACCAGCGGGCTCCCCGGCACCGACGGGCCCAGCCGGTCATGCGGCAGCAGGTGCTCGACGGCGACCAGGCCCGAGGCGCCGAGCAGCAGGCCGGCGCTGACCAGGCCGCCGGCCTGCCACGGCGTCGCGCCGAGGTCCCGTGTCGCGTCCAGGCCCGGCACGATCAGCGAGAAGGCGGTGGCCGCCAGCATCACGCCGGCACCGAAGCCGAGCAGGCCGTCGGCGACGGCCTGCGGCAGGGTACGCACGACCAGGACCGGCAGTGCGCCCAGGGCGGTGCCGAGTGCACAAAGGCCGCCGGCCTGCAGGGCGTGCTGCAGCGGTGGGTCGAGGTCGGCCGCCGCGTACCCCAGCAGCACGGCCGCGACGACCAGGGCGGCGGCGAGCGGGCCGGACAGCGACGAGGGGAAGCGGGACGAGGCGATGCGCATGGCTCGGCAGGCGGTGGGGTGGCCTGACGATAATGCGAATCGTTCGCATTTAATTCAAGGGCACGATGCCACGTTCATCTTCCGGCCGCGGGCGGACCGGCTGCGGCGGGCACGCTGCGGACAGGCAGGGTCAGGCCGGTTGCGGCCGTGGCGCGGGGACGCACGATGGTGCCGGTGCCGGTGTTGGCGCTGTAACGGTGCGCCGTCAGCTCTTGCCGTGGAACAGCTCGCGGCCGATCAGCATGCGGCGGATCTCGTTGGTGCCGGCGCCGATCTCGTAGAGCTTGGCGTCGCGCAGGATGCGCCCGGTCGGGAATTCGTTGATGTAGCCGTTGCCGCCGAGCGTCTGGATCGCTTCCAGCGCGACCTTGACCGCATTCTGCGAGGCGTTGAGCAGGCAGGCGGCCGGGTCGATCCGCGACTTGATGCCGCGATCGAAGTCCGCTGCCACCTGGTAGGCGAAGGCGCGCGAGGACTGCAACGCGGTGTACATGTCGGCGATCTTCGCCTGCATCATGCCGAACGTGCCGATCGGTGCGTTGAACTGCTTGCGCTCGCGCACGTACGGCAGGGCGATGTCGAGCGCCGCCTGCATCAGCCCGATCGGGCCGCCCGACAGCACCAGGCGCTCGGTGTCCAGGCCGCTCATCAGCACGCGCACGCCGTCGTTGACTTCGCCGACGCGGTTCTCGTCGGGGATCTCGCAGTCCTCGAACACCAGCTCGCAGGTGTTGGAGCCGCGCATGCCGAGCTTGTCGAGCTTCTGGGCGGTGGAAAAGCCCTTCATGCCCTTCTCGACGATGAAGGCGGTCATGCAGCGCGACCCGGCCGGCTTCGGCGCGGTGCGCATGTAGACCAGCAGCACGTCGGCGTCGGGGCCGTTGGTGATCCACATCTTGCTGCCGTTGGCGATCCAGACCTCGCCCTTCTTCTCGGCGCGGCAGGTCATCGACCCGACCACGTCCGAGCCCGCGCCCGGCTCGCTCATCGCCAGCGCACCCACCCATTCGCCGCTGCACAGCTTCGGCAGGTACTTGCGCCGCTGCGCATCGTTGCCGTTGTGGTTGAGGTTCTGCACGCACAGGTTCGAATGCGCGCCGTAGGACAGGCCGACCGAGCCGGACGCGCGCGAGATCTCCTCCAGCGCGACGACGTGGGCCAGGTAGCCCAGATCCGATCCGCCCAGCTCGCCCGGGACGGTGACGCCGAGCAGGCCCAGCTCGCCGAACTTGCGCCACAGGTCCGCCGGGAACTGGTTCTCGTGGTCGATGCGGTCCGCGCGCGGCGCGATCTCCTTCTCGGCGAAGGCATGCACGGTCTCGCGCAGCAGGTCCAGGTCTTCACCGAGTTGGAAAGGGCGCATGGCGGACGGACTCCGTTCTGGTCAGTGGGCAGGCGCTTGCGGGGGGCCGGCGGCGCGTCGCAACCGCAGGCGCACTCTGCCACACTCGGGGCGGGCGCCACCACGCGCGCGCGGGAATCAATCGCATGCGACCGTTCAAACGAACGACCGGCCGATCGGGCACGATCGACGGCCGGTACCGATGCCTCCTCGTCCCGGACGGCGGCCGATGACCGCGCGCATCGTGGTCGTCGGCAGCGTCAACATCGACATGGTGGTGCACTGCGACACGCTGCCCGCCCCCGGCCAGACCGTCATCGGCGGCACGTTCCGCAAGCTGCCCGGCGGCAAGGGGGCCAATCAGGCCGTGGCGGCCGCGCGACTGGGCGCCGCGGTGACGTTCGTCGGCTGTATCGGCGACGACGACCTCGGTCGCGAGGCGCGCGCCGCGCTCGCGGCCGAAGGCATCGATACCGCACATCTCGCCGTCGTGTCCTCGGCCAGCACCGGCGTGGCGCTGATCAGCGTCGATGCGGCCGGCCAGAACGCGATCACCGTCGCCTCGGCGGCCAACGCCACCCTGGCGCCTGCCCAGGTCGACGCGGCCGGCGCGGCGATCGAGGCGGCCGACCTGCTGGTGTGCCAGCTCGAGTCGCCGCAGCCGGCGGTCGCCCAGGCGATCGTCCGCGCGTGCCGTGCCGGCGTGCCGGTGCTGCTCAATCCGGCACCGGCACCGCCCGCGCCGCCGGCCTTCCTCGGCGCGGTGGACGTGCTGGTGCCCAACGAGGTCGAGGCGGCGGCGTTGACCGGCATGCCGGCCACGGCCTTCGATGCCGCCACGGCCGCCGAGCAGTTGCGGGCGGCGGGTGCGGCGGGCGTGATCGTCACGCTCGGTAGCGCGGGCCTGTGCCTGGCCGACGCGGCCGGCACGCTGCGGCTGCCGGCGCAGCAGGTCGAGGTGGTCGACGCCACCGGTGCCGGCGACGCCTTCGTCGGCGCCCTGGCGGTGGCGCTGGCCGAAGGCGCGGACCTGCGCGCAGCGGCAGCGTTCGCGCAGCGCGCCGCCGCCGTCAGCGTGACGCGCCCGGGTGCGATGGCGGCGATGCCGCGGCGTGGCGAACTGGCCGGGTGGTAACCCGGTAAAAAGGGGTTTTTCGTCTTTACTGCGGGATCACTCGGCTCCGGCTCCGCTCTGGCTCTGGCCTTTGACTTTTTCGCCCTAAAGCAAGCCGAGCATCGCAGGGCGAGGAGGCCGCAGAGGCGCCCCGTGTCTGAGCGAAGCGAGTTGGGGCGCCGTGCCTCGTCGCCCGAGAAGCGCAGGGGACGCCGGGCGAGAGGGCTTTTGGTTCCTTTTTGCCCATTCAAAAGGGACTCGGCCGCGCAGCGGACGAAAGCTCTTGATGTTGCTGTTGCTCTTTTCTGCGCCAGCCATCCTCACCAGATAACCACGGCAGAAGATCAGAGCAACAGCTTCCGCCCGCTGCGCGCGCGGGTCACTTTTGTCTTGGCAAAAGTAACCAAAACCGTGGTCGCCGGCGCGAGCCGGCACGGCTGCGCCGCGCCGGTCCCCTGCGCTTCTCGGCCGGCCAGGCACGCTGCCCCAACTCGCTTCGCTCAGACACGGGGCAGCTCTTCGGCCTGGCCGACCTGCGATGCTCGGCTCGCTTTAGGCGCCAACAGCAACAGCAACAGCAACAGCAACAGCAACAGCAACAGCAGCGGCGAGAGCGAGGCGAGAGCCGATCGATTCACGCAGCGGGGCAAAGAACCAAAAAAAGAACGCGCCATGCGGCGCGTTCCTGATGCGGCGCGTGCAGACGCGGCCGCTTCTGGTGGGCCGGACGCGTGGTCCGGCCCTGTGGCCTTACTGGCCGCGCATGCGGCCTTCGAAGCGCGGCGCATGGTTGCCCATGTGCGGCAGGCGCAGCTTGCCGATCGTGGCGATGCGCTCCTCGGCCATGCGGTCGGCCGCCAGGTAGGTGGGGATGCCTTCCTGGCCGGCGATCTGGAAGATGCGCGTGAGGTTGTGGTAGATCGTGCGCATCATGCGCATCGCGCGCTCGCGGTTGTAGCCGTCGATCTCCAGCGAGATGTTCATGACGCCGCCGGCGTTGACCGCGTAGTCCGGCGCGTAGAGGATGCCGCGGCGCTGGACCTCGTCGCCGATCGCGTCGGTGGCGAGCTGGTTGTTGGCGGCGCCGCAGATCACCTTGCACTTGAGGCGCTCCAGCGTCTGTTCGTTGATCGTGCCGCCGAGCGCGCAGGGGCTGAACACGTCGGCGTCGACGTCGTAGATCTCGTCGATGCCCACTGCCTCGCAGCCGAACTCGTCGACGCAGCGCTGCACCGCCTCGCGGTTGATGTCGGTGACGAACACCTTGGCGTCGTGCTCGCGCAGCAGCTTGACGAACTCCAGGCCGACGTGGCCCACGCCCTGCACCGCGTAGGCGTGGCGGCCCACTTCCTCGCTGCCGAACTTGGCGTTGAGCGAGGCCAGCAGGCCCTGCAGCGTGCCGTAGGCGGTGAACGGCGACGGGTCGCCGGAGCCGCCGTGCACCTGGTGCACGCCGGTCACGAACTGGGTCTCGCGGAACACCCATTCCATGTCGTTGACGTCGATGCCGACGTCCTCGGCGGTGATGTAGCGGCCGTTGAGCGAGTTGACGAAACGGCCGAAGGCGCGGAACAGGGCCTCGGACTTGTCCTTGCCGGGGTCGCCGATGATCACGGCCTTGCCGCCGCCGAGGTTGAGGCCGGCGACGGCGTTCTTGTAGGTCATGCCGCGCGACAGGCGCAGCACGTCGTTGACCGCTTCCTGCTCGCTCTTGTAGGGCCACATGCGCAGTCCGCCGAGCGCCGGGCCGAGCACGGTGTTGTGGACCGCGATGATGGCCTTCAGGCCGACATCCTGGTTGTGGCAGAACACGACTTCTTCATGGCCGGTGCGGGCGATCGTTTCGAAAATCATCAAGAGACTCCGGACGGAACGAGGCGGCGCTCGCGCTGCACCCCGGCAGGGGCGGGGCGGTTCCGGCGAGCGGCGGATGGTAGGTGGCTGGACGCGACGGTGCCGCGGTAGGAAAACGGCGATTGTAGCCTGCCCCGTGCGGGGCGGGTATCGATCTCCGGGACCGGGTTCCGCGCGGTCGCGGCTGCGCGCACAATCGGCGCCCACCACCGTCCGGGAGCCCGCACCGATGCCGTCGATCGTCCGTACCGCCCTGGGGGCCGTGTTCGTGCTGGCGGGGCTCGCCACGTCCGTGCCGGCCCGTGCCGATGCGCGCGAGGCGGTGCTGGCGGCCCACCGCACGTCGATGGAATCGCGTGTGCGCATCGAGATGGACACCGCTGCCAGCGGCCGGGCCGCACGCTCGACCGTGCGCTACGACACCAGCCGGCGCGTGCACATGAAGACCGACCAGATGGAGCTGATCGTGCTGCCCGAGGGAACCTGGATGCGGACCGGCGGCGAGGCGTGGACCCAGCCGCCGTTCGATGTCGGCAGCCTGGTGCGCCAGCTGGTGCCGCAGACGGTGGAGCAGGTGCAGAACGGCATTTCCAATGCCGTGGCCGAAGGCGCCGCCGAGTTCGGCGGACAGGCGGTGCAGGCGTACCGCTTCGACGTCGCGGTGACCGTCATGGGCGTGCCGATGACTTCGCGCAACCGCATCCTGGTCGACGGCGCCGGGCGCATCGTCCATTCGGTCAGCGACGGCGAGGCGCTCGGCAGGAAGACCCATGCCGAGCAGACCTATCACTACGACGAGGCGATCCGCATCACCGCCCCGCACTGAACCGCGCCGTGGCGCGGGCGTGCGGTCAGCCGCGCTTGACCACCGGCAGCAGCTTCCACCAGTTGGAGTGGTACTGGGGCCACTTGCCGGCAAAGGAGGCGTGGTCGGGGTAGTTGAGCTTCAGGACGCGCTCGGCGTCGTCGGCGAGCTGGGTTTGGCCGAGCGCGCGGTAGGAATCGACCATGATCGCCAGCCCGTCGCCCACCTGCACGGTCTGCGGATAGGTCTCCACCACGCCCTTGGCGCGGTTGGCGGCGGCCACGTAGGCGCCCTTGCGCAGGTAGAACAGCGCGATGTTGATCTCGGCCCGGGCCATCGACTCGCGCAGGTAGATCAGGCGCTGGCGGCCGTCCGGCGCGTAGCGGCTCTGCGGGTAGCGCTTGAGCAGCTCGGAGAAGTCCTCGAAGGACTGGTTGAGGAAGGCCTGGTCGCGGCGCGAGGTGTCCAGGCCGACCATGCGGCTCAGGAAGTCGGCCTGGCGGTCGAAGTTGACCAGGCCGCGCAGGTAGTAGGCGTAGTCGATGTTCTTGTGCGTGGGATAGGTGCGGATGAAGCGGTTGATCGTGGAGTAGGCGTCGTCGTGCTTGAAGTTCTTGTACTGCGCGTAGGCCAGGTTGATCTGAGACTGCTCCGAGTACGCACCGAACGGGAAGCGCCCGATCAGTCGCGTGAACACCTCGGTCGCCTGGTTGTAGTTGGCGTTGTCGATCGCGGTGACGCCGCGCTGGTACAGCGCCTCGACGGGGAGCGTCTCCAGCTCGTTGCCGCGCTTGCCGAACGTCTTGCAGCCGACCATCGCGACGGCCAGCATGACCAACAGGAGTACACGCGCGACGGCGCGGGAAGAGGCGAGGATTGGCATGCGCGGGGAAGGGTCTGCGATGATTGACGGCCGATCATAACCCGAACGTCCATATGTCCGGAAACTACGCGACCAGAGCATGAACGACACCGAATCGACGCTGAACGTACGGATTCCCGAGCAGCTGGCCGGCCGCCGCCTCGACCAGGCCCTGGCCGAGCTGCTACCCGACTACTCGCGCTCCCGGCTGACCGGCTGGATCAAGGAGGGCCACGTCCGCATCGACGGTGCGGAGGCGGTACCGCGCCAGATCGTCATCGGCGGCGAGGAGGTCGTGCTGGCGGTGCGGCTGGAACGCGAGGTCTTCGCCGAAGCCGAGCCGATCGCGCTGGACATCCGCTACGAGGACGCCGACGTCATCGTCGTCAACAAGCCGGCGGGTCTGGTCGTCCATCCCGGCGCCGGCAACCCGGCCGGCACGCTGCAGAACGCCCTGCTGCACCACGACCCGGCCCTGGCCGGCATCCCGCGCGGCGGCATCGTCCACCGGCTGGACAAGGACACCTCCGGCCTGATGGTGGTCGCGCGCACCTTGCGCGCGCATACCGCCCTGGTCGCGCAGCTGTCCGAGCGCGACGTCCACCGCCAGTACGAGGCGATCGTCTACGGCACGATGGTCGCCGGCGGCAAGGTCGACGCGCCGATCGACCGCCATCCGCGCGACCGCATCAAGCAGGCGGTGCGCGACGACGGCAAGGAGGCGGTGACCCACTACCGCGTGCGCGAGCGCTACCGCGCGATGACGCGGATCGAGTGCCGGCTGGAGACCGGCCGCACGCACCAGATCCGCGTCCACATGGCGTACATCCGCCACCCGCTGGTCGGCGACGCGACCTACGGCAACGGGCTGAAGCTGCCCAAGGGCGCCACGCCGGCGCTGGTCGAGGCCCTGCGCGGGTTCCGCCGCCAGGCGCTGCACGCCGAGCGGCTGGCGTTCGCGCATCCCGCCGACGGCCGCGCGGTCGAGGTCGAGGCGGAGCGCCCGGCCGACATGGCCGCGCTGGTCGCCGCGCTGCGTGCCGATACCGCCGGGGACGGGCGCGAGTGAGCGCAGCCCCGCCGGCGCTGCCCGGCACGCTGGTTCCGGACTGGCCGGCACCGCCGGGCGTCCGCGCCCTCGTCACGACGCGCGGGCTGGATGGGGCCTCGGCCGCACCGTTCGACCGCTGCAACCTCGGCGACCGCTGCGGCGACGATCCCGCCGCCGTCGCCGCCAACCGTGCCGGCCTGGTCGCGCGCCTCGGGCTGCCGTCGCCGCCGTGCTGGCTGCGCCAGGTCCACGGCATCGCGGTCGAGGCGTTCGACGCGCCGCCGGGGCCCGCTGCGACGCCCCGCGAGGCCGACGCGGCATGGACGGTGCGGCCCGGCGTCGTGCTCGCGGTACTGACCGCCGACTGCCTGCCGGTACTGCTGTGCGCCGACGACGGCTCGGCCGTCGCCGCCGTCCACGCCGGCTGGCGCGGCCTCGCCGCCGGCACCGTCGAGGCGGCGCTGGCACGGCTCGGCGACCCGGCGCGCCTGCTCGCCTGGATCGGTCCGGCGATCGGCGCGGCGTCCTACGAGGTCGGCGCCGAGGTCCGCGATGCCTTCGTCACCGCCGATGCCGGTGCCGAAGCGGCATTCGCCGCGACGCGGCCCGGTCACTGGATGTGCGACCTCGCGGCGTTGGCGCGCCGGCGCCTGCACGCCGCCGGCATCCGGCACGTCCACGGTGGCGGTTTCGACACCTTCGCCGATCCGCGCTTCTACTCGTACCGGCGGCAGGCGCGCACCGGGCGTTTCGCCAGCCTGATCTGGCGCGACCCGTCGATGCGTTGAGCGTCGGGCGCAGGTCGTCCAGCGCGGGCAGGCACGCGCGCGGCGCGACCTGCGCGGGGATCGACGGCGCGCCCTAGTTGGCCGCGGCGTGGCGCGCGCCGGTGCCGTGCGCGGCCAGGCGGGCGTCGGGCTCGCCGCAGTCCGGCGCCAGCAGCGGCGATCCGGCCAGCCAGGCCGGATCGGGGTAGTAGGCGAACAGGAACGCGCCGTCGCGGATCGTGTCGATCAGCGCGCGCGCGATCGCCGGGCGCACCGCCGGGCAGCCGAGGCTGCGGCCCAGCCGGCCCTGGCTGCGGATCAGGTCCTGGCTGACGTACGGCGCCCCGTGGATCACGATCGCGCGCTCGCGGGCGCGGTCGTTGAAGCCGGGTTCCAGGCCGCGCAGCCGCAGCGAGTAGCCGTTGTGGCCGACGTACGGCTCCTCGGTCAGGAAGCCGCCGAGGCTGGACATGTAGCTGCCGTCCTGGTTCGAGAAGCGCGTCGCGCGGTCCTGGCCGGTGTTGCGGCCGTGGGCGACCCATTCCTCGAACAGCAGCCGCTGCGCGTGGAGGTCGAACACCCACAGGCGCGGCTGCGTCGAGGGCTGCGAGTAGTCGATCACGCCGAGCGTGCGTGGCGCGGTACCGGCATGGCGCGCGGCACAGGCCAATGCCTGCGTGGCCAGGGCGAGGACCTCGCGGTCGAGCGCGGGCGCGGCGGCGGCCAGCGTATCGGTGAGCGGGTCCGGGGGTGTGGCGGCTTGCGCCAAGGCCGGCCCTGCGGCGGCACAGAGCACGGCCAGAGCCGTGCGGCGGACACGATGCAACATCAGGACGGCGCCTACGGGACGGCTCCGGAGCGGGACGAGGCGCCGATCTATCCACATCGGCGCCGCGAAGTCCAGTTCAAAGCGTGTTAACGCGCGTCAGGTCCGGATCAGGGGGCCGGCGTGGCCGGCGGGTCGGACTCCAGCACCGGCTGCAGCGCCTGGCCGGTCGGCGTGGCGCGCACCGCCGGCAGGTCGGTCAGCAGCACGGTCGCGCCCGGCGTCAGCGCGTCGTAGAGGCGCCGTGCGAAGGCCGGCGGCAGGTCCAGCGGCCGCGCCTGCTGCAGCCGCAGCTGCAGCAGCGCCAGCGAGGCGGCGTCGTTGCCGAGGATCGGATAGGCGGTCCACTGGTGGTGCGGCCGCTCCGGGTCGAGCACGCTCGGCCCGTCCTCGGTGCGCTCGCCCATCACCAGCAGCACCGAGCCTTGCAGCGCGAAATCCGGGTCGGCGCCGAGCCGGGCCTCGCCGATGCCGATGCCGTTGCGCAGCACGAACACACGCCGCTCGCGCAGGCTGACCAGGACGCTGAGCGGGCCGTCCGGCGCGGCGGTATCGTCCCAGGCGTAGCGCGCGCCGCCGGCCGCTTCGGCGGCTTCCTCGCGCGTGGCGGTTTCGGCCGGCCCGGCCGGCGCACCGCCGACGGCGACCGGCGCCAGCATCGCCGGGTGCACCAGCGCCGCGGCCGAGGCCTTGCCGTCGGCGACCACCACGGTGTCGCCACGCCGCGTGACCGCGAAGAGTTTCTCGGCAAAAGCCTTCGGCAGGCGCACGCAGCCGTGCGAAGCCGGGTAGCCGGGCAGGGCGCCGCCGTGCAGCGCGATGCCGTCCCAGGTCAGGCGCTGCATGTACGGCATCGGCGCGGCGTTGTAGAGGTTGGAGCGGTGGTCCTTGCTCTTCTGCAGGATCGTGAAGACGCCGGTCGGCGTGTCCTTGCCGGGCTTGCCGGAGCTGATCGTCGAGACGCCGATCGCGATGCCGTTGCGGTAGGCATAGGCCCGCTGTTCGTCGAGGCTGACGACCAGCACCAGCGGCCCGGCCGGCGCGATTTCCGGATGCCACAGGAACTGGCCCGGTTCGAGCGCGGCGGGGTCGGGTTCGGCCGGGCTCGGTTCGATCGCCGCGGCCGATGCGCGGCCGGCTCCGCCAGCGGCGGAAGCGGCTGCAGCGGGTCCGCTCGAGCCGGTGCCGGTCAGGCCGGCTTTGGCCGGAGCGGCTCCGGCCACGCCAAGCCCGACCGGATCGGACCTGATCGAACCCGGACCGGGCGTCGCGGCGGCAGCCGCCGGCTGCGTGAGCGCCCACGCGACGGCGGCGCCGAGGACGCCCGGCAGTATGCGTGACGGCAGGCGGAGCAGTCGTGACATGGCGGCCTCCGGTCGGATCCACGGCCGCCATTGTGCGCGATCAGGGCTCGAAGTCGTCCTCGAACAGGCGGTCACCCAGGCGCAGGCACGGCGAGTACTCGGAGGTCGGGCCGCTGCCGACGCTCACTTGCAGCGTGGCGGTCGCCGTGGCGAACCCCTCCTCCGGCAGGTCCGGGAACGAGCCCTGGAAGGTCGCCGTGCCGTCCGGTCCGGTGAAAATCGTCGCGTAGGTGAGATAGCTCGAGCTGCCCGCAGGCGCGTCCGGGCCGCAGCTGACCATCGTGTAGAAGTCGATGTAGTAGGTCGTGTTCGGCTGTGCGCTGAGCCGCCCGAACAGTCGCCCTTCGGCCGTGTCGACGCCGGTCAGCACCGGTGCGTTCTGCAAGCCGTTGGGACCTTCATCGGCGTCGAGCGGATCGTTCGGCGTGGGACCTTCGACGCCGTCGACGGCGAGGTCGATAGCCAGGCCCAGGTTGCCGAAGATCGTATTGCCGATGATCGACACGCGCTGCGTCGCGCTGCTGTCGCCCGGGCCGGTGACCAGGATGCCGGGGCCTGCGTTGCCGACGATTCCGTTGCTGACCGTGCCCGGGATCCCGCTGCCGATCAGGATGCGCTCGCCGCCGCGGACGGCGATGCCCGGTCCGGCATTGGGCACGGTCGCGAGCGGAAACGCCGCCAGACCGACCAGATTGCGGGTCAGGCGATGGTCGCTGCCCGAGACGATCTCGATGCCGCAGCGCTCGTTGCCGGACACGACGTTGCCGGGCGTGGCGTTCGGCGCGTCGTCGCCGCCGATCAGTGTGTTGAGCGTGGGTTCGGCGCCGGTGCCGGTGGTGCCGATCACGATGCCGCAACCGTTGCCGCGCGTCGACGCGCCGGTGCGGTCGGTGCCGACCAGGTTGCCCTGAACGCGGGCATGGCTGCCACCGACGTAGATGCCGGTATGACTGTTTCCGGAAACCAGGTTGCGCTGCGCGCGCGCCGTGCCGCCGATCTGGGCGAAGTCGCCGATGACGCTGAAGCCCACGCGCGTGCCCGGAGCGCTCGGATAGACGGTCGTGCCGTCCGGTGCGATGCCGATGAAGTTGCCGGTGACCGTGGCACGATCGGCGAGCAGGTTGATCTGGCTGCCGCCGAAACGGTTGATCGCCAGGCCGCGGATCGTGCTGTCAGTGGCACCGACCAGCAAGGTCAGTCCGCTCGCACTGAAGTCGCCGGGGCCGCGGATCTCGACGCGGATCTGGGCGTTGGTCCCGGCGACCAGCGTATTGGTCGCCGCCCCCGGCTGGGTGTAGCCGTCGATGCTGACCGGTCCGGTGATACCGGGCAGGCTGGTGGTGATCGCGATCGTGTGCGGCCCGGTGCCGGGGATCGCGAACGCGATCGTATCGGCGCCGGCGGCCGCGTTGGCGTCGAGGATCGCCTGGCGCAGCGAACCGGGGCCGGCGTTGAGCGTAGTGGTGACGGTGAACGTGGCGGCACCGGCGGCGGCCGGCGCCAGGGCGGCGACGGCGGCCAGCCGGTACAAGGAGGTGGGCAGGGGCATGGCGCGGCTCCGGAAGGCAGGGCGCGGCGCGCCCTTTGCCGCTTCAGCGCAGGACGGCCCGCGGCCAGGACATCGCGCCGCGCCGGCGCCGGTCCGGGACCGCCAGGGTGTCGTCAGGCGAGGTCGTCGGCGGCCTGTTCCAGCGCGGCCTGGCGGTCGAGCCAGGCCTCCTCCAGTGCGCCGATCTCGGCGCCGAGGCGGCCGCGGCGGGCAGTCAGGTCGGCGATGCGCGTGCCTTGGCTGCCGTCGTAGAGCGCCGGGTCGGCGAGCTCGGCCTCGACCCGGCTGCGCTCGGCTTCCAGCGTGGCCAGCTGCTTCTCGATGCGCTCGGCCTCGCGCCGCAGCGGTGCCAGGCGCGCGCGCTGCTCGGCGCGCTCGCGGCGGTCGTCGCGGCGCGAGGCGCCGGCTGCCGCATCGGTGGCCGCGGCCGGCTTGCGCAGGACCAGCCGCGCGTAGTCGTCCAGGTCGCCGTCGAAGGCCGTGACGCGGCCGTCGCGGACCAGGCGGTATTCGTCGCAGCAGGCGCGCAGCAGGCCGCGGTCGTGGGCGACCAGCACGATGGCGCCGGCGAAATCCTGCAGGGCCTCGGCCAGCGCCTCGCGCGTGTCGCTGTCCAGGTGGTTGGTCGGCTCATCCAGCAGCAACAGGTTGGGGCGCCGGAACACCACCAGCGCCAGGGCCAGGCGCGCCTTCTCGCCGCCGGAAAAGCCGCCCACGTCGGCCAGCGCGCGCTCGCCGGAGAAGCCGAAGCCGCCGAGGAAATCGCGCGCGGCCTGCTCGCCGAGGTCCGGCTGCAGCCGCAGCAGGTGCATGACCGGCGTCGCCTGCGGATCGAGCTGCTCGAGCTGGTGCTGGGCGAAATAGCCCACGACCAGCCCCTTGCCCTCGCGCCGCTCGCCGGCCAGCGGGGCCAGGGTGCCGGCCACCAGCTTGACCAGGGTCGACTTGCCGGCGCCGTTGGCACCGAGCAGGCCGATCCGGTCGCCGGCGCGCAGCGTCCAGCGGATGCCGTCGACGATGCGCCGCTCGCCGTAGCCGGCCGCGGCCTCGTCCAGCACCAGCAGCGGTGCCGGCAGGGCCGCCGGCTCGGCGAACGCGAACGTGATGCCCGACTCCAGGCGCACCGGCGCGACCAGTTGCATCCGCTCCAGCGCCTTGAGCCGGCTCTGCGCCTGGCGTGCCTTGGTCGCCTTGGCCTTGAAGCGGTCGACGAAGGATTGCATGTGCGCGCGCAGCCGCTGCTGGCGTTCGGCCAGCGCCTGCTGCTGGGCCAGTCGCTCGGCGCGCTTGCGCTCGAAGCCGCTGACCGTGCCGCCGAACAGCTCCGCCTCGCCGTCGGCCAAGTGCAGTACGTGGGTGACCACCGCGTCGAGGAACTCGCGATCGTGCGAGACCACGATCAGCGTGCCCGGGTAATGGCGCAGCCATTCCTCCAGCCAGAACACCGCGTCGAGGTCGAGGTGGTTGGTCGGCTCGTCGAGCAGCAGCAGGTCCGAGCGGCACATCAGCGCCTGCGCCAGGTTCAGCCGCATGCGCCAGCCGCCGGAGAACGCAGCCACCGGGCGCGTCTCGTCGCCGGGCGTGAAGCCCAGGCCGTGCAGCAGTTCGCCGGCGCGTGCCCGCGCCGCGTAGCCGCCGATCACCTGCATGCGCTCGTGCAGCTGCGCCTGCGCCGCCGCGTCGTGGGCGGCCTCGGCCTCGGCCAGGGCGCGCTCGACGCGCCGGAATTCCGCATCGCCGTCCAGGGCGTAGTCCAGCGCGCTGACCGCCAGCGCCGGGGTCTCCTGCCGGACGTGCGCCAGCGTCCATTCGCGCGGGCGGGCGAAGTCGCCGGCATCGGGTGCCAGCTCGCCGCCGATCAGCGCCAGCAGGCTCGACTTGCCGGTGCCGTTGCGGCCGGTCAGGCCGACCCGCCACCCCGGATGAATGAGAAAGCTGGCGTCGTTCAGCAAAAGCCGGGAACCCCGACGCAGGTTCAGATGGTCAAAGCGCAGCATGGTCGGCAGTTTAACCGGCGGTTTGCCAAGAAACCCGACCGCAGGGACAATACGCGACCCGGCGCTGCGGCCGTAGCGGTCGGCTCGGTGTCCCGAGAGAACTCGAAGGCCGGCCATTCCCACCTTATTTCCAGGAGCAATCGATGACCCGTTTCACCTGCAAGACCCTGCTCGCGGTCGCCGTGCTGACGGCGTTCGGCGCGGGCTCCGCCCTCGCCGCCGATGCCTCGCTGAAGACCGAGAAAGACAAGGTCAGCTACATGGTCGGCATGCAGATCGGTCGTAGCCTGGGCCAGATCAAGGACGACATCGACCTGGCCACCGTCTACAAGGCGATGCAGGACGCGGTCGGCGGCGGCAAGACCCTGCTGACCGAGGAAGAGGCCAACAAGGTCGGCCAGGACTTCCAGCAGAAGCTGCAGACCAAGCACCTGGCCGAGCAGAAGGCCGCGGCCGAGAAGAACAAGACCGAAGGCGAGGCGTTCCTGGCCTCCAACAAGTCCAAGTCCGGCGTCAAGACCACCGCCAGCGGCCTGCAGTACCAGGTGGTCAAGGAAGGCACCGGCAAGAAGCCCAAGGCCACCGACACCGTCAAGGTCGACTACACCGGCACCAAGATCGACGGCACCAAGTTCGACAGCTCGGTCGACCGCGGCACCCCGGCGACCTTCCCGCTGAACGGCGTCATCAAGGGCTGGACCGAAGGCCTGCAGCTGATGACCGAAGGTTCGGAGTACAAGCTGTTCATCCCGGCCGACCTCGCCTACGGCGAGAACGCGCCGCCGAACATCGGCCCGAACGCCACGCTGATCTTCGACGTCAAGCTGATCTCGATCGAGAACGCAGCCGCCACCGAGCCGGCCAAGAAGTAAGACCGCGCAAGCGGTATCCGCGCCGAGGGCGTGCCGCGAACCGGCGCGCCCTCGTCGTTTGCGGGACGTGATGCGGGTGGCAGGGTTTCCACCGATTCTGGAGTTAGCTCATGCGGGTAACGATCTTCGGCACCGGCTACGTGGGACTGGTCACCGGCGCCTGCCTCGCGGAAGTCGGCAACGAGGTGACCTGCGTCGACGTCGACGCGGGCAAGATCGCGCGGCTCGAAGCCGGCGAGGTGCCGATCTTCGAGCCCGGCCTGGAGGTGCTGGTCCGCGACAACCGCGCGGCCGGCCGCCTGCGCTTCACCACCTCGGCCGCGGCCGGCATCGCCGGTGCGCAGCTGATCTTCATCGCCGTCGGCACGCCGCCGGACGAGGACGGCAGCGCGGATCTCTCGCACGTGCTGGCCGTCGCCCACACGATCGGCGCGGAGCTGGCCGAGCCGGTGGTGGTCGTCAACAAGTCCACCGTGCCGGTCGGTACCGCCGACCGGGTCCGCGCGACGATCACCGCGGCCCTGGCCGAGCGCGGCGCGGCGATCGCGTTCGACGTCGCTTCCAATCCTGAATTCCTCAAGGAAGGCGACGCGGTCAAGGACTGCATGCGGCCGGACCGGATCATCATCGGCTCGGACAGCGCCCAGGCCGTGGCGCGCCTGCGCGCGCTCTATGCGCCGTTCAACCGCAACCACGATCGCATCGTCGTGATGGACGTGCGCTCGGCCGAGCTGACCAAGTACGCCGCCAACGCGATGCTGGCGACCAAGATCAGCTTCATGAACGAGATCGCCGCGATCGCCGAGCAGGTCGGTGCCGACGTCGAGCAGGTGCGCCTGGGCATCGGCTCGGACCCGCGCATCGGCTACCACTTCATCTATCCGGGCGCCGGCTACGGCGGCTCGTGCTTCCCCAAGGACGTCAAGGCGCTGGAGCACACGGCACGCAGCCACGGTGCCGAGCCGCGGCTGCTGGCGGCGGTGGAAGCGGTCAATGCCGCGCAGAAGCAGCGGCTGTTCGCGCTGTTGCAGCAGCACCTGGGCGACCTGGCCGGCCGGACCATCGCGGTCTGGGGCCTGGCGTTCAAGCCGAACACCGACGACATGCGCGAGGCACCCAGCCGCACCCTGCTCGAGCGGCTCTGGTCGGCCGGTGCCCGCGTCAACGCCTACGACCCGGAGGCCGCGCACGAGGTGCGCCGGCTGTACGGCGAGCGCAGCGACCTGGCGCTGTGCCCGGATGCCTACGCGGCCCTCGACGGCGCCGACGCGCTGGTGGTCGTGACCGAATGGAAGGCGTTCCGCAGCCCCGATTTCGAGCGCATCCGCCGCACGCTGCGGACCTCGGTCGTCGTCGACGGGCGCAACATCTTCGATCCGGCCGCGGTCGAGGCCGCCGGCCTGGCCTACTACGGCATCGGTCGCGGCCGCAGCGTGCGCCGGCCCGATTGAAGGAACGCCGCGCGGCGCCGGCGTAAATCAGCGCTTGCCGTCACGTTTTCGACCGATCCGGGCCGTTTAATCTGTCGAGGGTCGGCGTTGCGGGGGTGGCGAATATGGATGGGCAGGGTTTGGGCCGCGCGGGTCTGTCGCGGCGCACGTTCTTGGCCGGGAGTCCGGTCGAAGGCGGCAGCCGCGGCGCGGGCCTGTCGAGCCGCGCGCTGACACCGCCGTTCGCGGTCTACGTGCTGGGCCGGCTCGGCTTCGGTCCGCGCAAGGGAACCGCCTTCAGCGTGCAGCAGTTCAACGCACTCGGCGCGACCGACGACGCGCGCCTGACCGCCTTCGTCGACCAGCAGCTCAATCCGACGCTCGATCCCGGCGGCCACGTCACCGATCCGGACGTCGCCGCGCGGCTGGCACACGAGAGCTTCGCCACGCTCAACAAGAGCTTCGACCAGCTCTGGCTCGACCACGAGGTCAACGGCTCGCTGTCGGGCCAGCCCTACACGCGCGACTGGCCGATCCGCGAGGTCGAGCGTGCCGTGTTCGTGCGCGCGTTCCATTCGCGCTGGGGCCTGTTCGAGCAGCTGGCCGATTTCTGGCACAACCACTTCAACTGCTACGGCTACGACCGCTACGCCGCGCCGACCTTCGTCAGCTGGGACCGCGACGTGATCCGCAAGAACGCGCTCGGCAACTTCCGCACGATGCTGCAGAAGACGTTCGAGTCGCCGGCGATGCTGTACTTCCTCGACAACTACATCAACCGAGCGCCGAGCTTCAACGAGAACTACGCGCGCGAGATCATCGAGCTGCACACGCTCGGCTCGATCAACTACCTCGGCCCGGACCTGCAGCAGAACCAGGTGCCGCTGATCGCCGCCGGCCAGCCCGGTGCCGGCTGGCCGGTCGGCTACGTCGACGCCGACGTCTACGAGCTGGCCCGCTCGTTCACCGGCTGGACCTTCTACCGGGGCGGCGGCTCCAATCCCAATACCGGCCTGCCGTACCTGGTCACCGACCAGCACGACATCGGCCAGAAGACCGTGCTCGGCGAGTTCGCCGCCGCCAATACGCCCTATGCCAGCGAGCACCAGCGCTTCCTCGATCGCCTGGCCTACCATCCGGGCACGGCCCGGCACATCGCGCTCAAGCTCGCCCGCCGCTTCCTCGGCGACGACCCGCCGGCCAGCGTGGTCGACGCCGCCGCCCGGGAGTTCTGGGACAACCGCACCGCCCCCGACCAGATCAAGAAGACCGTGCGCAAGATCCTGCTGCACGACGGCGGGCCCGGTTCGTTCCGCGACCTCGGCAATTTCGGCAACAAGGCCCGCAAGCCGTTCGAGACGGTCGTGGCGGCGCTGCGCGCGACCGGTGTCGACTTCACGGTCCGCCGCAACGACAGCGCCAGCGACGGCTTCATGGACCGCTACCGGCGCAGCGGCCACCGGCCGTTCGACTGGCGGCCGCCGGACGGCTTCCCCGACCACTCCAGCTACTGGCTCGGTGGCGGCGCCTACGTGCATGCCTGGCGCACCATCGACTGGGTGCTCGACCAGGGCCTGAACGCCGACCAGACGCCGCTGGCGCCGGTGCTGGCGATCACGCTGGCCGAGCTCGGCGCCGCACCGGCGCTGCACACGCCCAACACCCTGGCCAACTTCTGGCTGACGCGCGTGTTCGACTGGGCGCCCGATGCGACGGCCGGCTGGCGCGGTACCGAGCTGCATACCCAGGTCGCCGCATTCATGTGCCGCAATACCGACACGGTCACCTATTTCGGCGCGGATGTGGGGATCGGCAACGGGCCGGCCGGCAACACCGCCGGCATCGGCACCGACGCGGGCCCCAACTACTGGCACAGCCGGCTGCGCGGCATGGTCGACTGCATCGTGTTCAGTCCGCAGTTCATGGTCCGCTGAAGGAGCCGACGACGATGGGCAACCTGACACGACGCGGCTTCCTCAAGGGTTCGACGCTGTGCCTGACGGCGCTGGGCGGCCTGCGGCTCGGCCTGCACGCCGATCCGGCACGCGCCGCCTGGAGCGGCGATCGCTTCCTGGTCTACGTCTACCTGCGCGGCGGCATCGACGGGCTCAACATGGTCTGCCCGATCGCCGGTCCCGACCGTGTGCCGTACGAGCAGCGCCGGCCCAACATCCACCTGCGCACCACCGGCGCGACGGCGGCGCTGCCGCTCGGCGCCAGCAGCTTCGGCCTCAATTTCGCCGCCACCGGCCTGCACGAGCTGTACGGTCAGGGCAAGCTGGCGATCGTGCACGGCACCGGTTTTCCGCCGGGCCAGATCACGCGCTCGCATTTCGATGCGCAGGACTACATGGAGCACGGCACGCCGGGGAGTTCCTCGATCGGCACCGGGTGGCTGGCGCGCCATCTGGCGAGCGCCGGCCAGGTGCCGGACGCGGCGATGATTCCCGCCTTCAGCGCCGGCAGCAATGCGCCGGCCAGCCTGCTCGGCCGGCGCGACGCGATGGTGCTGGACGATCCCAACAGCTACCACCCCAACGCCAACAACGGCAACGTCGACGGCGTGCCGCGCTACAAGCTCTCGACGTTGATGACGCTGCAGAACCTCTACCAGGGCACCGGCGACCTGGATCGCGCCGGTGCCGGTGCGACCGAGACCGTCGAGCTGGTCGACACCCTCAACATCGCCAGCTACACCCCGTCGCCCGGCGCCAACTACCCCAGCACCGGCGTGGCCGCCACGCTCGGCAATCAGGCCAAGCTGATCGCCAACATCGCCAAGCGCGGCCTGGGCCTGCAGGTCGCCACGCTCGACTACGGCGGCTGGGACACGCACGAGAACCAGGGCGACGGTACCCAGGCGGACCTCAATCAGAACCAGTACGCCGCGCGCCTGGCCGGCCTGTCGCAGACGCTGCACGCGCTCTACACGGACCTGGCCGGATCGGGCATGGCCAACCGGATGGTCGTGGTCGTCCACAGCGAGTTCGGCCGGCGCGTACGCGAGAACGCCAACCGCGGCACCGACCACGGCAGCGCCAACCCGATGCTGGTGCTCGGCGGGCGCATACGTGGCGGCCAGCTGTACGGCAGCTTCGGTGGCCTGCAGGACGGCCAGCTGTTCCAGAACGAGGACGTGGCCACCACCACCGACTTCCGCCGGGTGCTCAGCGAAGTCGTCACCGGCCATCTCGGCAGCACCGCGCTCGGCAGCGTCTTTCCCGGCTATGCCTACCCGGGGCCGCTCGGCCTGCTGCCCGGCGACCCGATATTCGCCGCCTCGTTCGACTAGGCGGCCGCCGAGCCTGTACCTCGGCGCCGTCGCCGTTTACCATCAGCGCCCTTTGATAGCAGGCTGTCGAGAACGGCCTGCTGGCGCGGTCTTGGGACGGATCGCTCCCGGGCCGGCGGCGCAAGTCGTTGATTGGAGGAACGGGCGGCGCGGTTATGCTGCGCCCGTGTGATTCGAGGAGGGGCAGGAACGCCCGTACTCGACAACCTGATGGGGCCGCCCGGCGCCGTGCCGCGCCTGGCCGATAGCGTGGGAGCCGATGAAGAAACGAGCGCTGATCACCGGCGTCACCGGCCAGGACGGCGCGTACCTGGCCGAGCTGCTGCTGGCCAAGGGCTACGAGGTGCACGGCATCAAGCGCCGCGCTTCCTCGTTCAATACCGAGCGCATCGACCACCTCCACCACGAGCTGGACGAGTCCGGCCCGGCGCTGACGCTGCACTACGGCGACATGACCGACTCGCTGAGTCTGCTGCGGATCGTGCAGCAGGTGGAGCCGGACGAGATCTACAACCTCGCCGCGCAGAGCCACGTCGCCGTGTCGTTCGAGGAGCCCGAGTACACGGCCAATGCCGACGGCCTGGGCACGCTGCGCCTGCTCGAGGCGATCCGCATCCTCGGGCTCAAGGACAGCTGCCGGATCTACCAGGCCTCGACCTCCGAGCTGTACGGCCTGGTCCGCGAGACGCCGCAGCGCGAGACCACACCGTTCCATCCGCGCTCGCCCTACGGCGTCGCCAAGCTCTACGCCTACTGGATCACCGTCAACTACCGCGAGGCCTACGGCATCTACGGCTGCAACGGCATCCTGTTCAACCACGAGTCGCCGATCCGCGGCGAGACCTTCGTGACGCGCAAGATCACGCGCGCGCTGGCGCGCATCGTCCACGGCCTGCAGAAGACCTTGCACCTGGGCAACCTCGACGCCCGCCGCGACTGGGGCCATGCCCGTGACTACGTCGAGGCGCAATGGCTGATCCTGCAGCAGGATCAACCCTGCGACTACGTGATCGCCACCGGCATCCAGCATTCGGTGCGCGAGTTCGTCGTGCGCGCTGCACATGCGATGGGCGTGGAGATCGTCTTCCGCGGCAGCGGCGAGGACGAGCAGGGCGTGGTCGAGGCGGTGACCGCGCCCGATACGCCGCTCAAGCCCGGCCAGGTCGTGGTGCGCATCCATCCGCAGTACCAGCGGCCGTCCGAAGTCGGCACCCTGCTCGGCGACGCCACACTGGCGCGCGAGCGGCTCGGCTGGACGCCGCGCACCTCGTTCGACGACCTGGTCCGCGAGATGGCGCTGGCCGATCTCGCGCTCGCCGCCGACGAGGCCCGCGGCGTGGTCGGTGCGCGCCATGGGCGGCACCTGATCGAGACGCTGCCGGAGCGCCGGCGATGATGGCCAGCTTCGAGGAGCGCCTGACCGAGCTGGAAGTCCGGCTCGCCTTCATCGACGACACCGTGAACGCCCTCAACGGTGTCGTCGCCGACCAGGACCGTCGCGTGCAGCAGCTGTCGGACGAGCTCGAACGGCTGCGCGCCGAGCTGCTCGGGGTCCGCTCGGCACTGTCGCACGACATCCGGGACGAACCTCCGCCTCCGCACTACTGAGCCGTCATGTCCGAATCCCTGCGCGATCAGCTGCTGAAAGCCGGCCTGGTCAAGAAGCCCGTCCCCGAGAACAAGCCGCACCCGAAATCCGGCCGGCCGCCGGGCTCCTCGCAGCGCCCGCCCGGCAAGGGCGGTGCACCGCACGGCAACGCCCCGAAGAGCGGCACGCCGCACGGCCACGGACCGAGGGGCGGCGCCGCCAAGAGTCAGGGCGAGATCGACCTCGCCAAGGCCTACGCGCTGCGCCAGCGCGAGGAGAACGCCGAGCGCCAGCGCATCGAGCGCGAGGCCGCCGAGCGCAGCCGGCTCAAGAAGGAGCGCAAGCAGAAGCTCGGCACGCTGTTCGCCGGCAAGGCGCTCAACGTGGCCGACGCCGACGTCGCGCGCCATTTCCCGCACGGCGGCAAGATCCGCCGCGTCTACGTCACGGCCGACCAGCTGCCGCGGCTCAACGGCGGCGAGCTGGCGGTGGCGCAGCACGCCGGGCGCTACCTGTTGGTCGAGCGCGCGATCGCGCTCGCCGCGCAGGTGATCGACCCCGATGCTCTGGTGCTGCTGTGCGATCCGGACGCGCAGGCAGAGGACGATGTGCCGGCGGACTTGGTCTGGTAGTTGGCATATGGGCGCGGCGATTTCCGTCGCTGCGCTCGCTCGTTCGGCGAGCTTCACATCGCTTGGCACCCTGTCAGGGTGTGGCGTGGTCCCCGATGTAGCTGGCATCGCCAGCGTCGCTTCGCATCGGACGGCGATCCCGATGCCGCCAGGTCGTGGAGAGCTGCCCTCGCAGGTACCGCAGTGGCGCCGGATTCGCGAGGCTGCCCCGCACGAATGGCAGACCGAGGCCGTAGAGTGTGCTTGGTTCGCGGTTCCGGTCTGACGATAGATTGTCCTGGAGCGGCTTGGTCGACGCCGTTTCGCGATGCTGCTCGAAAGCAGCAGATGCAATGAGGCGGCCGTGCAGCGACTGAAGGTGAAAAGCAGTGCGTACTTCGCCATTGCCATGGCGTCTTCGGTTGCGCTTTTTCTTCTTCGTTCCGAGCTCATCGGACAGCCAATCCTCGTGGCCGGCTTTGTTGCGGTGCTGTTCGCTGCGCTCTTGGGCTACACGCTGGGTTCCTGGTACTTCCCGGTTGAAGGCGAACGCCCGGGCTTTGAGCCCGTCGCCGCTCCATTGCTCATCCTGTTCTTGGCTGTGTTCGCCGGCGCAGCTACTGCGATGTTGTGGGGCGTATTGGACGATCCTTCCGCCGGGCTTGGCGAGATTGTTCTTTGGATCATTCCCGTAAGCTTGCTCGGCGTGATCGCATTCATTTCCGTGGCATGGCCAGCAATTCTGGTGTCCTTTCTGGGGCAGGAATCGCACTGGCGAGGCTCAGTCGCGACGACGTACCGGCCGAGCTGACCGGATAGTCACCCGGCGTCCTGCCATCGGCGCGCCCCCGGCGTCGCTGCACCAGCCTGATTTCCTCCCCGCCGGCGCCGCGCGCCGGCAGGCACCGGCCTGCGCGCGTGCGGTTTCCGCGGCCGGCCGGCGGCCTGCACGAGGACCTCACGCGGATCTCCCATGATTCTCATGCCGATGGAGCACGGATCGGTGATGCGCGGAGTGAAAACCGAGCGTGCGGCGAGTTTCGCGGCGGCCGGCAGGATCGATAGTCCGGGACGGCGGACGCGGCTCGCAGGCAGGGGCGTCCGCCATCCCATCCACGCGGGATGCGGCCGCTCGACGTGCCGGTGCCCGCACTGAACGGACGGCCCGGCCGCCCGCGGAGGACGCCTCGATGATGTCCCGTTACTCGTATTTCGCCGCTGCCGGCGCGCTGCTGCTGGCGCTGCCGGCGTTCGCCCAGACCACCGTGGTGACCTTCGACGAGGGCTGGTCGGGCTGGAACGCCCCGGCCGAGACCGTCGCCCCCGAAGGCGGCAATCCCGGCGCCAACGCCCACATCGTCTTCGGCGGCTACGGCCTGACGCTCTGGACCGACAGCGATGCCGCTTTCCTCGGCGACTACGGCACCGCTACGCCGGTCACCATCGGACTGGACGTCGAGGCGCAGGCGCTCACCTCGGTCGAGGGCGCCCCGATCACCCGGCCGCTGCTGGTGGAGTTCCGCAACTACGCCTACGCCTCGGACGACGCGCCCTATGCCTCGGTCTGGTACCCGCTGGGCACGCTCGCCTCCGGCCAGGCCTGGACCACCTGGTCGGTGAGCTTCGATCCCACCGCCGCGGCGCTGCCGGCCGGCTGGGGCGGCACCGGCGCCTTCGATCCGGAAACCGGCGAGCCGGTGCTGCCGGCCGGTGTCGGCTTCGCCGACGTGCTCGCGCAGGTCGACGAGGTCGCGTTCACGACGGTGACGCCCGGCACGTTCTCGGTCCAGGTCAACTACGACGTGCGCTTCGACAATCTCAGGATCGCCCGCGGCGAGACGCCGGGGCCGACGGCGCCGCCGCGCTACGCGGTCGTCGACCTCGGCACCTTCGGCGGCGAGCTGGCCAATGCGCACGCGATCAACGATCAGGGCCACGTGGTCGGCACCGCCGAACGGCCCGACCAGAACGCGCTGCCGTTCGTGTGGCGCGGCGAGGCGTTGATCAACCTGGGCTCCCTGATCCCCGGCCAGGCCGAAGGCTTCGGCGTGGCGCATGCGATCAGCGAGAACGGCCTGGTGGCCGGCTATTCGGCCGCGCCGTATCCGCTCGGTCCGGGTTCGGTCGGCCATGCGTTCTTCTGGTCGCCGGAGGCCGGCATGATCGACCTGACGCCGGACAGCCCGGCACTGAGCATCGCGCGTGCGGTCAACGATGCCGGCCAGGTAGTCGGTGAGATCGGCGGCAGCGGCGGCGGCGCGTTCATCTGGAGTGCGCAGGCCGGCTTCTCGGTGATCCAGCTGCCGAACATGCTGTTCACCAGCAACGCCGCCGAGGACATCAACGCCTCCGGCCAGGTCGTCGGCCATGCGTTCAACACCGACTCGCAGTACGCCGGCTGGGTCTACGACAGCGCCACCGGCGAGAGTCGCCAACTGCCGCCGCTGGAGCGCGCGCCGTCCCAGACGCGTGCGATCAACGACACCGGCGACGTGGTCGGCTACAGCGCGCGCAGCAACAACCAGCAGCGGCCGGTCCTGTGGCGGCACGACGGCACGGTCGTCGACCTCGGCTTCCTGCCGGTGCCGGGCTTCAGCACCGGCTACGCCACCGACATCAACGAGCAGGGCTGGGTGATCGGTGCCGACTACGCCGACGCGCCGGGCATCCCGACCAAGGGCTGGCTGTGGATCGGCGGCGAGAAGCACGAGTTGCGCACGCTGCTGGCCGACCCGCAGGCGCAGATCGACTGGAGCGAGTTCAGCACGCCGCTCGGCATCAACAACCGCGGCGAGATCGTCGGCATCGGCATCCGCGAAGGCTTGCCGGGGCGGGCCTTCCTGTTGCGACCGCTCGGCGACGTGCTGTTCGCCGACGGTTTCGAAGCGGAGGAGTGAGGCAGCGGCCGCCACCGGTTTTCGCATGCGGTGGCGGTGGTCAAAACGCATCACGCCCGGCGCAGGCCGGGCGTGATGGGGGGCAGTGCCGACGAACGCTGTCTGCGCTCAGAAGCCCATGAAGTAGCCGCCGTTGACCGGCACGTTGGCGCCGGTGATGAAGCCCGATTCGTCGGCGGCGAGGAAGTCCACCACACGCGCGATCTCCCAGGGCTCGCCGAGCCGGCCGACCGGGATGTCGGCGACGATGCGCTCGCGGATGTCGGTGGCGATCGCCATGACCAGGGCGGTCGCGCAATAGCCGGGCGAGACGCTGTTGACGGTCACGCCCTTGCCGGCCACCTCGCGCGCCAGCGCCATCGTGAAGCCGTGCATGCCGGCCTTGGCGGCCGAGTAGTTGGTCTGGCCGAACTGGCCGGTCTGGCCGTTGACCGAGGAGATGTTGACGATGCGGCCGAAGCCGCGCCGGGCCATGCCCTCGATCACCTGGCGGCACATGTTGAACACGCCGTCGAGGTTGATGCGCAGCACGTCCGCCCATTGCGCCGGCTCCATCTTGCGCAGCGTGGTGTCGCGCGTGATGCCGGCGGCATTGACGAGGATGTCGATCGCACCGTGTGCGTCCTCGACCTGCCGGACCAGGTCGCGGCAGGCCGCATGGTCGGCGACGTCCAGCGCGGCGAAGCCGATGCGACCGTCGAAATTCGCCGTTTCCTCGGTGAAGGCAGCCACGCGCTCGGTGCGCGTGCCCAGGTCCGCTGCGATCACCTGGCGGCCGGAGCGGGCCAGGTACTTGCAGATCTCGGTGCCGAGTCCGCCGATGCCGCCGGTCACGACGGCGACGCGCTTGCTCATCTTCGATTCCCCGTTCAGGTGGTCGCGCCACCCTGGTGTGTTGCGGCGCGACAGCTGCGGTGCCGCAGCATGCCCGTCGCGGCGCGCCCTCTCGCGACCGCAACGGCGACGCTCGGATCGTTCAGCCTAGGGCTTGCCGTCCGGCTTGGGCTTGACCGGCGGTGGCGGGGTGCCGGGTGGCACCGGCCCGCGCTGGACCGAGTTGGCGGCTGCCGTCAGGAACCCCTGCTGCAGCGACTTCCACAGGTCCACGTTGCGCTCGGTCATGTCGTTCAACATCGACCACGGCGTCTGGCCGAGGATGTTGTTCAACTGGCTGCGGAACTGGTGCTGCTGGTCCAGGAACACCTGCAGGCTCTTCTCGAGGTAGCTGCCCATGAATCCCTGCAGCGAATCCCCGTAGAAGCGGATCACCTGGGAGAGCAGGTTGGTCGTGAACATCGGCTGCCCGTGTTCCTCGTGCTCGGAGATGATCTGCAGCAGGACCGACCGGGTCAAGTCCTCGCCGGACTTGGCGTCGCGGACCTCGAACTGTTCGCCATCGGTGACCAGCTGACGCACCTCTTCCAGCGTGATGTAGCTGGAAATCTCGGTGTCGTAGAGCCGGCGGTTGGGGTACTTCTTGATGATTCGGATTTGTGCCATGCGGCGAAGCTACCAGATTGCGCCGCGCCGCACCAGTTGCGTGCTGCGCAGCACGCCGAAACCACGCGGTTCACAAATGGATTTCAAATCCGTGACTTAGCGATGACGCGGCGGGCGCGGGGTGGCCCGGCGGGGCACGGAAACGGCGGTCGGCACGGCGCCGCGACCGGCGGTTTTGCTGCGGACGATCGAGGCTGTGGTCGCCGCCGGTCCCGGGCAGGACCGGCGGCGCGCGGGCTCACCAGCCCATGTAGTGGCCGCCGTTGATCGCCAGGTTGGTGCCGGTGATCCAGGCCGCCTGCTCGGCGGCGAGGAAGCCCACCGCGTAGGCGATCTCGGCCGGCTCGCCCAGGCGCCCGACCGGGATCTGCGCGACGATCTTCGCGCGCACCTCCTCCGGCACCGCCATCACCATGTCGGTGCCGACATAGCCCGGCGAGACCGTGTTGACGGTGATGCCGAACTTGGCGTTCTCCTGCGCCAGCGAGATCGTGAAGCCGTGCATGCCGGCCTTGGCCGCCGCGTAGTTGGCCTGGCCGTACTGGCCCTTCTGGCCGTTGATCGAGCTGATCTGGACCACGCGGCCCCACTTGCGGTTGCGCATGCCGTCGATGATCGGACGGGTCATGTTGAAGCAGGAGTTGAGGTTGGTGTTGATGACGTCGTGCCACTGCTCGGCGCTCATCTTGTGGAACGTCGTGTCGCGCGTGATGCCGGCGTTGTTGACGAGGATCTCGACCGGGCCGAGCTGGCGCTCCACCTCGCGCGCGATGCCCTCGGCCGAGGCGCTGTCGGAGACGTCGCCGTGCGCCAGCGCGAAGTCGAAGCCGTCGGCCTTCTGCGCCGCCTGCCAGGCCTTGGCGCGTCCCTCGTCGCGGTAGTTGGTGGCCACCTTGTGCCCCTGCTGGGCGAGGTAGCGGCAGATGGCCGTGCCGATGCCGCCGGTGCCGCCGGTTACCAGTGCAACGCGTGCCGTCATGATGTGTTCCCTAGTCATGGAGAGAGGATCGGATGCGGGCAATGCGAGCGGCCCGCGTGACTGCGTGCCGTGGCGCCGGACCGGTGCCTGATGCACGAGCGTACAGCGATTGTGCCGGCCGGGTCATGAAACTTCCCGCTGCGCTGCGTCACGTCCCGGCGCTGCCGGCGTGCCGCGCGGAATGCAGGCCGGGTCGAAGCGGGCCGTTGCCGCCGACAGCAGGGCCGGCACGCCGGACCGGCGCGGCACGTCCTGGCCGAGGAAGCGCAGCGCCGCCCGCAGCGCCGGCAGCGGATCGTCGGCGCGTACCGGCCGTGCCAGGTCGCTCTTGCCGAGCTTGCGGCCGTCCGCGTCGAGCACCAGCGGCAGGTGCATCCAGGCCGGCGAGGGCAGGCCCAGCAGGCGCTGCAGCACGATCTGCCGCGGCGTCGAGTCGAGCAGGTCGGCGCCGCGCACCACCTCGCTGATCGCCTGCGCCGCGTCGTCGACGACCACCGCGAGCTGGTACGCGGGCCAGCCGTCGGCGCGCCGGATCACGAAATCACCGACGACGGCAGCGACGTCCTGGGTCACCCGGCCCTGCACGCCGTCCTCGAACGCCACCGGGCCCGCCGGTACCCGCAGGCGCATGGCGGCGTGCCGGCCGGCGGGTGCCGGTGCCACGCAGCGGGCCGGATGGTGGCCGCCGAACGGTGCCAGGTCGCTACGGCTGCAGGCGCAGGGATAGGCGTGGCCGGCCGCTTCGAGCCGTGCCACCGCGGCGTCGTAGCGGTCGCGCCCTTCGCTCTGCCGGCGGACCGGCTCGTCCGGCCGCAGCCCGAACGCGGCCAGCGTGGCCACGATCGTCTCGCCGGCGCCGGCCACCTCGCGCGCCGGATCGATGTCCTCGATGCGCACCAGCCAGGCGCCGCCGGCAGCGCGTGCGCGCAGCCAGCTGCCGAGCGCGGCCACCAGCGAGCCGAAGTGCAGCGAGCCGGTGGGCGAGGGAGCGAAGCGTCCGCGATAGGTCATCGGCTGGGTGGCGAGGTCACGGCGGCGAGCGGCGTGAACCAACGGCGACCGGCCGGGTCCAATCCGCGCGACGCTTGAAATGCGGGCAGTTTATCCTTAGCTCCCGTCTCAGTACGCGCCCCAGCCCCCCACGCGAGGACCCCATGCGCCGGATTCTTCTGTTCATTGCGACCAACCTGGCCGTCATGCTGCTGCTGACGATCGTCGTCAAGCTGTTCGGCATCGACACCTACACCTATCGCAATGGCGGCATCAACCTGCAGGGCCTGCTGGTGATGTCGGCGGTGCTCGGCTTCGGCGGCTCGTTCATCTCGCTGGCGATGTCCAAGTGGATCGCCAAGTCCCAGACCGGCGCCCGCGTGATCGACAGCCCGGCCAACGCCACCGAGGCCTGGCTGGTCGCCACCGTGCGCAAGCAGGCCGACGCCGCCGGCATCGGCATGCCGGAAGTGGCGGTCTACGACGCGCCTGAAATGAACGCCTTCGCGACCGGCATGAACCGCAACAGTGCCCTGGTCGCCGTCAGCACCGGCCTGCTGCAGCAGATGAACCGCGACGAGGTCGAGGCCGTTCTCGCGCACGAGGTCAGTCACGTCGCCAACGGCGACATGGTGACGATGGGCCTGATCCAGGGCGTGGTGAACACCTTCGTGATCTTCCTGGCGCGCGTGATCGGCGCGGTCGTCGATCGCGCGATCAGCGGCAACCGCGAAGGAGGCTCCGGCCCGGCCTATTTCCTGATCGTCATCGTGCTGCAGCTGGTGCTGGGCGTGCTGGCCTCGATCATCGTGATGGCATTCTCGCGCTGGCGCGAGTTCCGAGCCGACGCCGGCGGCGCGCGCCTGGCCGGCCGCGAGAAGATGATCAACGCGCTGGCCCGGCTGTCGGGCAACCACGGCGAGAACACCCTGCCCAAGGCGATCCAGGCCTTCGGCATCTCCGGCGGCGACCTGCGCAAGCTGTTCTCCAGCCACCCGCCGATCGAAGAGCGCATCGCGGCGCTGCGGGCCGGCACTGCGCGCTGATCCTTTTCGCGCCTTTGCTCCGATGAACAAGCCGCCTGCGCGAGCAGGCGGCTTTTCTTTTGGTTTTTCATCCACCGCAGATCAGTCTGCCCGGCTTCGGCTTCGGCTTCGGTTTCGGCTGTCGCTGTGGCTCCTGCCTTTATCGCCCTAAAGCAAGCCGAGCATCGCAGGGCGAGGAGGCCGCAAAGGCGCCCCGTGTCTGAGCGAAGCGAGTTGGGGCGCCGTGCCTCCTCGCCCGAGAAGCACAGGGAACCGGTCCGGCGCAGCCGGATCGGCTTGCGCCGGGCAAAGGGGTTCTGGTTCCTTTTGGCCCGTCAAAAAATGTCCGGGAGACATTTTTGACATCGCGTTAGCGATGGCCCGGAGGGCGGCGGCCAGGGATGGCTGCCGCAAAAGGGACTTGGCAAAAGTAACCAAAACCGCCGTCGCCGGCGCGAGCCGGCACGGCTGCGCCGCGCCGGTCCCCTGCGCTTCTCGGTCGGCCAGGCACGCTGCCCCAACTCGCTTCGCTCAGACACGGGGCAGCTCTTCGGCCTGCCTGACCTGCGATGCTCGGCTCGCTTTAGGCGCCAACAGCGAAAAGCCACAGCCACAGCCGATCGACTCTCGCGGATCGCGCGCGAGCCGCGCCCGGCGCGCGAAACAGGGCGACCCCTTAGGCCGCCAGCGAAGTACTGATCGCGGCGATCAGCTCGGACTCGTTGACCGGCTTGGTGACGTAGGCCTTGGCGCCCTGGCGCGCGCCCCAGATGCGGTCGGTCTGCTGGTCCTTGGTGGTGACCAGGATGACCGGGATGTGGCTGGTCTTGGGATCGCGCGAGATCGTACGGGTCGCCTGGAAGCCGTTGAGGTTCGGCATGACCACGTCCATCAGGATCAGGTCCGGCAGGTCGCGCCGCGCCGCCTCGACGCCGGCGGCGCCGTCCTCGGCCGTCAGCACCTGGTGCCCGAGCTTTTCCACCAGGCGGCTCAGGCCTACCAGTTGGGAAGGGGAGTCATCGACGATCAGGATGCGCGCCATGGCCGCACGGGGTCCGTGTATACGTCGCGGCATTCTAAACACGGGCGTCGCCGGCCGCTACACGCTGCGGTGGCAGCGGCGGGAACGGCCGTAAAACGCCGACCGCCGGTGCGTGGCCGTCGCCTCAGTCCATCGTGACGAGCTTGCGGCCGAACGAATCGCCGCCGAGCATCGTCCCGAACACGCCGCCGAGCGCGTCCAGCGTGACGCTGCCGGTCGCGATCGTCTCCAGGTGGGCCGGCTTCCAGTCGTCGGCCAGGTGCTGCCAGATGCGCTCGCGGACCGGCCGCGCGGTGCCGGCCGAGGCCACGCCGAGCAGGGACAGGCCGCGCAGGATGAACGGCATCACCGTGGTCGCCAGCTCCGCGCCGCCGGCGTTGCCGCAGGTGGCGATCGCGCCGTACGGGCGGATCACGCGCGTCAGGCCGGCCAGCATGTCGCCGCCGACGTTGTCGATCGCGCCGGCCCAGTGCGCCGCCTCCAGCGGCCGCTGGCCCCAGTACAGTTCCTTGCGCGCGATGCACTGTGTCGCGCCGAGGTTGATCAGGAAGTCGAACTGGTCGGCCTTGCCGGTGA
This sequence comes from Dokdonella koreensis DS-123, assembly GCF_001632775.1. NCBI lineage: Bacteria > Pseudomonadati > Pseudomonadota > Gammaproteobacteria > Lysobacterales > Rhodanobacteraceae > Dokdonella > Dokdonella koreensis. The sequence continues at coordinate 1,414,676 of NZ_CP015249.1, forward strand.
TCGCCTGCGCCTCGAAGCCGGCGCGCGTCAGAATGTCGATCGCCAGCATGCCGACGCCGCCGGTGGCGCCGGTCACGACGATCGGCCCCATGTCCGGCGTCTGGCCGTTGCGGACCAGCTGGAACACCGCCAGCGCCGCCGTGAAGCCGGCGGTGCCGAGGATCATCGACTCGCGCAGGGTCAGGCCCGCCGGCAGCGGGATCGCCCACTGCGATTCGAGCTTCACGTACTCGGCATAGCCGCCGTCGCGCGTCTCGGACAGGCCGCAGCCGGTGCACAGCACCGCATCGCCCTCGCGGAAGGCCGGGTCGGTCGAGGCCGCCACGTAGCCGGCCACGTCGATGCCGCCGTTGAGCGGGTGCCGTCGCAGGATCTTGCCCTTGCCGGTGCCGGCCAATGCATCCTTGTAGTTGATCGACGAGAACGCCGTCTTGACCAGCACCTCGCCGGGCGTCAGCGCGTCGGCGGACATGTCCTCCACCGCGGCGCGGTAGCCGTCCTGATCGTTGCGGATGCGGAAGGCGCGGAAGTGGGCGGGCGACGACATGGGGCGGCAGGACCTCGATGCACGGGGAAAGACGCCGAATGATGCCGTCCGGCCACCGCCCGGCGCCAGCCCGCCCGCCGCGCCGCCGCCGTCACGGCCGGCACTGGACAATTAGAACGATCGTTCTATTATTTGCGGCCATGAGCCTCGCCGCCGTCACTCCCAAGGGCACTGCCACGCGCGAAGCGCTGCTCGGCCACGCCTACGGCATCGCCTCCTCGCAGGGCCTGGAAGGTTTGTCGATCGGCGAGTTGGCGCGGCTCGCCGGCATGTCCAAGAGCGGCGTCTTCGCGCACTTCGGCTCACGCGAGGACCTGCAGCTGGCCGTGCTCGACCACGCCGCCGAGCGCTTCACGCACGAGGTATTGGTGCCGGCGCTGCGCGCCCGCCGCGGCCTGGCGCGGCTGCGCGCGATCTTCGCCGGCTGGGTGGACTGGGTACGCGAGAGTCCCGAGGGTTGCCCGATCCTGAGCGCCGCGGTCGAATACGACGGCCGCCCCGGCGTCCTGCGCGAGCGTGTCGTCGCGCTGCAGCTGCGCTGGCGTTCCGAGCTCCGCCGCGCGGTGCAGATGGCGATCGACACCGGCGAGTTGCCGGCCTCCACGGACCCACACCAGCTCGGCTTTGAATTGTTCGGCATCGTGCTGGCCTACCACCACGATGCGCGCCTGCTCGACGTGGCGTCCGCGGCCGGTCATGCCGAGGCCGCGCTCGACCGCCTACTGGCGTTCCGTTCCCCCTGACCGACCCGAGGTGCCCACGATGCCTGCCTTGCTGCCGTCGATAAATAGCACGATCGTTCTAAAAAAGATCGCCTTCGGGGGCCTGCGTGCCGGTTTCCGCGTCGGCGGCTGGTTGCTGCCCGGACAGACGCTGCGTCGCGCCGCGGACCTGTTCGGGACGCCGCTGCCGGCCACGCGCGCGCGGGCCGCCGCCTGCGATCCTGCCGGCGCGGTGCTGGGCGAGGTCCGCCGCGGCACCCAGCGCATCGCCACCTATACCTGGGGCGATCCGGCACGCCAGCCCACCGTGCTGCTCGCGCACGGCTGGTCCAGCTACGGCCTGTTTCTGCTGCCATGGGTGCAGCCCCTGCGCGATGCCGGCCATGCCGTGGTCGCGTTCGACCAGCCAGGGCACGGCCGTAGCGACGGCCGCCGGTCCAGCCTGCCGGAATTCGCCGCGGTGTTGCGCCAGGTCGCCGATCACCACGGGGCGCCGGTGGCCGTGGTCGCCCACTCGCTCGGCGGCGCCGCCACCATGCTCGCGCTGGCCGGCGGCTGGCAGACCGGTCGGGTCGTACTGGTCGCGCCGCCGGCCGATCCGGTGGCCGCCGGCGAGCGCTTCGCGCGCCTGGTCGGGCTGCCCGATCGCCTGGCCGGACGCCTGCTCGAGGGCTGGCAGGCGCAGACGCATACGCGCCTGGACAGCCTGCAGGCGCATCGCGCCGCGCCACGGCTGGCCGTGCCGGCCCTGCTGGTGCACGACCTCGGCGACCGCGAAGTGCCCTGGGCCGAGGGCGAGCGCTATGCGCGGCATTGGCCGGGCGCGCGGCTGCTGACCACCGAGGGCCTGGGCCACAACCGCATCGCCACCGATCCGGGCGTGATCGCCGCCGCGCTGGACTTCCTCGGCGGCGCCGTCGTCGGCGAGCGCGTGGTGTCCTCGCCGAACCTGCCTTACGGCTTCGCCTGAGTCTTGGACTTCACGCGCGGCAGCGCCATCGGGTGGGTCTTCTCCGGCGGCGGGCGTGCGGTGCCGTCGTCGATCACGCGCAGGCGCACGTCGTCGATCCAACCGGTGCCGGCGTCGAGCAGGGCGATGCCCAGGACCAGTTCACGTGTCTGATCCGGCACCACCTCGCGGATCGTCACACGCCGCCATTTCGCCTGCGTGCCGGTCATCGGGTCCGACTGCACCTCGCGGATCGCGAAACTGCCGTCCTGGAAATGGACGTACATCCGCCAGCCCAGCGGGCCGACGTCTTCGGTCCGCAGCAGCGCGGAGAACTCGATGGTCGTGCCCGGATGCGGCGCGACGATGCGCTGCTGCAGCCGGCCCCACCACTCCTCCTTCGTCCGCGTGATGCGCGCCGACTGCGCGCCCTGGCCCGGGCGCCGCGTGTCCACCACCATCTCGTAGGCCGGATCGCCGGCGTGCTGCAGCATCGCCCAACCGGGAATCTGCGTGCCCTGCATCGGCATCTCGAAGTCGCCATTGGCCAGCGCCACGTCGGTGATCTTGACGGCCTTCGGGGCCTTGTCCGGCGGGCCAGCCGCCTTCTGGGCATGGGCCGCCGGGGCGACGATCAGCAGGGCGGTGAAAACGAAAAGCTTCATGCGGTCCTCAGGGTGCAGCGTGAAAGGAATGGGGTGCCGGCCCGCGCGCGGCGGTAGGCGGGCTCGCTCGCCCGTGACGGTCGTCATGCCGTCCGGGCGTGCAGGCGGACCGGCCCCGCTAGAGCCGGCACTGCGGCGCGCGCCCGGCGGCGCGCGCCTCTTCGTAGACCGGCATCAGCGACGGCGCGCGCGCCGCCAGGCGCTCGGCGCGCCGCGTCGGGTCCGGGTGCGTGGACAGCAGCGCGGGCGGCCGCGAATCGCCGGCATTGGCCTGCATGTTCTCCCACAGGGTCGCCGCCGCGCGCGGATCGAAGCCGGCCGCCGCCATGTAGCGCTGGCCCAGCTCGTCCGCCTCGCTCTCGTGCAGGCGCGAATACGGCAGCAGCACCCCCACCGTCGCGCCGATGCCGAGCAGGGCCAGCGCCTGCGCGTTGTCGTTGCCGCTGGCCGCGCCGGCCACCGCCGCCGCTGCCATCGCACCCTGCGCCGCCATCTGCTGCGACATGCGCTCCGCGCCGTGCTTGGACACGACATGGCCCAGCTCATGGCCGACCACCGCCGCCACCTGGTCCGGTGTGGTGGCCACCCTCAGCAGCCCGGTGTTGACGCCGACCTTGCCGCCCGGCAGCGCGAACGCGTTGGCGCTGTCGTCCGCCATCAGCGCGACTTCCCACGGCTGGTCGCGCCACGGCGCCGGCAGCTCGGCGATCAGCGCATCGGCGATGCAGCGTACGTAGCGCTCGCGCCCGGGATCGTTGGCGACCTTGCCCTCGGACTTGATCTGGTCGAACGCGGCCGCGCCCATGCGCGACATTTCCGCATCGGAGACGATCATCAGCTGCGTGCGCCCGGTCGGCGCCGTCGCGCAGGCCGTCAGCAGTGCCGCCGCGGTCAGGAAGAAGGTCTTGCGCATGGGATCCCGCTCCGTGTTGCCCGGCTGCGAGGATACCGGCCGCTCGCGGCAGGGTCGATACGGCGCCGCATCCTGGCCGCCGGGCGACACCCTGGGTGACACCGGTAGAATAGGGGCCTTGCGTCCGACCGTTCCGGAGTTTTCATGAGCACGCCCGCCCCGCAGGTTCCCGCCAGCGAGCCCTCCCTCGACGCAGCACCGCTGCGCTTCGTCACCGCCGCCAGCCTGTTCGACGGCCACGACGCGGCGATCAACATCATGCGCCGGCTGATCCAGTCGCAGGGCGCCGAGGTGATCCACCTGGGCCACAACCGCTCGGTCGAGGACGTGGTGCGCGCCGCCCTGCAGGAAGACGCCGACGCGATCGCGCTGTCGAGCTACCAGGGCGGCCATGTCGAGTACTTCAAGTACATGGTGGACATGCTCAAGGAGCGCGGCGCCGGCCACATCCGTGTGTTCGGCGGCGGCGGCGGCACCATCACGCCGGAGGAGATCCGCGAACTCGAAGCCTACGGCGTCGAGCGCATCTACCACCCCAACGACGGCATGAAGATGGGCCTGGTCGAGATGATCGAGGACGTCGTGCGTCGCGCCGCGCAGGCGCGCGCCGCCGCTGGCCGTGAGGCCGCGGACGGCACGCCCGGCATCGACGACGAGATCGGCATCGGCCACGTGCTCTCCGCGATCGAGGACGGCAGTCACGGCGAGGCCGAGCTGGCCAAGCGGCGCAAGGCCTGGCAGCTCGCCGGCGGCAAGACGCCGGTCATCGGCATCACCGGCACCGGCGGCGCCGGCAAGTCCTCCGTCACCGACGAGCTGCTCAACCGCTTCCTCGCCAGCTTCCCGCAGATGCGCATCGCGGTGATCTCGGTCGACCCCACGCGCCGGCGCACCGGTGGTGCGTTGCTGGGTGATCGCATCCGCATGAACTCCCTGCGCAGCCATCGCGTCTACATGCGCTCCATGGCCACGCGCCGGCAGAACGTGGCTACCAATGCCGTGCTCAAGGACTGCATCGCGTTCCTGAAGAGCCTGACGTTCGACCTGGTCATCGTCGAGACCGCCGGCATCGGCCAGAGCGACTCGGAGATCGTGGATCTGGTCGACTTCCCGATGTACGTGATGACCAGCGACTACGGCGCCGCCAGCCAGCTCGAGAAGATCGACATGATCGACTATGCAGAGCTCGTGGTGCTCAACAAGTACGACAAGCGCGGTGCCGAGGACGCCCTGCGCGACGTGCGCAAGCAGTGGAAGCGCAATCGTGTCGCGTTCCAGGTCAAGGACGCCGACGTGCCGGTCTATCCGACCATCGCCAGCCAGTTCAACGACCCCGGCATCAGCTGGATGTTCTCCAACCTGTGCCGGCTGCTGCGCGAGAAGCTGGCCCTGCCGGCCGCCGGCTGGACGCCCGTCCTCGACACCACGCTGAAGGAACCGCGCGCGACGGTGCTGATCCCCGGCAGCCGCGTGCGGTACCTGGCCGAGATCGCCGAGCAGGGCCGCCGCATCAACACCGACATCGGCCGCCAGGCCGAAGCCGCCGACCGCGCGCAGGCGATGTGGCAGGCGCTGGAGGAACTGTCCGACGACCGGCTGCCCAAGGCGCTGGACCTCTACGGCGCCGCCGACCTGCTGCCCGCCGAAGGCGCCGCCCTCGACCGTTCGCTGCTGACGCTGCGCCAGCGCTACAACGACGCGATCCAGGCGCTCTCGTCCGATTCCCTGAAGCTGCTGCGCGACTGGCCGCAGCGCCTCAAATCCATCACCGACGAGTTCACCGAGTACCAGGTGCGCAACAAGGCGATCAAGGTCGACAACTACCGCGATTCCCTCAGCCACCAGAAGATCCCGAAGATCGCCGCACCGACGTACAAGAGCTGGGGCGAGCTACTGGCCTTCCTAGGCAAGGAGAACCTGCCCGGGTCGTACCCCTACACCGGCGGCGTCTATCCGTACCGCCGCACCGGCGAGGACCCGATTCGCATGTTCGCCGGCGAGGGCACGCCCGAGCGCACCAACCGCCGCTTCCATTACCTGTCCGTCGGCCAGCCCGCCGCACGCCTGTCCACCGCGTTCGACTCGGTGACGCTGTACGGCGAAGACCCGGCCCCACGCCCGGACATCTACGGCAAGATCGGCAACTCCGGCGTCAACATCCCGACGCTGGACGACATGAAGAAGCTGTACTCCGGCTTCGACCTGTGCGCGCCGACCACGTCCGTCTCGATGACGATCAACGGCCCCGCGCCGATGATCCTGGCGATGTTCATGAACTGCGCCGTCGACCAGCAGGTGGAGAAGCACCTGAAGGCCGACCCGGCACGCTGGGCGGACGCCGAGATGAAGATTGCCGCGTTCTTCCAGGGCCGCGAGCGCCCGCGCTACCACGGCGAGTTGCCGCCGACCAACGACGGCCTGGGACTGGGTCTGCTCGGCGTCTCCGGCGACCAGTTGGTGGACGCGGACACCTACGCCCGCATCAAGGCCGAGACGCTGGCCACCGTGCGCGGCACCGTGCAGGCGGACATCCTCAAGGAAGACCAGGCGCAGAACACCTGCATCTTCAGCACCGAGTTCGCGCTGCGCATGATGGGCGACATCCAGCAGTACTTCGTCGACCAGAAGGTGCGCAATTTCTACTCGGTCTCGATCAGCGGCTACCACATCGCCGAAGCCGGGGCCAATCCGATCTCGCAGCTCGCCTTCACGTTGTCCAACGGCTTCACGATCGTCGAGTACTACCTCGCGCGCGGCATGCACATCGACGACTTCGCGCCGAACCTGTCGTTCTTCTTCAGCAACGGCATGGACCCCGAGTACACCGTCATCGGCCGCGTCGCCCGCCGCATCTGGGCGCGCGCGATGCGCGAGCGCTACGGCGCCAACGAGCGCAGCCAGATGATGAAGTACCACATCCAGACCAGCGGCCGGTCCCTGCACGCGCAGGAGATCCAGTTCAACGACATCCGCACCACGCTGCAGGCGCTCTACGCGCTGTTCGACAACTGCAACAGCCTGCACACCAACGCCTACGACGAGGCGATCACCACGCCCACGGAAGAATCCGTGCGCCGCGCCGTGGCGATCCAGATGATCATCAACAAGGAAATGGGCCTCAACTTCATCGAGAACCCCTGGCAGGGCAGCTTCGCCGTCGACTACCTCACCGACATCGTCGAGGAGGCCGTCTACAAGGAGTTCGAGGCGATCAGCGAGCGCGGTGGCGTCCTGGGCGCCATGGACACGATGTACCAGCGCGGCAAGATCCAGGAAGAGTCGATGTATTACGAGCACAAGAAGCACGACGGCTCGCTGCCGCTGGTCGGCGTCAACACCTTCCTGCCGAAGGAACACGCCGGCGAGGTGGTCACCGAGATCGAGCTGATCCGCTCCACGGAAGAAGAGAAGGGCCAGCAGATCGAGAACGTCCGCAACTGGCAGCGCTCGCGCAACGCGCTGGCGCCGGCCGGCGAGACCTCACACGCGCACCAGGCCGCTGCCGACGAGGAAGCCCCGATGGTCCACGACGGCCACGGCCTGGCGTACCTCCAGAACGCGGCGCGCGAGCGCAAGAACGTGTTCGCCGCGCTGATGGAGGCCGTCAAGACGCATTCGCTGGGGCAGATCAGTCATGCGCTCTATGACGTGGGTGGGGAGTATCGGCGGAATATGTAGCCGAGCGATATCCTTCGCGTCTTCGACCGCTTGCTTCGCGACGCCGGGCGGGGCGAGCCATGATCGCCGGGTCGAACGAACCGGTATTCTCGTTTGCCGATGCCCGAAAGTGTCCAGCTACAAGCCTGGGCGAAGCCGAATGTCGCGCGAAGATCGATTTCTTCAATGATCGAGTCGCGTGTGTCAGTGCCGCGCTGTCGCCTCGGCGATTGGCGCCTCGCTGTGCGGTGCTCGGAGAAGTCGGGATAGGTTTGACCTTAGTTCGCGTCGGCGAGTTGGAAGTCCGTTCCGTTGAGCGCTACCGTTGGAATTCGATCACAGGGGGAGAGCAATGATCGGCCCAGGGATCTTGACCAGGACTCTCAGCGTCCCGACCTGTCGCGGCAAGGACAAGAAGGCTTGGCAGTACCACCCACGTAGCGACGTGCACTCGAAGATCGCTTGCTGGACGCTGTTGCTCGATTGTCTGCTCGAGTGCGACGCGCTCTACGAGGACGCCGTCGCCGGTCGGATCGGTTTCGCGATCAACTATCTGATGGTGGGGCCGATCAACAAGACGCTCGATCTCGTGTTTACGCGGGTACCCAGAAGCCGATCGGATGGTGTGGGCCGTCGCACGTTCGCCGAGGTGGGGCTCAGCTACGGCATCGAGCTGTCGGAGGCGGAGCAGGCACGTCTGGCCGGCTTGGAAGCGGTCTTCGAAGAGAGAAAGGACGACGTGTCCGAAGTCGCGATCGCCGTAGAGGCGAAGGCTTGCATGACCGATCACGTCGGTGCTTTGCCGAGGCTACACGCCGAGATTTTGGCGACCGGCTACCTCGCTCGTCGGGCTGCGCCCCAATGTACGGTCATTTCGTACACCTTGGTCAACACCGCGGATAGTTTCGTGTCTGGCGACGGCAAGTCCAAGGTTATGAGACAGCCGGACAGTACAAAGGCGGTGTTGGCGATGCTCGCTAACGCCGTACCACTTCGTCGCGACGAGCACGGCTTGCTGGGTTACGACGCGGTGGGAGCATTGACGATCGAGTGCAGGAATGACGGTTCGCCCGTCACCCTGTCGGGTGCCGAGTCGGCTCCTAGGGCGACCGACTCGATCCGCTACGAGCGGATGATCCGGCAGATCTGCGCGACGTACCGAAACCGACGTTGACCCCACGGCACGCCGACGTAGTTTCGTCATGGGCCGGATTGATTACACCGAGGTGGTGTAAAGTGATGTGAATTTTGTTGGAGACCCTCGATGAGTCGTCTACGAAGCATCGCCAAGCCGCGGATAGGTGGCTCCGACGTCACGCGGGCTTCGGTCAGCTTTCCGGCAGATGTCTATGCGGAGCTCGAGCGCATCGCCACGTCAAAGAAGGTATCGGTGGCGTGGGTCGTCCGCGAGGCGGCCGAGCGTTACGTCGCCGATCAATGGCCATTGCTGGCCTCGACGTCCAAGAGGAGCGGGGAATGAATCGAGCCCCAACCGATCGCGAACTGCGCCCCGACGCTCACGCGCAGTTGAGTTCGAATTTATCGTGTGAACCTGTGCACCTGATGCGTGGACCGACTCCGATGGGGAATCATTACGTCGCCGGTCTTTTCGCAGGCATCGGTGGTGTAGAGCGGGGACTCGCACGCGCCGGACACGAGACCGTTTTGTTCTGCGAGAATGATCCTGCGGCGATGGCCGTGCTCCGTGACCGTTTCCCCGCCATTCGTCTGCACGACGACGTGCGGACGTTGCAGGAGCTGCCTCGAGAGACGACGCTGGTCGTCGCCGGCTTTCCTTGCCAGGATCTCTCGCAGGCCGGTACCACCAAGGGGCTGGCCGGCGCGCGTTCCGGCCTTGTCGGGGAAGTGTTCCGGTTGATCGAAGCCGCACGTACGCCGTGGGTGCTGTTGGAGAACGTACCCTTCATGCTGCAGCTCGGACGCGGTGAAGCGATGAACGTCATCACCTCGAGGCTTGAGGTGATGGGCTATCGCTGGGCTTATCGCGTCGTCGATTCGCGTGCCTTCGGTTTGCCGCAGAGGCGTCGGCGTGTCTACTTGGTGGCCAGTTTGGAAGGTGACCCACGCCATGTCCTGTTCGCCGACGAGGCCGGAGCGCGGGCGGACCCGATCTTGAATGGCCATCCGGTCGCGTGCGGCTTTTATTGGACGGAAGGTCTGCGTGGGCTCGGATGGGCGGTGGATGCCGTACCGACGTTGAAAGGCGGCTCGGCTCTCGGTATCCCTTCGCCCCCGGCCATCTGGATGCCGGACGGCATCTTGGTCACACCCGATATTCGGGACGGAGAGCGGCTGCAAGGTTTCCCGGCCGGTTGGACGAAGGCGGCCGAGAAGGTCGCGAAGAAGGGCTCGCGCTGGAAGCTCGTCGGCAACGCCGTCAGCGTGCCGGCGGCTAACTGGATCGGCCGCCGTATGCGCCGTCCCGGTCACCTGCTCGATTTCGACGTCCGGTCGATGCACGGGCATCGCCATTGGCCGATCGCGGCATGGAACGTCGGAGAGGGGCGGTTTGCCGTGGCGGCGTCGGAGTGGCCGGTATCCAAGGCGCCGCCTCCGTTGCACGCGTTCCTAAAGCACGGCGTTGCGCCGTTGTCTGCGAGAGCGACCGGCGGATTTCTGAAACGCACACGTGACGCGAAGTTGAACTTTCCGCCGGGCTTCATAAGCGCGGTTGAAAGACATCTGGCCGCGATGTCGGATTGATGCCCGCTCTAGGCCGCAGATGGTCGCCGGGCGAAGCGTCGCAACCGTTTCGCTCCGGAGGGGCGGCCGGCCGATCGTTGAGCACCACCGCCGCCAGATCGAAGATCATGGCCGGTGTGCGTCGTACGGGTACGACTCCGGAGCTCGCTGTGCGAGATGCAGTGCGCCGACTGAGCGTGCGCTTCACCACCGACAACACCGATCTGCCAGGTTCTCCGGATCTCGCCAATCGCCGCCGGCACTTCGCGATTTTCGTGCACGGCTGCTTCTGGCATCGTCACGCGAACTGCGCTCGGGCTACTACGCCGTCGAGCAATCGCGAGTTCTGGTCGAACAAGTTCAAGGCCAACGCGCGAAGGGACAGGCGCGTGGTGCGGGCGCTGCGGCGCCTCGGATTCAAGGTCATGGTGATCTGGGAGTGTCGGACACGAGACCCTGTTGCATTGACGGGACGGATTCGGCGATTTTTCGACTCGTGAGATTCGAGTTTGGAGTTGCTGTCTGAGGCCTCCTGCGAGCTTTTACTTCAAGATGGCTGCTCGCCGTTCACCAAAAGGGAGCGGTGCCAGCCGGCTGGAGGCTCCGAACGGCGATCGAAAAGCCGGAAAAGCGTCCGGGTCTACGATGCAATTGCGCATCTGCTTTCGCTGGGGCGACGGCGATGCGCTGGATGTGGAAATCGTCGACTATCACTGAACCGTCGAGCCGTCATGAAGACCCTGCCCAACATCCATCCCGGCGAAGTGCTGCTGGAAGAATTCCTCCATCCGCTGGGCATCAGCCAGAACGCGCTCGCGCGCGCGGCCGGCGTCCCGCCGCGCGATAACGGGGTCAGGTTCACTTACCGCGCAGCCGTATCGCCGCGGGGACGACGGGCGGGCCGGATGCCGGCGAATCATTGGGTCTTGGCTTCGACCATGGCGCGAAAGTCATCGCGGCCCCATGCGCGCTGCTGCTGCAGGTAGTCGCGGATGGCTTTCAGGTCCTCGTCGGGCAGCGCCTCGCGGAGTAGCGATCGATAGGTCGCCGCGCGATCGGCACCGAGCCTCACATAGGCAGGGTGGGGCGTGAGCAGCGGATCAGCGCGCTGGCCGCACAGGTGAGCGCAGCTGGACCAAGCGTATTGTTCCGGGGCATCGGTCAACCGTGCCCGAACCGGGTTGAGGTCGATGTAGCGGGAGCAATTCAGCACATAGCGGTCGCCTCCCACCAGGCAGGACTTGTAGCGTCCTTCCCACAATGTCCCGGTGCGGCGATGGTGGGCATTGAACTGCCCTACGTACTGGCGTCCGAGTTTTTGCATCAGCCGGGCTACCGCGCCGATCTCGGTCGGCGTCACGAGCAGGTGGGCGTGGTTGTCCATGAGGACGTAGGCGTGCAGGGCGACCTTGGTGGCCAGCAACGATTCTCGCAGCAGAAGCAGGTATCGCCGTCGGTCGCTGTCGTCCAGGAAGCAGGGCAGGCGATTGTTGCCGCGTTGTACGACGTGCTGAGCGATGTTCGGCAGATCGAAGCGGGTTTGTCGGGCCATCCGGCAAGTCTCGCCGCTGATCGACCTCATCCGGCACCGCTGATCGCCGATTCTTGCGTCAGAAATCGGCTCGACTTCGCCCATGGCTGCTCAGGAAATGAGCCTGACCCCGTTTCCGGCCAAGTAAGACACTCTGCCCCCGTTTGCCTTTGGTCTTTTTCCGTGAAATGTGAACCTGACCCCGTTCTCGACCCCGTTCTCGCGCGCCAGCGCGACATGGCCGATGACGGCGCGACACGTAGGTGCCTGGCGGTCGGTCGTGTAGGAACTGAACCTGCCCCTGTTAATGCTGCTACCCTGTTGCGGCTACGGAGCCTTCGCCATGCGCACCTTCGTTTTGATGACCTTGTTCGCCGCGCTCATGCTCGCCGTACCGGCGCGGGCCGAGCTCGGCATCGGTGGCTATGCCCGCGCCGGACAGAGCGGCGTGCCGCTGCGGATCTTCGGGCCTGATGCCGACGGCACGACGCCGCCCTTCCAGGAAATGAGCGGGCCGACATTCGGCGCGCGCGACACGCAGTGGGCGAGCTACGAGCCGAACGAGCAACTGCTCTACATTTCGGACTATTACGGCCAGGCCATCCGCGTCTATCCGGCCTTCCGAAGCGGCGACGTCGCGCCGTTGCGCGTGCTCAGGTCGGCATACCTCGGACAGTCCCAGGCGAATGCGCCGATATTCGCCCACGGCGAACTCGCCGCCATCGCGATCAACTGCTGCATCCGTACCTGGCCACTGGACGCCGAGGGCGATGATGTCCTGCCCAAGCGCACGATCCCGTGGGTCGGCACCAACCCGGAGACGCAGCTCAACAGCCCGGCCTCGCTGGTCTACCTGCCCGACACCGACGAGTACGCGGTCGTCGACTTCGAGCCGGGCACGAACGCCTCCCGCATCGTGTTCCACGCGCGCACGGCGAGCGGCAACGTCCCGCCGACGCGCATGATCACCGGTAACGGCGTCGGCGGCGCCGTCGCCATCGCGTACGACCGGCTCAACCGGCGTCTGTTCATGCTCGGCCGGTCTACGCTGGCAGACCAGAGCCTGATCGGCCGCGTCGCCGTGTTCCCCGATTCGGCCAGCGGCGCCGCGGTACCGCTCTACACGATTGCCGGCGCGCTCACGCGCCTCAACCGTCCGGCCGGTCATTACTTCATCGGCATCGCGCATGACCCGTACCGGCGCCGCATCATGGTCAGCAGCGCGGCGCCGTCGTCGTCGAGCGAAGGGCACCGCATGATCGTCTTCGACGAGGACGCCGCGTACAACGCCGAGCCGCTGCGCGACCTGGGCGGCGAGTGGCTGAGTCCGGGCAACCTCGGCAGGCCCTTCAGCGTGCCGCCCTGGGACACGATCCGTCGCAACGGCTTCGACTGAGCCGGGCGGAAAACCGGGGTCAGAGTGAATTTCCCTGATCTTTGACGCTTTGGGATGAGCTCGGAGCCTTGCGCGGTCGCCCGACAGTGCGCGGCTCGAGTGTGCGGCCGAGTTGGGCTTCGATGGCGTGGCGGAAGCGGTCAGGACCATAGAGGTGCTGGCGCTGCAGATGGGCGCGGATAGCCTCGATTTCCTCCTGGGTCACATCGTCCATCACGAATGCACGGTAGCGGGCCTGACGCTGCTCGATGCCGGTCGCCAGTTCGCGGTAGGCGCTGTGTGGACGAATCACTGAGTCGTGCGTGCCGAACGCGTTGCGGTGGTGGCTTGACCAGGGGTAGTCACGAGGGTCCGTCACCATCGCGGCGCGTAGCGGATTCAGCTCGATGTAGCGATGGCACTGCAGCAGATGCGCGTCGCCGGCGACGAGGCCAGCTTTGTAGCGGCCTTCCCAGAGCGTGCCGGTGCGGCGGTAGGTCTGGTTGACATGGCGCACGTAGCGTCTGCCCAGGGCTTGCATCATGCGGCTGGTGCAGCCGACTTCGGGCGGCGTCACGAGCAGGTGCACGTGGTTGGTCATCAGTACGTACGCGTGGATCGCGCAGCCTTCACGCCGGGCGGTCTCATTGAGATCGCGCAGGTAGCGTCGATAGTCGTCGGCGGTGAAGAAGCACGGCTGGCGATCGTTGCCACGCTGGATCACGTGCTGTGCGATTCCGGGAAGATCGAGTCTGGGTGAGCGAGGCATGCGGATGTCTTTGTCCAAATGCCGGCATGGTCCTGCCCGGAGCCGCGTCCGGCTACCGCAATGCATGAACTTTCACGTAGGACTTTTCCGAAATCGACTCTGACCCCGTTGGCTTTTCGACCCCGTTTGGCCGTTTCGCAGTTGATCACTTGCCTTCGGGGTGCTGGCCGCGCCGGGTCGCCCCATTTGACATCGGCGGCGGCAGGCCGTGCTCGTTCGGCGAGCACGTATAGTCGAAGTCCCACTTGAATTCGGGCTGATCGTGGTAGGCGCGCGCCATCGCCTTGCAATACTCCGCGGTGTCGGTCCTCTTCTGCGTGTACGCGAACATCTTCCAGGCCCGTGTCGAGTCGGGGTAGGCGTCGAGCATGCGACGCGCCATCGCAACCGCATCATCGTGGCGTTCGAGGTGTTCCTCATAGAGAACGATCAATGCCGACATCGCGTCGGCACTACGCGGATTGACCTCGATCATCTTCTCGTTCAGGGCCGCCGCGGCGTCGAACCGGTTCGAGGTAGCCAGGGCTTGTGCATACTTCCCGAGGTCCGGTGTCGTCAGCGATCCGAGGTCGGCGGCACGCGTCACGTATTCATCCGACCACTCGGGTTGCTTCGCCAACTCCAGCGCCAGCGCGGCGCGCATGTAGTTCTCGACAGTCGGCTCAAAGCGCACCAGCGGCGTGATGAGCGAGGCGTCCGCTTGCGCGAGCGGCAGGTAGCCCATGTTGTCCAGCGCGAAGGCATCGGGCGCGATGGCGAGGATCGCGAGGTAGTCGTCGCGGGACAGCGGGCGACGGGTGGCGAGTGCGCTGAAGTAGCGCACGCGCGCCGCGACGAGCGCCATCAGCGGGTTGCTGTCTTCGCGTGCCTTGGCGGCATCCGCGATTTCCTCGAGCGCTTCGATCGAACCGCCCCACAGCGGCGAGGCTTCCTTTGACCAGAAGATGTAGGCGCGGTGCTCGTCAGGAGCGATCGCGACCGCCTTGCGGCCCAGCTCCATGATCTCCGCCCGGCTGCCGCCCGTACGTGCCGTGGCGGGAATGAGGTAGGTCGCCGGCACGATGAAGTCCGGCTTGATCGCCAGCGACGCCTTCAGGTCGCTCACGGCGCCCGCCATGAGCCGCTCCATCGTTTCGAAATTTTCCCGTGGTGTGTCCGCGGCGGACGCGGTGCCACGGGCCTCGGCGGCAGTGCGCATGCGGAACACGCCGCGCGCAGCGAGTGCATACGCACTGTGCGGCGAGGCCTTCACCCAGCGTTCGAGGACGCTTCCAATGGCCGGATTGCTGCTCTCGAAGCGTTGCTCGAATGTGCGGAAGAGGATGCCGCGTCGTTTCGGGTCCGACGCGTCCTGCGTCGCGTAGTCCTGGAACGTGGCATCGACGCCTGCGCTGTCGCCCGCGGCAAGCTTGGCGTCGATCTGGTCGACCGTGATGATGTCGAGCGCGGTCAGGCGGCAGCGTTCGGCAATGAACGCCGGGCTCCAGTGCAAGGGCGGCACGTCGGGAAACTCGAGGCAGCGCTTGAGCGGATCGGCGACCTTGTCGGCGGCCCGCAGCGCCGCGATACGCGCGTCGAGGTCGGCTCTTTTCGCCTCGGCCTTGGCATGGAGCTGCGCCATCTCCTGGCGCACCGTTTCGGCTTGATGCTCGATGAGCCAGCGGTCGTACCCGAGGAAGGAAACCACGACCAACAGGGCTATGCCGACCGTGATGAAGATGATCCCGATCAAACGCATCGCCACTCCTGAGCGCGGACTGGAATTGGGCCCGCTGACGTCGCGCATCCGTCGTGTTCGAGCCGTGTCGCTGCGACTCTAGCATCTCCGAGCGGATGTAAGACCGGGGTCTCCGTTTTCGTGGGAACCCAAGCGTGATGGATGTGGCCGCTTCAATGCGCAGCCCGACGATCCATTGCCCCGGCATCATCCAGCCAGTTCGCTCCCTTGTTCTTCAGAAAGAACACATACACGACCAGCGACGCCGCGATCACCGCGGTGACGTATCCCGCGAACAGCATCATCTTGTCGGTGCGCAGCGCGGCCTGGTACAGCAGCGGCGCGGTACCGCCGAACGCGGAGTTGGCCAGTGCATAGCCCAGCCCGACGCCCAGGGCGCGCACGTGGGTGGGGAACAGCTCGGCCTTCACGACGGCGTTGATCGAGGTGTAGCCGGTCAGGATCACGAAGGCGACCGCGAGCATCGCGAACGCAGGCAGCCAGTGGGTCTGCTGAGGCAGCGCCAGCACCAGGTATCCGGTGTAGGCCACGCCGCCGATGCCGAAGAACACCAAGAGACTCTTGCGCCCGACGATGTCCGACAGCCAGCCGCCTAGCGGCTGCAGCAGCATCAGCACGGTCAAGGCGATCAGGTTGATGACGACGCCGGTCATCGCGTCGCCGCCTGCGAACAGGCTCTGGATCATTTTCGGGCCGATCACCGAATAGGTATAGAACGCGACGGTGCCGCCGGCAGTGATCAGGAAGCACAGCAGCAGGGGACGCCACTGGTGGAAGAACAGCTCGCGCAGGGAGCCGGATGTGCGTGCCTGGCCGCTGCGGGCGGCCTGGATGGCATCGAGCCCCAGCGATTCGTCCATCGTCCGCCGCATCCAGAACACCACGATGGCGGCGATGCCGCCGATGGCGAAGGCGATGCGCCAGCCCCAGTGCGAGATCTGCGCGGTATCGAAGAACGTCAGCATCGCCAGCAGGGTGAGCTGTGCCAGCACATGGCCGCCGACCAGGGTGACGTAGTGGAACGAGGAGAGGAAGCCGCGCCGGCCGGGAATGGCCGCCTCCGACAGATACGTGGCGCTGGCGCCGTACTCGCCGCCGGTGGCGAAACCCTGGATCAGGCGCGCCAGCAACAGGATCATCGGCGCCGCCAAGCCGATGGCGGCTACGGTGGGCGTGATCGCGATGGCGAACGAGCAGCCGGCCATGATCGTGACCGATACCGTCAGCGCCAGGCGGCGGCCGTGGCGATCGGCGAACCGGCCGAAGAACCAGGCGCCGATCGGCCGCATCAGGAAGGTCATGGCGAAGATCGCCCAGATGAACAAGGTGGCGTTCTTGTCCTCGGGCGAAAAGAACTGCGACTCGAAGTAGGCGGCGAAGACCGAATAGACGTAGACGTCGTACCACTCGACCAGGTTGCCCGCCGATCCCTTGAGCGTGTTGGAGACCGAGCGGCGCAGGCGGGCACGGGTATCGGCTTCGGGTGCGGCCGTCAAAGGGGACTTTGCGGATGCCGTCATGGGGAAACGGGGGGCAGGTTCATTTCCCCAAGCATAGATCAGCAACCGGACCCAGCGAACTGCAGCGGATCGTCGATCATCAGGCGCGAACCGGATTTCGATGAGTGTCCCGGCTTCGCGCAGCGAGTCGGTGCGCTGACGGCGGGTGTTGCATTGGCCGACCGACGGAGGCCCGAGATTCCGCTCGGTCGCGACACGGCGTCGATCTCGGGAGGCGTCGCAGGCCGATGGACGTAACTCTCTCGACGACGCCACCGCGACTCACCCGCGCAGGATCTTCTCCACTGCCTTGTCCTTGGTCAACTCGTAGACGAGTTTGTCGAGGTAGCGGATCTTGCGCATCAACGGGTGTTCGATGTCCTCCCCCCGGATCACGCGGACCACGCTCGTGATCAGCGCGGCGTTTGGGTGGAATGCCGGTGCCTGGGCGTAGAAGGCTTCCAGGTCGTTGTCGCTTTGGAGTTGTTCGCGCAGGCCCGCCGGCGTGTAGCCGGTCAGCCAGCAGAGGATCCGGTCGAGTTCATGCCGGGTGCGGCCCTTGACCTCGGCCTTCTTCACGTACATCGGGTGCAGGCTGGCCTACCGGATGGCGAAAACCCGGTCCCGGTGCATCGAACCCCTTCGGCTGTTCTCGCGGCTAGCCTTGCGACGGCTTCCAGTCCGCCGATGGCACGGTGTTGACCATCCACGGCACGCCGAAGCGGTCGACCAGCGAGCCGTATCCGGGCGACCAGAAGGTCTCCGCGAACGGCATCACCGGCCTGCCGCCTTCGGCCAGTTGGTCGAACCAGCGCCTGGCCTCGGCGATGTCGTCGGTGTGCAGGGTGACGTCGAAGCCGTTCTTGGGCTTGTCGACGTTGGGGGCCCAGGCCACGTCCATGTCCGCCCCCATCAGTGCCTGGTCGCCGACGTCGAGCCAGCAGTGCATGAGCCAGGTCTTGTATTTCTCACCGGTGATCGGCATTCCCGGCGGCGCTTCGCCGTAAGGGTAGGCGGCGGTGATCTTGCCGCCGAGGACCTTGGCATAGAATTCGAACGCTTCGCGGCATTGCCCCTGGAAGCTCAGGCTGGTCACGATCTTCATGGGTCACCTGGTGTTCGGTTGCGGGAACCGGATATCTACCATATCGATCGTTAAACGCGCGTCCCTCAACTCACCCGTCGTCGGTTGGGGT
Organism: Dokdonella koreensis DS-123; assembly: GCF_001632775.1. NCBI lineage: Bacteria > Pseudomonadati > Pseudomonadota > Gammaproteobacteria > Lysobacterales > Rhodanobacteraceae > Dokdonella > Dokdonella koreensis. The sequence continues at coordinate 1,432,940 of NZ_CP015249.1, forward strand.
CCGCTGCACGCGCATCCGATACGCCCCCCCGTTCTCGCCGCTGATGCGCGAGGCACGGGTGCCCTTGATCTCGTCGACCTTGCCGTCCGAGCCGGTCACCGGCTGGGCCTCGACGGCGGTTTCGCGCTCGAAGGCGTGCGACTTGTCGGTGTTGCGGTAGTACCGGTAAAGGGCCCAGTACAGCGCGGTCGCGCCGGCGGGGCCGAGGGCCAGCAGCCAGAGTCCACTGTCGTCGCTCATGATGAGGCCGCCACGATCCAGAGTGCGATGCCTTCGAGAACCGTGCCGACGGTGAGCGCGGCCATCAGCAGTTTCCACTGCTGCACCGGCACGCTGCCCATCGTCTCGCCGGTGCGGCCGTTCACGGCGATGTAGTGCAGCAGGCCGCCGTTGCGGCCGGGCTGGTGGTAGGAGTACAGCCAGACCGGCAGGTACATCGATACCCAGCGCGTGCCGTGGACGTCGAGGCGCTCCTGTTCCCAGCGCACGCCGCGGTCGTAGCGGCGCACGGATGACTCGACCTGGGCGCGGGCGATCGACAGCAGCTGGTCCTCCAGACGCGGGCGCAGGTGCTCCACGTCCTGGTTGCGCTTCTCCGAGGTGAAGCCCATCAGGTAGGAGGCGTTCCACTTCACGGCGTTCTTGGTGTCGAACGGCAGGATCGTGTTGATGATGTTGTTGGTGTTGACGCGCGTGTCCAGGTTGCCGCGCTCGGTGGACGATTCCAGCGGCAGGTCGTCGACGGTGAAGTCGACGTGCCGGTCCACCTGGTAGATGTCGGCGTCGTAGTAGGTCTTCTTGTCGTTGCCGGTGCCGCGGGTGTACTCCCGCGTCTTGATCTCGCCCTTGCCGGCCACGTCGGCGCTCGCGTTGCCGTCGACGATCATGTAGGGCAGGTAGACGCCGACGACGTTCTCGGGCGTGAACTGTTCCTTGAACGCCTTGAGCGCGAACAGCCGCCGCTTGTCGACGAACTGGCGGATGCGCGCGACGGCGTCGTCCTTCTTGATGTGGAACGGCAGCACGGCATCGGGTACGGCGCCGTTGGCGATCTGCTCGTTGACGCCGAACACGTGCCGGCACCAGTGGCAGCGCGCGGTCATCGCGTTCTCGGTGTTGACGGTGACCTCGGCGCCGCAGGCGGTGCACTTGAAGGTCATCAGGCTGGCGGCGTCGGCGGCGATGTCGCGCGCGCCGGAGGCGATCACCGTGCCGCGGAGCTGGTCGAGGCCTTCGCCGAAGCCGAATGCCTCCTCGACCCGTGCGCCATCCCACTCGTTACGGCAGTACAGGCAGACCAGCAGGTCGGTGCCGGGCTTGGGCCGGATCTCGGTCGCGCCACACTTCGGGCAGCGGTTGAGGCCGTCCTTGAGCTCGGCGGCAGCCGTGTCGATGGCGACGGGGTCGGGCGCCAGCAGCTCGTCGCGGATCGGTTCGGGCCGCGTGGCCGGGTCGATCGGCAGGCTGCCGGGCACCGGCGGCACGTCCTGCGGCGAGCCGGGACCGGTGACCGGCGCTGTCGGCGCCGGCGTCTTCTGGTCGGACATGGTGGCTGCGTGCCCGGTGGCTTAGAGACCCAGCGCCTTGGCCTTGAGCGCGTCGTAGTCGGACTGGGTGATCAGGCCGAGGTCGAGCATCTCCTTGGCCTTCTTCAGCTTGGCGACGGGATCGTCAGCGGCGGGGGCGGCCGCGGTGGCCGGCTGCTGCAGGGTGCCGATGCCGCCGAGCATGCCCGAGGCCATGCCGACGCCGACCAGGCCTGCCGCGCCACCGTTCTCGCCGGCCGACTGGATGCCCTGGGCGACGCTGGCCTGCAAGTTGGAGTTGCCGCGCGAGCCGGCGAGCGCATCGGCGCGCTGCACGGTCTTGAGCAGTTCCCGCGTGTTCGCGTCGTACTCGATCGACACGATGGCGGTCTTGACGATCGCCAGGCCGCGATCGGACTTCCACTGGTAGGCCTGCTCCACCGCATCGGACAGGCTCTTGGCGAAACCGAGCGAATCCTGCTGCAGCTTGGTGATGCGGTTGCCCTTGCCGGGATCGTTGCTGTACAGGCTGAAGGCCGGTGCGAGCGAGCCCACCACCTCGTTGAACAGCTGGCTGGCGGCGGCGTTGTCCAGGTCGGTGAAATCGAAGACCTGGCCGGTCTGGAGATAGCCGGCCGGTACGAAGTTCTTCACGAACAGGATCGGGTCGACGATCTTCAGCGTGTAGGAGCCGCGCGTGACCGCGCCGACCTGCGTGTTGAGGAAGCCGTCGTCCCAGTAGATCTCGGACTGCGTGCCGAAGCGGTTGTCCGGGAGCTCCTTCAGCGAGACGAAGAAGGCGGCCTGCTGCGAGCCCGGCTGGCCGCCGAACTTGAAGCGCTCCCAGCTCTGCATGATGAGCGCGCTGACCAGGCCGTCGCCGGCGAAGATCGATTGGGAGTTGAGGTCGTCCGATCGCCACTCGTAGCCGCCCGGCTCGGCGGCGAACCCGGTGATCTTGCCGTCCTGGAACAGCAGCAGGCCGTAGCCTTCCGGCACGACGATCTTCGAGCCGTTGGTGATGATGTTGGAGGAACCCTTGGTGTTCGAACCGCGCCCGGCATTGGTGCCCTGGGGCACGGCGGCGAACAGCGCTGCGGTGGCCGGCAGGCCGGCCGGCACCGTGTAGAAGTCCTTCCACTGGTCGGCCAGCGTGCCGCCGATTGCCCCAACCGCTGCCTGTATCAGACCCATGACGACTCCTGCGTGATCTTGGCCGGGCACCGTGCCCGCCATGCCGGCGCACTATACAAAAATCCGGGGTCGAAACCGGGGTGGGGTCAGAACGAGGGGGTATCGTCGACTTTCCGGCCGTCCGGCGTTGGCCCCACGGGGACGTCGGGTCGGAACTGGAGGCGGAGCCTCCGAAACCGGGTCGGAGTCGAGTTTTTACCTGGCCAAGCGTCGATCAGCGCGCGAGGCAGGCGTTCTGGCGCCTTCCGGCGAGCGGAGCGCCTGACCTGAATCCGGCTGACCGGTCGTCGCCGGCGCCGCGAGCCGGGTCAGGGTGGGGGCTTGGGGCTGGCGATCTCCACCCACGCCGGCGCATGGTCGCTGGCCTTCTCCTGCAGGCGCACCCAGCGATCGACGCCGGCGTGCTTCAGGCCTTTGGCGGCCGTGGCATTGAGCAGCAGGTGGTCGATGCGCAGGCCGCGGTCGCGCTCGGCATGCTGCCGGAAGTAGTCCCAGAACGTGTAGATCGCGCCGGGGCCATGGGCCTCGCGCAGACCATCGGTCCAGCCTTGTGCGAGGAGGTGTGCGAACGCCTCGCGCACCTCGGGCTGGATCAATGCGTCCTTGCGCCAGGCCTTGGGATCGTAGACGTCCTCGTCGGTCGGGATCACGTTGTAGTCGCCGATCAGCGCAACCGGACAGGGCAGGTCGACGAGGGTCTCGGCGTGTTTGGCGAGCCGCGCCATCCAGGCCAGCTTGTAGTCGAACTTCGGCCCGGGCCGCGGATTGCCGTTGGGCAGGTAGAGCGCACCGACGAGCACGCCGTGCACGGCGGCTTCGAGGTAGCGGCTCTGCGTGTCGCAGGCATCGCCGGGCAGGCCACGGCGGCTCTCCACGGGTTCGACGTGGCGGCCGAGGAGGGCGACGCCGTTCCAGCTGCGTTGGCCCAGCCACAGCGCACCGTAGCCGGCGGCTTCGAGTTCGACGGCGGGGAACGCATCGTCGGTGGCCTTCAGTTCCTGCAAGGCGACGATGTCGGGCTGCTCGCGCTCGAGCCACGCGAGCACCTGTGGCAGGCGCGTGCCGATGCCGTTGACGTTGAAGGTCGCGATACGCAGCGGGGCGCGTGGGGTCATGGCGGCGATGTCCTCGTCTGCGGCAAGGGGCGGGGGCGCCGATACCGACGCGCAATTGTCTCCGAGGCGATTGCCGCGAAGGGGGGAGATGCCCCCGGTACACTGTGGACCCTGTCTTGGCTGCCTGCTGAACCCATGATCCACAACGATGTCCTTCGCAGCATCCGCTACATGCTCGACCTCAGCGAGCCCAGGGTGATCGAAATCATCCGCCTGGGGGACCCCGCGTTCGTCCTCGAGAAGGACGAGGTGCGCGCACTGCTGCTCAAGGAGGACGAGCCCGGCCACGAGCCGTGCAGCGATGACGTGCTCGCGCGTTTTCTCGACGGCTTGATCGTGCACCGCCGTGGCAGGTTCGATGACCGCCCGGCGCGGCCGATCGAGGCGCGCATCACCAACAACCTCGTGCTCAAGAAGCTGCGCATCGCTTTCGAGCTGACCGATGTGGACATGCTCGAAGTATTCGCCAGTGCGGGCTTCCGCGTGTCGAAGCCGGAGCTCTCCGCGTTTTTCCGCCAACCGGGTCACCGCAACTACCGTCTTTGCGGCGACCAGATACTGCGCAACTTCCTCAAGGGACTGACGTTGCACGTGCGCGGTGTTCAAGGTGGCGCTGCCGAAGTCACCTGATGATGCGTGAGCACACTCGGGGATGGCCCCCGCACCGCAAATCCAGAGCGGCCCAAATGGTCGACTCGGCGGTGATGGAGCCCGCATCGGGCCGCGGTCGCGGCCATACCTAGGCCTCGATCACCGTATGCACGAGCCGGTCGCCGCTGGCCAGCTTGGCGTTCCGATACGCGGAAAGGGTGAGGCCGGTGAGGCTCTTGAAGTCGTGAGCCAGATGGGAGTCGTCGGCAAACTCGAGCAGGGCCTCGCCGGGGGCGGCGCGAGTCAGCCACGGCGAGGGATGCAGGACCGCCAGGACGCGCTGGAGCCGGGCGATCCTCAAGAGCCGCTTGGGCGACAAGCCCACCAGGCGTTCGCAGCGCTTGTGCAGGGCGCGCTCGGAGATGCCGGCTGCCCGGGCGATCTCGAAGACGGGGCCCTGGAGCCGGTGATCGAGCATCGCGTCCATCATCGCCGTTGCCGGATCCGGTGGAGGGGCGCATCGGAACGCGTGGCGCAGCCAGCTTTCCATGGCGACGACGCGGTGGTCGAAATCGGGCGCCTCGAGCACGCGGGAGAACAGGCGTCGCGAGGCGGCGGGCAGGAGGTCGTCCAGCGGCGTCTGCCGGTCGGCCAGGCAACCTGCTGCAGGGCGCCCCAGCGTCGCTGAGCCGTGCAGGGTCAATGCTGCGACGAAGACATGGAGCGGCTGGCGGGTATGGGATCTCGTCGTGGTCGAGGAGGGCCCCCACAAGGCCGCTCGGGGTGCCGGCTCCAGGCCACGCGCCTTGGCGAGATAGAAATCCGTCCCGAGCATGATCTGCAGCAACGGTACCGGCACGGGCAGCTCGCGCATCGTCGCGAACGCGGCAGCGTCGCGGCGCTCCGCGAAGGCGGTGACGAACGGGCGCAGATCGGGCGCGGCCGGCCGCCAGTCCATCCGCAACGGGAGTGATAGAGCGGGCACGGCGGCACTCGGTTCCGAAATCTACAGGCGACGAGCCAGGGGGGACGCTAGCATCCGCCCGTCAGGAGGTCCATATGGCTGCATTGCTCATCCGGCTGCTTCTCCCACCGTGCCTCGCCGTGGCGTTGACGGCGGGCTGCGCCCGCAAGGATCCGCTCGCCGACATGCGCGAGGGCCGCCAGCCCGGCTGCGCTGTGGCGACTCTGGGGCCGGGCGGCGCGGCGTTCGACGCGGCCGGTTACGCGGACGTCGAAGCCGGCCTGCCGATCACGGCGGAAACGCGCTTCCTGATCGCATCGGCGTCCAAGCAGTTCACGGCGCTGGCAGTCCTGAAACTGGCCGAACAGGGCCGTTTCACGTTGGACGATCCAGCCCGGCGGTGGCTGCCGGACCTGTCCGGTGCCTTGCAGGGCGCGACCGTACGCCAATTGCTGAACCAGACCGCCGGCGTTCGCGATCACACCGTGCTGATGGCCCTTGCCGGTATCGAGCGCATGGGCCAGGTCTCGCCCGACGCGCTGCTGGCGATGATGCGCGGCTTGAGTTCGAGCAATTTCCCGCCCGGCAGCCGGGCCCGCTACTCGAACGGGAGCTACCTGATGCTGGCGCAACTCGTCGAGCGCGTATCGGGCCGGTCCCTCACGGACTATGCGCGCGACGAGATCTTCGCGCCCCTGGGGATGAACGACACGGGTTTCGATGCCCGGCCGCTGGTCGCGCAGGGTTACCAGCCCGTTCGTGCTGGCGGATTCCGCATCGCCAACGACCAGCCGAGCCTGCCGGGGCCGGGAGGGCTGGTGACGACGGTTCGGGATCTGGCTCGCTTCGATGCGGCCTTCCGGGCCGGCGATACGGTCTTGACGCCCGCGATGAAGGCGGTGTTTCTCGAACCCGGGCACCTGTCGAACGGCGAGACGGCCGTCCTGCCGGAGTTCGGGACGCCCTATGGCGCGGGCATTGGACTCGAGCGACGGGAGGGCAGGCTGTGGCTGAGTCACGACGGTGGATCGGAAGGCTTCCGGGCGCAGTATCTGCGGCAGGCCGAGGCACCGGTCGGCGCGATCGTGCTGTGCAATCGCGTCGACGTGGATCCGGGCGAGATCGCCGAGCGCCTGTCGAGGCTGCCGACGCCGCAGGCGGTTTCTTCGCCTGGCACTCCGGCATCCACGGAGCCGCACCCGGCATCCGCGGCCGCGATCGCGGATCTCGCCGGCCACTGGCGATCCCCGGAGACGCTGATCGACTATGCCATCCGTGCGAAGGAGGACGGCGTCCAGGTCACGATACGGTCACCGCTCGCGGCCGAGCCGATCGTCGAGGACTGGGCCGGGCTCAAGGTCAACGCGGACGGCGAACTCACCACGGGCCCGCTCCGCCTCAAGACCAACGACGACACGTTGTCCGTCAGTTTCGGGGGCAGGGTCCAGGGATTGGTCTTCCATCGTGTCGACGACTGAGGTTGCGGAAACCGGGGCAGCCGTTCCTCGCTTCGAGCACGGCCGGATGCCGGTCCGACCGCGCCGTTCAACGCCTCAGGCCTGGCCCGGCGCCGGGGTGCCGGTGAACACCGCCAGCTGGTCGGCGAAAGCCCGCCCGTAGGCGGGCCGTGCTTCGCCACGGGCGACATATGCGGCCAGGTTGGGATAGGCGTCCAGCGGTCTCGAGCTGCCCAGCCGGAGCAGCACCGACACCATCATCAGGTCGCCCGCGCTGAAAGTGCCGTCGAGCCAGCCGGCATCGCCCAGGCGGGCGGACAGCTGCGCCAGCCGGACATCGACACGCTGCTCCAGCATCGGCATGCGCTCGGCGTACCAGGGTTTTTCGCGCTCGAACAGATAGGCCATCCCGCGCTCGATGATCGGCGGTTCCATCGTATTGAGTGCGGCGAACATCCATGAGATCGCGCGCGCCCGGGCGTCGGCGTCCTTCGGAAGCAGGCCGGCATGGCGCTGGGCGAGATGGAGCACGATGGCACCCGATTCGAACAGGACCAGATCGTCCTCTTCATAGGTCGGGATCTGCCCGAACGGATGCAGCGCCAGGTGGGCGTGTCGCTTCATCGCCTCGAACGGGAGCAGCCGGACGTCGTACGCCACGCCGACTTCCTCGAGCGCCCAGCGCACGCGCATGTCGCGCGCCAGTCCCTTGCCGCGATCCGGTGAGCGTTCAAAGGCCGTGATGGTCGGGGCCATGGAGGACTCCTTGCGGAAGGTGGGCATCAACCCCGGCGTGCCGCCTCGATGGCGGCGACGTCGATCCTGCGCATCGTCATCATCGCGTCGAAGGCGCGCTTGGCGGCCGCCCGGTCCGGACTGGTGAAGGCTTCGGTCAGGGTGCGCGGTGTGATCTGCCACGACAGGCCCCATTTGTCCTTGCACCAGCCGCAGGCGCTTTCCTGGCCGCCGTTGCCGACGATGGCGTTCCACAGGCGATCGGTCTCGGCCTGGTCGTCGGTGGCCACCTGGAACGAGAACGCCTCGCTGTGCTTGATGCCCGGCCCGCCGTTGAGGCCCAGGCACGGGACGCCGAGCACGGTGAACTCGACCGTCAGCACGTCCCCCTGTTTGCCAGCCGGGTAGTCGCCCGGCGCGTGGTGGACGGCCTTCACTTCGCTGTCGGGAAAGGTCTTGGCATAGAAGGTGGCCGCCTCCAGGGCGGTGCCGTCGAACCAGAGGCAGATGGTGTTCTTCGGGATCATGGTCGTTCTCCAGGGGGGTGAGATCAACAGGGTGCCGAGCGTGAAGCGGCTCCAGGTTCTCAGATGCGCCTGAACGCTGCCTCCATCTCGTCGACGAACGACAAGGCGCTGGATCGACACCCCGAACGGGGTTCGGGGCCGACTTTTCTTGCGGTGACCGGAACTGGGGCAGGGGGGCCGTCTGCCCATCAGCCTGCAGAGGAGCGGAATGCTTGACGGGCCGATGGCCGGCCGTACCGCGGTCTTACGTATCTCCTGCGGCACTTGCGTCATGCCGGCTGCATCGTTTGCGGGGAGCACGCAAGAACGGCCTGGGTGCACGGACGCCGGCGGCTTCGCTGCATCTGGCTCCCGGTCTGGGGCGCTGGCAATCCTGAGCCTTATGAGATCGGGGTTCAAAGGGTCCAGCGCAGGTCGTCAACCTTCGTTGTAGCTGCCGTCCAGCAAGGGTTTGGTTCGCTCCAGATCCGCCATCGTGCGCAGCGTCGGTTCCAGGTCACCCATACCCCAGTGGCCGATCTGGCGTACCGCGGTTGAAGCCTTCCTCCAGTGCGATGGAGGAAGGCGAGATCGCATGTCTCAATCCGAGGACTCAGGATAGCGCTTGTGCAGGGCATGCACGATGCGATTGCGGCGTGCCGTGTCCATGCGTGCGCGCTGATGCGTAGCGATGAACACGCCGGTCATCTTCGGATTGATCACGCGCACGTCGGCGCGTTGTCCTTCCGGACTTGCCTGCACGAACCAGCCGGGAAGGCAGATCACAGGTATCACGGGCGTCGCTTCGCCGGTTTCGCCGTTGAGGTAGTCGGAGAGCCAGCGTGCCTGTGCGCGGGCTTGCGCCAGCGGCTTGGTTTCCGCCCAGTCGGGAAACTTCAGAGCGTTGCCGTCGTAAGCAACCGTTGCCGAGACCTTTCCAGTACCAGGTTTGCGGCGCGATTTTGTTTCGACCACGAACACGGCGGTCGGGCCGACCACGACATGGTCCAGATTGGACTTTTCCGCGGGAATATCGTGCAGAATCAGGCAATCTTGCGCCTGCAGGCGATCCAGCTGCTGAGCGGCTGCGATCTCGGCACGCATACCGTCCTGCCACTTTCTACGCTCTTTGGCCAACCCGACGGCTCGCCATGCCAGCCCGATGACGGCCAGCACCGTGCCGGAAACGATCAACCAATCACCCCAGCCGAAGCGCAACTCGGACCATTTCACGCGAGGCAGCAGGAGTGCCAGCATGATCATCGGTCCGACCAGCGTGACTTGCATCGCACGTTCCGTAATGGCGGTGGTGATAGCGTCGACGCGTTGCCGTGCCTGCGCGCCAGCCTGATAGGGCAGCTTGTCGGTCAATGGCGAGCGCCGTTTTCCACGCCTGTCCATTCGTTTCAACAGCAGTATCGTGACGAGCGCGATGCCGATCGGAATGACGATCAAGGCAATGATGACGGCGGCCGGAAGAAACGCGCCAAGCGGGACATCCACGGATCAGCCCTCCTTGAGCTTCGTGCCTTCTCATGGTATCGCGTGGAAAGGCCGGTGCCGATCGGGGCTTTGGTCAGGCCGGATGTATCGGCACCGCTATCGCGCAGGCTCGGCGTATTCTCGACGCACTTGAACCATTCTCATGCAGGGGCGGCAAGACGGCGAGCCGCGATACGAAGCATCACATGCGACGAAGGAACACCTGTCGATGAGCGAACCAACCATCACCCTTTGGCGGCCGGTCGGTCCCAAGGAGCTGGAATTGATCCAGCACACGGACATGAAGGCCTTCCCGCCGAGACTGCCAGAACAACCGATCTTCTACCCCGTGCTCAGCGAGGACTACGCGATCAAGATTGCGCGTGATTGGAATGTTCCGGAAAGCGGTTCCGGTTTCGTGACGCGCTTCGAGGTGAAGACGCGCTACCTGAGCCGCTATGCGGTGCAGGAGGCAGGCGGCCGCGCGCATCTCGAGTACTGGATCCCCGCCGAGGACATGGATGCCTTCAACGCCGCCATCGTCGGTAGGATCGAGGTCGTTCGCGAGTTCCGATAGGGGCGGGACATGAAGTCGTAACGAAGCCGGTTTGCGTTGTCGCGCCGAGCCCCTCTCGCTTGCTGAAGACTCTTGCGGCAAGATGGTTTGCGTTCGACAGGGGAGAACTCGATGAATGCACCGCAAGGCGCCGACGCCGGCTCGCTCGGGATCGCGGGTTTCTGGCGCCGCATCGTCGCCCTGGCTATCGACGCCACCGCACTGGGGCTCGTGGGGACCGTTCTCGGCGCGTTTTTCTTCGATCCTCTTGCACGGATGGGCGCCTACGCGCGCCTGATCGGCTTCGCGATCGCGTTGACGTACTTCGGCATCGGGAACAGCCGGATCGCCAGCGGGCAGACGCTGGGCAAGCGGCTGATGCGCCTGCGCGTCGTCGACGCCGAGGGGCGATCGTTGTCGCTGGTGCGCTCGCTGGCGCGTTATGTCGTATTGGCCGCGGTGTTCTTTCTCAACGGCGTCTGGTTCGATCCGCAGAATGCGCATCCTTTGCTCGGCTACCTACTGGCTCTCGTCGTTTTCGGCGGCATGGCCGCCATCTTCTATCTCTACCTGTTCAATCGCCGCACGCGTCAGTCGCTGCACGACCTGGCCGTGGGATCGTATGTGGTACGCGCGGATGCGGTGGAGCAGGCGGTATCGTTTCCGCGCATGTGGCACGGGCATCTTGTGGTGGTCGCCGTGCTGGCGATGGCTGCCTTGAGCGTGCCGGCCCTGCTGCAGCGATTCGTGGCACAGCAGGACTGGAAGGACCTGACGGTGATGCAGCAGGCGCTGTCCAACCAGCCCCATGTCATGCAAGCCCAGGTCATGCGCGGATGGACCCTGACCGCGGGCAAGGAGACGCGCTATCTGCAGTCGCTGCTGCGGCTCGACGCCCCCTTGACCGATGACAGCGCCTTGGCCGAGCGCATCGCTCGACAGATGGCGCAAGCGGGCTCCCGGCCGATTGCCGAAGACGCCATCGGGGTGAATCTTGTTTACGGCTACGACATGGGCATCGCATCGGCTTGGAAGAAGCATCTGTACATGTTCAAACCGGGCGAACTGGAGTAGGGCGCGGGAAGGCCCAGGGCATGCGAGGGGATGGGTGCTACGCGCCGTGTGCCCGCAGTCGCAACAGGATGCCCCCGCCGCTGATTGTTCCTGGTTCCTGCCCGAGCGCCACCTCGTGGCCGCCTCGATGATCCTCCGCGCCACCCCTTTGCGCGTAGACGCTCACGCGCCGCCGCATCACCCCGCTTCAGGGGGTGGCCGGCCGGCCGATCCGTCTGTGCTGAAGGGTTGGAATCATGAGTGCCAACAACGGGATACGCGCCTGGCGCGCGTGGATGAAAACCGCGGGGCTGGTCGCCGTACCGCTGCTGCTCAGCGCCTGCGGCGCGTCCGGGCCGATGTGGATTCCGGCGCCGCTGCTGGCGGACGCTTCGGGCGGGGTGGCGCCGTCAGGTGCGTACCGACCGTTCGATGAAGCCCTGAGCGTCGGCCCGGAGGACCGGGCAGAACTGAAGTTCTCGCTGGCCACCTTGCCCAACGGCATGCTGCGGCGGCTGACGATCGCCGACGGCGCGGCGACGGTCGGCACCGAGGCCTATGCGCTGACGCCCGAGAAGATTCTTCGGGCCCGCCTGGTGCTCTATGCCGACGCGATCCTGGAGCCGGGGTACATCCGGGTCGACGGCGCCTTTACGCCGGGCAGCGACTGCTTTGCGGACGAGGGGACTCGGCCGGTCTGCAGCGAGACAGTGGCGGGCGCGCCGATCGCGGCGGATGCCGACGCCCCGACCCAGCCGTTGCGCATCACACAGCGCGGCTACTACAGCTTCGATGTCACGGCGATCGTCAAGGAACGCATCCGCGGCGGCCATGCCGGCGTGCTGCGCGTTTCCTCGGCGCTGGATGCGGGAATCGGCACGTACGGCCGGTTCGAGTTCGCGAGCAAGGACAAGGTCATGGGCCAGGCTCATGTCCACCATCAGCCGCAGCTGCTGATTACGCTGACCGATGCGGCCGGCCTGCTCTCGGCCACGCGCGTCACCAGCAGCGTGCAGAACGTGCTGGCCGATCCGGCGGTGGCGGACCGGGACTTCTCGATGGATCCGGACCTGCTGATGAACGGCGCGCCCGACAGCCCGGCGTACGCGCTGGTCAGCCCGCGCGGCATCCAGACCGGCGGTCTGACGATGCGCAGCTTCCTCAACCAGGTCGGCACGCGCGGTTACAAGGTGTCGATGACGGGCTTCGTGAATTCCGGGTTTCCTTCATCGCCCGCCGTCACGCCGGAGGTCGCGTGGTACCGCATCCCCAATTTCAACATCGGCAACGCGCGCATCACCTGGAACACCGGATGGACCGAGCCGGGGCCAGGCGCACTGCTGGCCACGGCGTCTGTTCGTAGCGACATTCCCAGCCAGGTGCTGGCGGCCGACCTCAGCACTGGCTATGTGGACGCACTCGCCGAGGCGTATGCGCAGGACGCCACCACCGTGAACTTCGCCGTGGCCGGCACCACCACAGTGCCGGGGCCGGTGACGCTGGACGGCCGGCGCCATACCGGCACCGGCCACGCGCCGCGGTTCGTCACCGTCATCACGCCGGTACCGACCAACGCACCGTATGCCTTCGACCTCAACGACAGCACGCGCCAGGTCGTCTACTGCGTGCGCCACCTGAGCAGTTCGGTCTGCGGCGAAACGCTGAGCTTCCGCGCGCGCATCGGCCAGCGCTTCAGCCCGACCGAGTACATCATCGGCGTCCGCTCGGTGCTGGGAGAGACCAATCCGGAATACGCGACGCCGATCAGCGTCGCCGTGCCGTTGAGCGGTCCCAGCGTCGATCTGGAAAGCGATCCGGATCCGGATTCGCAATCGCTGGCCGCGGGCTTCGGCAGCCTCGGCTACCAACTGCGCGTCGGTGCCGCGAATCGCGAGGTCGGTGCCTACCAGGCCCATGTCAGCATGCCTGGCCACAACGTGCGGGCGGCGATCGCCTTCGAGAACCTGCCGTTGCCGTCCGCCGTGCTGTCAGGGCCGGTGCGCGTGGTGATACCGGCCGGCGCCAGTGCGGCGGCGGTGCCGGCCGATGCGGCCGAGCCGTTCGTGCTGAACGTCGAGGACGCCGTCGTCAACGCCAACATCGACGACACCACGGTCTGGCGGTTCGCCAGTTCCGACGCGTCCGACACCCTGCCGGGCGAAGTCCAGCGCACGCACGGCAGCGTGCCCCTGCCGATGACATTCGGTTCGCCCGGGCCGCGTACGATCACCGTGACCAGCAAAGGCGACGCTTCGATCACCGCGACGTTCTCGGTGATCGTCGAGCGACAGAGCGTGGTGACGCTCGTGCCGCAGGGTGCAATCCCGGTGTTCGGCCAGCCGCTGACGCTGAGCGCACAGGTGGCCGACAATGCCGGCGCGCCGGTGGTGAACGGAACGGTGCGATTCCAGGCGGGAACGACCGTGCTCGCCGAGGTGCCCCTGGCCGCCGGCGCCGCCGACTGGACCACTTCCAGCCTCGCGGTCGGCGTACACGCCGTCACTGCCGTCTACGACGGTGACCCGGACAGCTTCCTGACCGGGTCAGCCTCCGCCGAGGCACTGTTCGCGGTCGACCGCGCGAGGACGGCGATGACGCTCACCGCGCCGGCGTCGGTCCTGGTCGGCGACCCGGTGGACGTCACTGTTTCGCTTGGCGTGGTTGCACCAGGTGCCGGCGCACCGGGTGGTACCGTGGTGGTCGACGATGGCGAGGCGTCGTGCCAGTTCGAGCTGGCGTCGGCCAGCGGATGCACGCTGACGCCGTCCGGTTCGGGCCTGCGAACGCTGACCGCGACCTACCCGGGCGATGTGAATTTCCTCGGCACCCAGGCCCTGGCGCCGCTGGCAGTGCTGGAGCGCGCGGTCCTGTCCGCAGCGCTGGACGATGGCCGTGGCTATGCGCGCTACGGGCGTGTCGTCGACTACGCGGTGACGCTGCGCAACGACGGTCTCGGTGCGGCGACATCGGTGCCGGTCGAGGCAACGCTATCGGCCGCCTTCGACGGCGCCTATGCGCAGTGGCAGTGTTTCGGTGCCGGGGCGGGCGCGCTCTGCGCGGCCGGCGGCAGCGGCCCGCTGAACGACGTGGCCACGATTCCGCCGGGCCGCAGCCTGACCTGGCTGGTCAGCGTGCCGATCCTGCGTGACACCGCCGCGCCGGACGCGACGCTCGCGCTCGACGTCGGCGGCCATGCGCCGACCGGCGCGACCGACATCAATACGCTGGTCCTGTTGCGCGACGGCCTGGACGATCCGTACGCAGATGGCACGCAGATCCTCGGCGCGGACGCCGAGGCGATCCTCGCCGGCACGCGCGTGCACGCGTTCGTGCTGCCGCCGGCGACCGGCCGGCGTATCGACGCGGTGCTCGTCCTGCGAGGCCGGGCCCTCGACGTCCGCGTGGAGCGGACCGGGCTCGATGCCGCGACCGCCCTGGTCCGCCTGGCGGTGCATGACGCGCACCGCGACGAGCGCGTCACGCCATGGGCGCGCGTCGGTGCGGCGGCGCCGCTGGCGCTGTCTGCGCTGGTCCTCGACGAGGGCGTGACCACGCTGCTGCTCGAAGGTGCCGAGACGCCGGCGGCGATGACCGTCGGGAGCGCGAAGTAGGGTGGTGGCAGCGGGCGTGCCCGCGTCATGTCGCGAAAGGCCGGTCACGCCGGTTGGGCCTGGTTGCCGATCCTGGTACAGGTGCGCGGGCACGGTGGATTGACCGGCGGCCGCGCGCGTCGGACCATGGGCGGATTCCGTTCCCAGCCACCACCGCACGCGCCGCCGCGAGACTTCGAGGCTGCCGCAACCGCCCTACCGATGAGCGCATCCGACACGCGAAACGAGCCGCCGGCATCCGGTGTGCGCCTGGACCTGTGGCTGTGGGCGGCGCGGTTCTTCAAGACGCGCAGCCTGGCCAAGCAGGCGATCGAGACCGGCAAGGTCGAGGTCCAGGGCCAGCGGGCAAAGCCTGCGCGCACGGTGCGCATCGGCGATGCGCTGCGCATCGTCCGCGGCGAAGAGGTCTTCGAGGTCGGCGTGGCGGCCCTGGCGGTCACCCGCGGCCCGGCCGGTGCTGCCCGCGCGCTGTATACCGAATCGGATGATGCGCGGCGCGCACGCGAGACGCGCATGGCGGAGCTGCGCGCGGCGCGGGCCGGTTACCAGGCGCCGCAGCAGCGCCCGGACAAACGCGCGCGGCGGCTGATCCGGTTGCTGGGCGACATCGACGCGCTGTGAGCGTTCGCCACTGACGCGGACCGAACGGTCGGCGGTCTGTCGCCGCGGGCCGGTCCGATACTCTAGCCCGACCTCCCTCAGCACCTTGTAGACTTGGCAGCCGGATCCGATCAGCCGCGTCAAGAGAATCGAGAGCGTCCAATGAAGATTTGGAAAGTCCAATGGTGCCTGTGGCTCGTGGCGCCCATGGCGGCTGCCGTGCAGCCGGAGTCGCCGCTGTTCCTTGAGAGCGGTTTGCGCCTCGATAGCTTCGTATTCAAAGACGGTGGTGGCCTGGCGGCGTTGGATGTGGACGGCGACGGGGCCGAGGAACTGGTTTTTCGCGCCAGGGCGCACGATGAACTCCTCGTGGTCGTCGGTCGCCTACCCGACGGGCAGCTCGGTATCAAGCAGGCATTGATCGTGCCACGGGACGGCGAGTATGCGCAGGTCTTGGCTGCCCCTTCAGCTGGTGAGCCAGTTATCTACACGATAGGCACGACCGGTGAAGTGCGTGAGTACGGCACGTGGCCATTGCGCGAGCGACGCGTCCTCGCCCTGGGGAAGTTCGTCAAGGCGGCGGCAATCGGAGACGTTGATGGCGATGGCAGCGAGGAGCTGGTGGTAGTCACCGTAGACCACGTTTGTGTTCACTCGCTGCCTGACGGCCGTGAGATGCGCAGTCTTCCCATCACCGGAGCGACCAGTCTCGCCTTGGCGCAGTTGGACGCAGATGCAGCGCTGGAGATTGTTCTTTCCGATCTAGAAGGATCGGTTGTCGACGGGGCCACGATGGCTGTGGATTGGCGGCAGGGCAGCACCTTCGGTCCTCTCATCGCTGCCGGCCGTGTACTGGCTGACGGCGGAAGCGGGTGGTTCGGTGCGCCCTTGGGAACCACGTTCACGATCTTCGGATCTTCACCTTGGGGGGGGTCTGGAACAGCTCCTACGACGGCGAAACGATCAACGCCGTAACCGTGCTTCGCTCGGGCCCATCACAGGCTGACACTCTCGTGGTCGGCAACTCGGGCGGAGAACTTGTGTTGTACGACGCCGCGATGCAGTCAGAGCAGGCCCGGGGACGTATGTGGTCGTTTGGTTTTCGCGCGCTCGTTGAAGCCGACATCGATGGCAACCGAGCGCCTGAGGTTGCTGCGCTGTCGAAAGAGCACACGATGGTGGCTGTTGCGAGCGGCCGTGAGGGTAGCAAGCTGGCGTCGTTCGTCGCGGCTTCCGATTCGCGCACCGCGACGCTGCTCGACGACGTCGATGGAGACGGGCGCGTCGACCTCGCGGTGGTCGGCCCGAATGTGGCTGGTTTCGACGCGCAGACCGGATTGCCGGCATGGGTAATTCCAGACACGTCCTCTGGCGAGCCGATCGGCTCGGTTCGCGCGATCGCTGCGATCGACCGTGCCGAGGAAGGCTATAGCGATCTGTTGCTGGGTGGGGAATTCGGTTGGCATGCCCGTCTTACCGTAGTGGATGGCCGTAGCAAAGCCATAAAGCAGCAGATCGATGGCTCGGTGCTGGGCATGCGCGCGGTCGCTGAGATGGTCGTCGCCGACATCGACGGCGATGGCATCGAGGACTATCTGGTTGCGGCCCAGCCGGTGATCTTGATGGTCCAGGGACTCAAGGTCGCGGCCTTCTCTGGCCGTGACGGGACGGCGCTATGGATGGCCGATGTCGGGGGTATGTCGGTACAGGATCTATTGTGGCTGGATGATCTTCAGGCGCCGTCGGGTCGGTCGATCGTGGTCGTCTCGGGCGACGGCTTGCGTGCCTTCGATGGTGCCAGCGGTAGCGCCCTGTGGACCCTGTCGCGTCCCACGCATGGGGCCGTCTTGGTACCGAACGGTGAGAAGGGTTCTGAGATCGCGGTGTTCTTCTACGACACGATCGATTTTCTCGATTCCGCTACGCATGTGAGTCTCAGGCAGTACACCTTGCCGTCATTCCTTCGGGCTGTGCGTCCGCTGGACGCGGGCCTTGACGCATTGTTGATAGGTACGGAGCAGGGTCTTCTCTTGCTCGATGGCCTGACAGGATCGATTCTCGGCGAGAGCCGGTACCTCGGGCCTGCGCTGGCACACGCCGCTTCGCTATCGGCGCGCCGCTTGTCCGATCAGGTCTGGTTGATCGCGGCTGCCACCGGGAATGGCGTCTACAGGTACCGCCTTGCATTGACCGGAACGGTTTTCGCCAACGGATTCGAATGAAGCGCTGGGTCGTGCTGTGCTGGCCGCCAGTTGGCGTGCGGACAGGGTGGAATGGTTTCTCTCGCGAACACACGTCCGGCCGTGCGTGAAGGATCTATAGGGCCGATGACTCGGACTCGCGGACTCCAATCGGCCCAGCGAAGCGTCTGCACGCCTGTCGTGTTCTTGCGCTAAGGTAGCGCTGCGTTCCCTGCTCGCATCCGAAGGCCATCCTCATGCGCCAGCTTCCGCCCAAGCCGACAGTGGCTGATTTCGACCCCGAAGTGCTGCAGCTCTTCGATCAGTATGTCCATGGCCTCATCGACCGGCGCGGCTTCCTGGCCGGGGCGGCCCGGTTCGCGACGGGGGCGATGACGGCGGCGGGCCTGCTGGCGGTGCTGAGCCCGCGTTTCGCCGCAGCGCAACAGGTCAAGCCGGACGATCCGCGGCTCGCGACCGAGTACCGCGTGTTCGATTCACCCAAGGGCTACGGCAAGGCGCGCGGCTACCTGGCACGGCCGGCGAAGGCGGCCGGGCCGCTGCCGGTGGTGCTGGTCGTGCACGAGAACCGTGGGCTCAATCCGCACATCGAGGACGTGACGCGTCGCCTGGCGCTGGAGAATTTCATCGCGTTCGCGCCGGATGCGCTGCACCCGCTCGGCGGCTACCCGGGTGACGAGGACAAGGCCCGCGAGGCGTTCGCGAAGCTCGACCAAGCCAAGACGCGGCAGGACTTCCTCGCGGCGGCGGGCCTGCTGCGCGGCGTGGAGGGCGGCAACGGCCGGCTCGGCGTGGTGGGGTTCTGCTACGGCGGCGGCATGGCCAACTTCCTGGCGACGCAGCTGCCGGAGCTGGTGGCGGCAGCGCCGTTCTACGGGCCGGCGCCGGCGTTGGCGGACGTGCCGAAGATCAAGGCCGAGCTGCTGGTCGTGCTGGCCGGCGAGGATCCACGCGTCAATGCCACCTGGCCGCCGTACCGGGCCGCCCTGGAGCAGGCCGGCGTGCGGTTCGCGCTGTATCAGCCGGAAGGCACGCAGCACGGCTTCAACAACGACACCACGCCGCGCTACGACGAGAAGGCCGCGCGCGAGGCCTGGACGCGGACGCTGGCCCTGTTCGAGCGCCGGCTGCGTGGTGCGTAGCGGCATTCGCCGGACCGGGAATCCCGCCCGCGCGTCGGTATGTGCAATGCCTTCGCGGGTACCGGTAGTGTGTTCATCGGGCTGATCGGCCGGGTGTCGATTGGCGGCATGCTGAAACGTCGCTGTGGGTAGATCCCTACCGTCCGCCCGACAGGAGGCCCGCATGACCCTCGCCAAACCGATCACGCCGCATCTGTGGTTCGCCACCCAGGCTCGCGAAGCCGCCGCGTTCTACTGCTCGGTGTTTCCCGACTCGAAGATCGAGTCGGTGGCCCGGCTGCGCGACACGCCGTCCGGCGACTGCGACCTGGTGGCCTTCGTCCTCGGCGGGCAACCGTTCATGGCGATCAGCGCCGGGCCGGTGTTCAGGTTCAATCCGTCGGTCTCGTTCCTGGTGAGCTTCGACGCATCGCGCGATAGCCGCGCGCGCGAAAAACTGGACGCGGCCTGGGCTGCGCTGATCGACGGCGGCCAGGCGCTGATGCTGCTGGATGCCTACCCGTTCAGTCCGCACTACGGCTGGGTACAGGACCGCAACGGCCTGTCGTGGCAGTTGATCCTGTCCGAGGCGGGCGCCGCGCCGCGGCCGCTGATCATGCCGTTCCTGATGTTCACCGGTGCGGTCTGCGGCAAGGCCGAGGAGGCCGGCGCGTTCTACCGGTCGGTGTTCGACGGGTCGTGCGCGGGCCAGCTGGTGCGGTATCCGGACGGTGCAGCGCCGGACCGCGCCGGCACCGTGATGTTCTCCGATTTTCGCCTCGGCGAGACCTGGTTCGCGGCGATGGACAGCGCCCATCCGCATGGATTCGGCTTCAACGAGGCGGTCTCGTTCATGGCGATAGGCCACGACCAGGCCGGGATCGACCGCCACTGGGCACGGCTGTCGGCGGTGCCAGAGGCCGAGCAATGCGGCTGGTGCAAGGATCGCTACGGGGTGTCCTGGCAGGTCACGGCAGCCGTGCTCGGCGAGCTGCTGGCCTCGGGCGATCCGGTGGTGGTCGAGCGCGTGACGCGGGCGGTGCTTCCGATGCACAAGCTCGACGTCGCGCGGATCGAGGCTGCGGTGCGCGCCGACGCCACGTGACGCGGGGTGCGGCGCACGGGACGCGGCGCCGGTGCGCGTCACGGTCGCAAGCCCGCCGTGGCGCAGCCGGTACGCGGAACGCTACGCTTTCGCGGGAAGCGGCGCAGCGGACTTCGGCAGCCGGTACGCTTTCGTTGCCAATGGCCCGACGGGTTTCCCATGTGTCGTTCCTCCCTGACGCTCGCGTCGTTCCTCGCAATGGGTGTGGTGGCCTTCGGCGGGCTGCGTGACGATGCGCGGGCCGCCGATGCCGGTGCAGCCCGGCCCTTGCCCGTGGCGTCCCGCGTGCCGGTGGGCCGGGAGGACGTGGTCGCACTCGGCTCCGGTGCAGGCGTCGACCGCCAGGCGACGCTGGCGACGCGCCGGTCCGGTGGCTTCGTGCTGGTGTATGCCCGGTTTCAGGACGGCGACCTGGACTCGGCGCAGCTGAGGCAGGTGGTCTCGGAGACGGGCGATGCCCTATCCGACCCGCGCCCGCTTTCGTTCGGGCATGGCGTCGAGGACGCGCCGGCCTTCATCGACGTCGGTGGCCGGACGTGGCTGTACTTTGCGAGCCGCGAAACGGATACGGGCTCCATCGGGCTCTGGCGATCGCGCCTGGACGAGGGCACGTTCGCGCCGGCTCACCGGCTCGACGCCATCGAAGGGCTGACCCGGCTGGTCCAATGGCCGCGCTGGGTGGCGGCCGGATCGGACGCGCTGCTGACGTTTCGCGGACTCACGTCCGTGCCGACGTGGCTGCGGCTGGAGGACGGCCTGAAGCCGGGCCCGGCCATGGTGCCCGCGGCGGTTGGCGTCGCCTATCCGCGCGTGGTGCCGCTGGGGAATCGCGGCTGCTTCTTCAGCTACCAGCGACCGCCGGAAGGCGGGTACATGGCGACCTACTACCGCGTCAGTGCGGACTGCGCGCGCTGGTCCGATGCCGCGCCGCTGGCGCCGCCGCCGCCGCCCAACAAGCCGGATGTCCACGACGCCTATGCGTTGCCGCGACCGGACGGAGGCGTGGACGTCTACTACGTCTACCCGTCGTTCAAGGGGCCGGATGCCCGGTTTGCGGTGGGATTCGACCTCTACCGGCGCTCGGTGCGGCCGGATGGCCGCCTGGGGCCGGAGCAGCGCCTGACCGACAGGACCGCGTTCAATCCGTTCGCGCCGTCGGCTCACCGATTGCAGGACGGCACGGTGCTGGTGTCGTTTTCCGACATCCTCGAGAACGGCGCCGATGGCGTTTCCCGTGCGCAGCTGACGGTATTCCGACTGAAGGACGATGCGGCCCCTGTGGCGCCGTAGCGGGGCGGACCTATGTGCCGGCGGGCGGGAACAGCACCGTGGCCGCGCCGGAAAGAGCGGCGCCGGGATCTGCATGGATAACGGCTTGAGCGTCCGGATGCGACATGGGACGATCGCGTGCGTGACCCATCCGTCCGCCCCTGCGCCACACCTGCGCGACCTCGCGCGGCTGCGCCGCGTCCGCGACCGGATCGACCGGGAGTACGCGCAGCCGCTCAACGTCGAGGCGCTGGCCCGCGGTGTGGCGATGTCGGCCGGGCACCTGAGCCGCCAGTTCCGGGCGGCGTACGGCGAGTCGCCGTACAGCTACCTGATGACGCGGCGCATCGAGCGCGCGATGGCGCTGCTGCGTCGCGGCGACCTCAGCGTCACCGAGATCTGCTTCACCGTCGGTTGCGCGTCGCTGGGCACGTTCAGCACGCGCTTCACCGAGCTGGTCGGCGTGCCGCCCAGCGTCTACCGGCAGCAGGCGACACAGGCAACGGCGGGGATGCCGGCCTGCGTCGCGCGGCAGGTGACGCGACCGATCAGGAATCGAGAAGCGCCGGCCCCCGAGCCGGACGTAGCATGACGGTCCCAGCCATTACCGAGCCCGACCGCCATGGACATCAGCATCCACGCCAGCTTCCTTCCGCAGAACGACCCGGACGCGTCGCTGGCCTTCTATCGTGACACCCTCGGTTTCGAGGTACGCAACGACGTCGGCTACAACGGGATGCGCTGGATCACGGTGGGGCCGCCCGGGCAGCCCGGCACGTCGATCGTGCTGTATCCGCCAGCGGCCAGCCCCGGCATCACGGACGATGAGCGCCGCATGGTCGCCGAGATGATGGCCAAGGGCACCTATGCCACGTTGTTGCTGGCCACCCCGGATCTGGACGCGGCCTTCGAGCGGGTGCAGGCGAGCGGCGCCGAGATCGTCGAGGAGCCGACCCAGCAGCCGTATGGCGTGCGGGACTGTGCCGTCCGCGATCCCGCCGGCAACCTGCTGCGCATCCAGGAGCGCGGCTGAACCCGGTCGCGATCGCTCGACCGGCACCACCATCCCCATCACCGGTGAGGACAGTCATGAAGCCAGCGACGACCGTTCCGAAAAAGCGTGCGAGTGCCGCAAAGGCAGACGAGGGTACGGCTACGCCATCCGAGCGCATCGATGCGCGGATCGAGGCATTGGGCGACTGGCGCGGCCAGACCCTGACCCGGCTCCGGGCGCTGATCCGGCAGGCCGCCTCTGATGTGGTCGAGGAATGGAAGTGGCGCGGCGTGCCGGTGTGGTCGCACGGCGGCATGATCTGCACCGGCGAGACCTACGCGAATGTCGTGAAGATGACGTTCGCCAAGGGCGCCGCGCTGGAGGATCCCTCCAAGCTCTTCAACGCGAGCCTCGAAGGCAACACCCGGCGCGCCATCGATTTCCACGAGGGCGACCCGATCGACGCCACCGCCTTGAAGGCGCTCATTCGCGCGGCCGTCGCGTTGAATACCGCATCGGCCGCGGCGCGGAAGACACCCAAGAGGGCCGCGGCCGGTACGAAGCGCGCGCCCGCCAAGCGCATTCCGGGGGCCGTTCCGGCAGGCCGTTCGGGGAAGCCCGCATGAACGCCAGCCAGTGGACCCGTCAGATCCACCGCTGGGTGTCGATGGCTTTCACGGTGGGCGTCATCGTCAACATCGTGGCCGTGGCGAGTGGGAAGGCGCCACCTTTCTGGGTGTATCTCCTCGCCCTGGTGCCGCTGGCCCTGCTGCTGGTCACCGGCCTGTACTTGTTCGTGCTGCCCTACGCCGTGCGCTGGCGCAGCGGGGCCCGGGCATGAGCCCGCGGACCGGACCGGCGTCCGCCATGCCGGCGAAGGCGGCCAGGAAGCCGGCCGCGAAGAAGGCGGCCAAGAAGGTCGCCGGGAAGGCCGCCGCCAAGACGCCGGTCCTGCTTTCGGGCGGCAACCCGCAGATCGCGAAGGGCTACGGCGATGCGCCGGTGCAGGCCTACATCGCGGCGATGCCAGGTTGGAAGCGCGATCTCGGGCGCCGGCTCGACGCGCTGATCGAGCGCGCGGTTCCCGGCGTGTACAAGGCGGTCAAGTGGAACTCGCCCTTGTACGGCATCGAGGGCCAGGGCTGGTTCCTCGGTCTCCATTGCTTCACGAAGTACGTCAAGGTGGCGTTCTTCCGCGGTACGGCGTTGCGTCCTCTGCCGCCGGGCGCGTCCAAGAGCCCGGACACGCGCTACCTCGACATCCGCGAGGACGTCCCGCTCGACGAAGCGCAGTTCATCGCCTGGGCGCAGCAGGCCAGCCGGCTGCCCGGCGAACGGATGTGAGCGGGCGGTGCATCGGTGCGCCGGAGGTCTGGTGCGTCGATCGCCTGGCGCTGGCCGGGCGGCCGGCCGCATCGGCCTGGCGCAATCGCGCGGGCATGCGTCGAAAGATCCTGCGAAAGGGCCGGGCTGGTCGGCGCTGACCGGCGCGCACCGGCGGGCGATGAAACGGAAGGACGCGTCCGTAAGCGCGGTCCGCGTTCAGTAGAACGCGACGCCGGATCGCAGCACGCCCTGGAACACCAGCAGCAACAGTGCTGCCGCGGCCAGCGGAATCCCGATGGAGCCGGCCGCTGTACCGCGTGCGCGAACGTCCTCGACGCGCCACGCGCCGGCCTGCATCCAGGCGGTGCCGAGAATCGCGACCCAGGCGGGGACCAGCACGACCTCGATCCACTCGCGTGGTACGCGGAACGCGATGCACGCCACGCTGCCGGCGAGGGCGGGCAACGTGGCGACCAGGAACGTGAACCGCGTGCGCGCGCCGGCGCTGGCGATGCGCTCGGGCCGGTCGGCCAGCGCAAGCAGCGGGCGGAGCAGGCCGAGCCCGACGGCCGGGACGGCCGCCAGCGCCAGCAGGCCGGCCGCCAGCCGCAGCGGCGGCGGCCATCCCAGGTAGGTCATCGCCATGCCGACGTCGCTGCCCTCGCTGAGGGCGCCGATCGTGAACTGCGGCAGCGCCATCAGCAGGCCGCAATAGACCATCCACAGCAGGAACAGCCGAATGTTGGCCGGCGCGGCCGGGTAGCGCGCCAGCAGCCAGCGGCAAGCCAGGGCGCACAGGAGCGTTGCCGCCACGCCGGTCCCCTGGAACAGCGACGCCAGCGGATGCGTGCCCTCCCACGCGTGGTTGTTGTGGAACAAAGTCGGCTGCAGGCCCGGCGTGAACGCCTTGGGCAGCACCAGGAACAGCTCCTGGAGGAAGAAGGTCAGGTTGAAGGCGAGCGTATAGAGCACGGCGGAGCGGAGCGTCAGCGTCCAGTCCCAGGGCGGTGCCGGCCGATGCGGCGGCGCGGCGCGCGGACGGCGAAGCAGGCCGGCGATGCCCAGCGTCAGGGGACCAACCACCGCGACGAGCACGGTTGCGATGGCGATGGCGTATCCGGTCATTCCGCATTCCTCGTCGTGGTCGTGCGCTGGCCGAGGAGTCGCACGTCCCGCCGGCATCGGGCACAGGCTACGGTCGTTGCCGAGGCGTGCGCAACGGCGCGTCGGTTTGCCCGGACGTGCGGATGGTCATGCACGTCGGAAACGCACGGCAGGCCCCGATCGCCGGTGGGGCGGGGCTGCGGTTCGGGGCGTTGCTTCGGCGGGACGAGGTACAAAAAAGGGGCAGAGGAGGGAGCCCTCGCTCTGCCCCAGGTCTTGCCGGCCGTGCGCTTAGTGCGTGCGCGGTCCGGGCATCGGGTTGAACAGTTCCTCGACCAGGCCAGTGGCCCGGCAGCTGCTGCTGACCAGCGCATCGAGATCCGTCTGGCGGTGCAGCAGGTCACCGAACGTGCGCGGCACGCTGGAGACGGGGTCGGGCATCGTGAACGTGCCCGGGCTGCTCACCGAGCCGGGGCTGCCGACCAGGAAGCGCGAGAGCCCGGAGGGAGCACCCATGTTGCGCGGTTCCACGTGCAGGAACTTCGTCTGGGTCTCGCCGCCATGGCACGAATCGCACGTGTTCAGCGAGAGCATGTGCCGCGCGTCGTTGTTGATGACGGCGGGATGATCCCAGACCGACGAGGCCGAGGTGTCCGGATTGAGCGACGCGCCGGTCAGGAACGGCTTGCCCATGAAGATCTCCGGCACGACATAGTTGTTGGCCAGGATGTCGACCTCGTTGAGGTTGATGAAGTCCGCCAGCCGGGTGGTGGTGTGCGGCAGTGGCGTCGGGTTGTAGGTGGCCCGGTGCGGCGTCAGCTCGGTGGAGGCGGTCAGCAGGTGGCTGGTGTGCGGATCGAGGTGGAACTCGCGCAGTTCCCAGAGTCGATCGAGCGCGTTCTCGTTGGTGCGCACCTGGTTGATGGCGCTGCCGTTGGGCTTGTGCGGCGCGGCGTTGGCCGTGGCGAACTGGTCGGTGATGTCCTGCAACGCGGCGTTGTAGCCGGGCGAGCCCAGGACCAGCGCATCGAGGTCGTGCCACTGCTGGCCGAAAGCACGGATCTCCTCGCAGCGCTCCAGCGGTATGCCGTACTCCAGGATCACCGTGAACGGCAGCACTTCGCAGCCGCCGCGCTCCTGACGCCGCATGACGCCGAAGACGAAGCGGCCTTCACCGGCGCTGCCGCCGCCGTAGACCGTGTTCTTGCGCAGGTCCAGGCGGTTGACGATCGCGAGCAGGCGCATCGGTGATTCCTTGAGGATCAGCCGCCCCTTGCTGTCGCGCGGCCAGACGGCGAGGACCTGGTCGAGCATCTGGGTGCGCTTTTCGATGTCGAACGTGTTGACGTTCTGCGTCGTCAGCCAGCTCTTCAGCCAGGCCTCCACGAAATCGGCCGGGTGGACGCCGGTCAGCGGCTGGTTGGCCATGTCGGTCATCAGCCGGTTGAAGGTCCAGGCACCGCCGGCATTGCCTTTGCCCGAGCAGGCGTCGAACGTGCGGTCCGGATCCTCGACGACGCGCGGATTGACGATCATCAGCGAGCGGGCGGGGTTGACCAGCGCGAGACCGCCGGTGACCGCCTCTTCCGGAATCTCGATCGGTGTCTGATCCCGGATCTGGCGTGCCAGGCGTTCCGGATCGAGGAAGCCCAGCGGGCGGTAGTCGACCACCTCGCGGCCGCGGAACACCGGCACGCGCGGGTGCGCCTCGGCCAGTTCCCTGCGCTTGGCCTGCTCGGCGACGAACGTCTCAAAGTCGAACGGCACCACGGCGGAAAATGCTCCGACGTTCTTCGCGTCCTGCCGCAGGACCACGGTGCCGTCGGCCACCCGCAGCGGGATTTCGGCGGGCAGCGACCGGCCGTTCTTGAATTGGAGATCGATCTGCGCGTTGTAGCCTTCCGGCGTGGGCCGGGACAGCGCGGTGATCGTGATGGATTCGGCCGCGGGCATCGTGCCGGGGTCGAACGGCTCGGCCGCCTGGACGATGGCCGCCTGGCCGGCGAGGCCGGTGGTCAGCATCGCCGCGAGCAGGACGGCAGCGCGCCGGTTGCGCGTGGTGTGGCTAGGCAAGGGTTGCTGGAGCATGTTCATCCTCTTCCTCCTCTTCCTGGCTGAATGGGTAAAGCGAGTGCGAACAGTGCTGCGATCGCGCGCGCGAATGCGCGGCGACAAAAGGCGTATAGGCTGGTTCCCCCGTTTGTGTTTCCCCTGGTCCGGTCGAAGCTAACAGCCGTTTCCGGCCAAAATCGTGACGTACGACACAGAAACGGGCGGCCGGAGTGGACTTTTGACCGGCTGGACGCCTAAGGGAAGCCAATCCCTGCGCCGGTGGCGAGGACCCGGTGCCCATGGCGCGAGAAACGACGGCCTTCCTGGTCCTTGAGCGTGTTTTGGACTTTGAGGTGAAGTGCGTTGCGGCCGCTGCGTCGACCTGGCAAGGCGCCCGTCGCCGCTTTGGGTGGATGCCCAAGCCACGGCCGGCAACGCGGCCGAGGTGGCCATGGCGGCTCACCCCCGTGATACGGCCCCTGGCAGGGCCAAGCTGCGTTTCAGCCCTTGGCCAAACGAGCCAGCTGATCGGGTGCGCCTTACTGGGTCAACGCGCCAGGGCTTCCCCGCCCAGCTCGATGTTAATGGCCCCAAGCAGCGATCGAGCGCTTTGAGGCGGAGCCGGGCGGCCGCCGGCGCTATCGAAGTGGTGGCGATGCGGCCGGGTGACCGGCCTGCTCACTTCCTTGGCGCCACGCTGCTCGCCAGCGCTACGAGACAGGTTCGCCCGATCCGGGCCGCGTCAGAAGTCCAGGCCGTCGATCAGCAGCGCATCATCGATGGCGAGGGGGTCGGCGGCGCCGCTGGTGCACGGCCGCGGACGCACGTAGCCGCGCTGGTCGGTCGGCGGGCACAGTGCGCCGGCATCGGTAGACAATGTGACGAGCGGGCTGGTGACCAAAGGCAATGCGGTGAGCGTCGGCCCTCCGTTTTCCTGCAGGGCACCGAGCGCGAAAGCGGCATGGCTGGAAAACGCATAGTTGGTCTGCCATTGCGGAAAGCACGTACGATTGGGGGCCTCGAAGTTGGCGCCTTCGGTCTCGACCGTGATCCCGTTCTGGCTGGCGCAGCCACCAGCGACTACGCTGTTGGTGGAGTGCAGGCGCGCGCCCGTGCGCATCTCGACGGCATAGATCGGGGATGCAGTGATGAGCGTGGCATGGTGCAGATGGGCCTCGGCACCGATTCCTCCCAGAAACAGGACGCGTTCCATTCCTGTCATCGTTACATTGTGCAAGTCCACTCGTGTTTCGCTCGTGCCTCCGAAGGGATTGACTGAGAGCGCGTGCGTGCGATTGCCCACAAATGTCGAATCACGCACGATCATGCGCGCGCCGCCGGATACGCAGACGGTGCCGCTGCCGAAGGCGAAGTTGTCCTTGATGGTAACGCGCTGCAGCAGCGTGGTGCCCGCTCCCGAAGCCTGGATCGTCGTGCACATGCTAGCGGTGCCGTTGTCCGCGAAGCGCGAATCGGTGATGCGGGCCTGCCCCCCTGAACTGAGCGAATAGGTGAGTGCCTGCATGTTTCCCTGAAAATCGATCTGGTGCAGTCGCAAGTCGCTGCCGCCAAATGCCAAGGCCCAACTCGGTTCATTGCCGCGCAGGAACATCACGCGCGTGGCGTGGAGACGGCCCCGCGCGGAGATCCCGGCACGCTGGAGGCCGGCGTACACGTTCACCAGCACGTCTTCCAGCGTCAGGTGGCTGGTCACCGGATCACCAGTGCCGAAAGCGCCGGTGCGAATGCCCCCGCCAAAGTAGGGGCCTGAAATGGGAGTGGGCTGGACCAGACCGACGCCGCGTACCGTCAGCGCGACGCCGCTGGCGGCGTCCAGCACATAGTCCAGGCCACGCGGATCGATGCGGCTGGCACCAGGGCCGTCGCCGAGGATCTCCAGATCGTCCGTGATGTCGATGTCGCCCGTGAGGCCGGCGTCCTCGTCGATGCCCGCTTGCTCCAGGACGTAGTTGCCGGCCGGAAGCCGGATCAGGTCTCGTCCGGGCTGGGCGTTGGCGGCGCGCACCGCCTCGCGCAGCGAGCAGTCAGCCGGCAAGCAGGCATCGGGCACCGGGTCGTCGGTGCGGGTGACCTGGAAGGTGGCAGCCGAACCTAGCGCGGGTACCAGCGCCCATCCAAAGGCCAGCCACCAGCGACTTCTCGCGACTGAGGGTTGCGTAGTCATGTTCAGATCCTTTCCCCTGGAAGCACTTAGATTCGTACAGCGAGACGTTCGAAGCAAGCCGAACCGATCCGATCCAGGCACCGGTGGACGACAGAGGCGCGTTACGCTCCGAGCGAGTTCGCAGCGATAGGTTCGTGAATACAGCAAGCCCGGCTCCGCAACGGCTTTGCGATCGGTAAGCTATCGGCCCGCCGCTAGGGCGTCCGCGCGGCGCTCGTCAGTTCGAGCAAGCCGCATGCTGGCTGAACTGGCCAGCGAGTCGAACGGTGCTGCGATCGTAGCCGCGCAATGGCGGGCGACGAACGGTCCTGCTTGATGGGTCCCTGCGGTTGATCCCCTGGTCCGCACGACGCTGACAGGCGCCGTGCGCCCGGATCGTGATCGAGGGCGCAGATCGGATGGTGGACACGAAAAGCGTCGTAGATGTATCGCTCGCCCACTTCGTCACCGGTTGGCAGACGCCGCGGAGGGAATGGCAAGCGGGAATGGATGGTCGCTACTCGCGGCCCCGCTTTCGACGAAGTCAGCCTAATTCGGCTTCTTGACCGCGATCTTGTTCCATTCGTTGTCGCTGCTGGAAATGGGCGAATCGGTACTCCGGCGCTCGATCTCTCCCGAGCGGCCGGGCCGGCGATTGCGCGGTTCTTCTCGTTGAAGCAGCCGACTCGCCGCTGCCTTGTTCCAACGATTCGTGGATTCGCTCAGGTGCATGTGCGCAGGTGGGGTGGCGGGTTCGGTGTCGATGGGGCCGTAGAGGCGCAGATAGAGCCTCTGCACCATCCGTTCGATGAAAGACTGCCTCGTGAAAGCGCGCTGCTTGCTATTGGTCATGCGGCTGCTCCGGCACCGGGACGTTGTGCTGGCCTCTCATCAGGCTGATGAAACTGTACATCTGATCCGCCAAGGCGGCGAGCATCGCGAGATGATGTCCGTTGTTGAGTCGATTTCGAGACTTGGTGTCGACTGCTAGGAATCCGAGAACATCGGACGATTGTGAGTCGGGACCGTTCCGGATCGGTACGACCAGCGCGCTCTGGTAGCAGTTCAGATGCCCGGGCCGCTCGTTCCTGTAGGTTCCATGCTTGCGAAGATCGGCGGAAAAGAAATGAGGGATGCCGCCCGTGGAGTCCACCATCAGGCACTGGTCGAAAGCGGTATTGGATCCCTTGTTCACGGCGAATCTCGACGGTTCGGCCGTGTCTCTGGAGCACCGGTCCTGGCTTCTTGCATAGGTCGTCGCAAAAAGCGCCTGCGATCCTCCAGTCGTCTCCTGGGTCAGCAGCTTTACCGTGACCATGCAGTCTTTGCGTGTCAGCTTCGAAAAGATCTGCGACGTTCGCTGGCACACGCCGGCCAGTGTGCTCTTCTCCAGGTCGAGGATTTCCTTCATGTTCCAGCCAAGCCCGGCCTTCGATGTCCGGGAAGACAGCGTCTGGCGGTACAGGCGATTGATATCCAGGAAGTCATTGGCAACGTCCTCCAGGTCCTTCGCATACTCCCTGACGCGCAGGCTGTAGATGTTCAGCGCCAGGAACACGAACGTGGTGCCGATGAACCCGAATAGTGCGAGCAGGCTCGTACTGCCTTTGAGCCATTGGAAGATCAGAGCGCCGAGGGAAACGATGCTCGCGATGGTGGCTAGCGCCGTCAGCCAGGTGCTGCGCGCAACCCCGTGGGCGATCTTCGAGGGAAGATTCATGCCGCGGCTCCGCTGTCGCGCACAAGGGGCCTGCCGTGCAATGCGACCCGCTCCTTGTGTCTGTCCTGGCGAGCGAATCCTGGTGCGCGGCAGGGGAGGCGGCCCCGTCCGCTGTGCCACCGAACGAGGTACGCTTGGCTCTCAGTCATTGACACCTGCCGGTACGCCAAAAGTGGCGCCCGTTGGATCGATCCGTGAATAGGCACGTGCATCCCCCTGTTGATGCCGAACGTGGTTCCTAGTATCCAAAAAAAATCGACCATGTTCACTGGCCGGTGGAATGGATGGAGCGTCGGGCCCAGGCGCGCGTGCAGGCGATGGCGTGTGCTGGACTACCGTTTCTGGTCAGGTGCTAAAGTTCCGCGCTTCTCGACTCACGAGCGGGCGCCACGATGACTACCATCCCCTATCCGATCGGCACGCCCGGGCAGCCCTGGGGCGCGGCGGAGCGCGCCGCCTGGCTGGCGCGCCAGATCCGCCGTCGCAGCTACGCGACCGAGGTGCTGGACGCGATCGAGCGCCTGCGCACGCAGTGGGACGTGGTGGAGTATGGGCGGCTGGACTATGCATCCGACCACTACCCGCTGCTGGCGATCCGCAGCCGCGACTGGCGCGACGACCTGCCGTGTGCCCTGGTGACCGGTGGCGTGCACGGCTACGAGACCAGTGGCGTGCACGGGGCGCTGCGGTTCGTCGAGCGGCATGCGGCGGACTATGCCGGCCGCATCAACCTGCTGGTCGCGCCGTGCGTCAGCCCGTGGGCGTACGAGCGGATCCACCGCTGGAACGCGCTGGCGATCGATCCGAACCGCTCGTTCCGCGCCGACAGCCCGGCGCCCGAGTCGGCGGCGCTGATGCGTCTGGTCGCGCCGCTGCGCGAGGACGTGCTCGTGCACATCGACCTGCATGAGACTACCGACAGCGACGAGTCCGAGTTCCGGCCGGCCCTGGCGGCGCGCGACGGCAAGCCGTACGAGCCGGGCGAGATTCCCGACGGCTTCTACCTGGTCGGCGACAGCGACAATCCGCAGCCGGCGTTCCAGCAGGCGGTGATCGCGGCGGTGGCGAAGGTCACCCATGTCGCGCCGGCCGATCGCGATGGCCGGATCATCGGCTCGCCGGTGGTCGCCCCGGGGGTCATCAACTACCCGGTCAAGTCGCTGGGTTTGTGTGCGGGCGTCACCCAGGCCCCGTACACGACCACCACCGAGGTCTATCCCGACAGCCCGCGTGCGACGCCCGAGCAATGCAACGCCGCCCAGGCCGCGGCGGTCTGCGCGGCGATCACGTTTGCGCTGGCGCAGCGTGCGCAGCCGGTGGCATGACGCCGGCCGCGCGGCATCTGCGAAGCGGGTCGGCCGGGGCGTTTCATGACCCGTTCGCTGGCGCCTGCGGCAATGAACCGAGCGCCGGTCCCTTCAGCTCGATGTGATTGCCGTCCGGGTCGGCCAGGTAGATCGACAGGCCGTCGCCTTCGGCGCCGAAGTTGGTTTCCGCCGGACCGAACGGCGCCAGCCCGAAGCGTGTCAGGTGGGCGACCAGGACCGGTTCGTCGAACGGCTCGATGCGCAGGCACAGGTGATCGACGTTCCTCGCCTCCGCCCCGGGGGCGGGGCCGCCCTTGGCGCCGAGCCGGCCGTGCACGCTGATCAGGTCGATCAGCGACGCGCCGGCACGCAGGTGCGCCAGGCCGAGGTCGTCGCGCCGGCGCACCACCGTGCAGCCGAGCACCTGCTGATAGAACGCGATCGCGCGATCGAGATCCACCACGCGCAGGACCACGTGGTCGATGCGCTGGATCGTGAAGGGAAGCATCGTGTCGTCCTGTGCTGGCGCGGCTCAATCGCGGTCGGGTGCGCCGAGCGGGAAGTACCGGCGGTACGGCCGCGCATCGTCCACCACGCGCTTCACCGAGGGGCGGGCCAGCAGTCTGGCGCGGTAGGCCTGTACCCGGTGGAAACGTGCATCGATGGCATGGGTCCAGTCCGCGTAGAACAGGAACGGCGCCGCGCCGCAGTCGGCCAGCGTGAAGGCGTCGCCCGCGGCCCAGGGGCGGCCGTCATCGAGCTGGCGTTCCAGCCAGGCGTAGGCGCGCTCCAGCAGGTCCCGCGCCTCCGCCACGCCGTGCGCATCGCGGGCCTCGGGCGCGCGGAGGGCATCGAAGACGATCTTCTGCTGCGGCGTGGATATGTAGTTGTCGAAGAACCGGTCCAGCAGCCGCACCTGCAGCGCCGCGTCCGGATCGTCGGGGATCAGCCGCACGGGACCGGGATGGTGCAGTTGCAGGTACTCGATGATGATGCTGGCCTCCGGCAGCGTGCGCGTGCCCGCGCGCAGCATCGGAAAGCGCCGGATCGGCCAGAGCGCCGCGAACTCGGCCTGGGTCTGCGGGTCGGTCTGCTCCAGCAGGCGGTAGCGGAAGGGGATCGCGTTCTCGTGCAGGGCGATCAGCGCCTTCTGGCAGTACGAGGAGAACGGGTGTGCGAACAGTTCGAGACTCATGACAACTCCAGGCTGAAGGCGAGGGCGGTGCCGCCGCGTCGATTGAAAGGATGACGGTAGGATGCACGCGATCGGCCGGAACCCGCGCGGCTTGGCACGTGCCATGGTGCTGCGGGACATGCGGTGCGGCACAGGGTCATCGGGCCTCCGGGGGCGATGCGCCGCGCCGGCGGGATGCCGGCCGGTCCGTTCGTCGTCTGTACGACGAACGGCGGTACGCCGGATCGACACGGCAGGACGCCGATCGCAACGGGTCGTCATCGGCGTGGCCGCGGCACGCCATCGGTACCGAGGCGCTGCTCGGCTTCGCGATACCACCGGCGTCGGTCCCGGCTGCAGCCTTGACCTTGATCCGGCCGAAGCGGGGTCCTGACCCTGGCGACCCGCGTGACCGTCGTGCCCCATCCCCGAGGCATTCTGCGGGCGGCGGAATCGTGGGTGCCCATCGCTTGTACGTGTGTTGGCACGTACGCTAGGGCGGCGTGTTCCCCGACCGGCGATGGCTGCCTGTCGTATCGCCTGAAACGATGGGGTCGCCGTCGTCGTGGGGCCGACACTGCGAAGCGCCGGCCCCAGCCGATCGGCTTCGAGCGGATGGGGACGCGAGATGAGGATGGGGTAGAGGACTCGGGAACGGACAGCGATGACCAGCAGTGAACAGGGAGTGCAGGTGGCCGCGATCGCGAAGGCGCCGACACCGGAACCGCTCGGCTTCGAGCGGATCGATGCGATGATCGATGCAGTTGCGGCATTGCAGGCCGGCAGCAAGCCCGGTCGTCTGGAACGGGGCGCCTTCGTCGTCGGCTTGCTGGGACCCGCAGTGGGCTTTCCGATCGCCTGGCTTCTCACCGGCCCGGCTGCCGTGTGGTTCGCGGCAGTGGGCCTTGCGATCGAGCTGATCGGCCTGGGTCTTTCGGGCGCGCTGGCCTTGAAACGGCACTGGTGGTCATTGCGCCATGCACGGCGCGATTTCGCACGCGAGCTGGATCGTGACTTCGATCACTATCGGCGCTTCGTCGCCGAGCTGCGGCGGTTCCCGAAGGCGGAGCTGGAAGCGCGTCTGCGCTACGTCCGTGGACGGGTGCAGGCGTTGCAGCACGGACTGGGCCTGTTCACCGGGGGATTCGAGCGGCTGGGCATCCTGCCGGTCGTCGGTCTGCTCTACCTGCAGTTTCGCGACTGGCGGTGGAACGACTGGGGCTGGCTGGCCGAGATGAACCTCTTGCAGGGGTTGCTGATCTGGGCATTGCTGCTGGTCTACGTCGCCGGCTGGCAGTTGGCCATCCTTCACCGCCGCATCCAGGCCTACGAGCTGTTGCTCGCGGAGGCGGTGCATCCGGACGGCGGGGTCGTATCCGTGGAGGCACCGGCCGCACCGAAGCCGGCGCGCTGACTATCGCCGGCGTCGGCGCGTCGTGGTTGCGCAATCATCAGACCGATGCCGAGCGCGACCTGCTGCGCAACGGCCAGGGCACCGTCCGGCAGGAGCCCGGAGGTCACGTCGGTGCGCCGCTGCCACCGCAACACCGGCGCGGTCCTGGAGATTCTCGCCAACGGCGTCGACGGTGGTAGTGCGGGCTCGCGCGAGGTCACTCCGGTAGGCGCCGACCATGACCGATGGAGCACGCCGCCGGGGCCGAAGGCGCGTATCGTCACGGGCATCGCCAGCGTGCTCCCGCCTCTGCCCGTGTCCGTCGACGCGGGAGACCAGCGGCCGCCGCTGCGCCGAAGGCGCCCGGCGAACTTCAATACGGTAAGGGGAACGATGCATGAAGGGCGTGATCTGCGCGGGGCTGCTGGCGTTCGCGCTGCCGGCCGTGGCCGAAACGATCGATGGGACGTTGGAGCTGCGCTGGGGCGATCCGCCGCCCGGAAGTGCCGAGGCGGCCCGTTTCGAGGTCACCCTGGTCGATGCCGAGGGCCGCCGCCATGCGATCGACAGCGAGAGCGCGCTGCGCGCGTCGGACAACCTGTTCCGCCATTCGGGGCGCGCCGTGACGGTGCGGTCCGGCGAGGAGCGAACGGAGGGCGGCGCCCTGCGCGCCGAGGCGATCGTCGCGAGCGAACCGGCCGTGCCGGCAGGCGCGGTCACCGGGTCCCAGCCGTGGGCGACGCTGCTGTGCCGCTTCGCCGACGTGCCGGTCGAGCCGAATCCACTGGCCTACTTCGAGGAACTGATGTCCACCAGCGAAGGGCGGCTCGACCACTACTGGCGCGAGGTGTCCTACGACAAGGCCAACATCGCCGGTAGCGCGGTGTTCGGCTGGTTCACGCTGCCGCGCGAGCGCGCGTACTACGTGCCCGACGGCGGGGCCGCCGACCTGGTGCAGCTGTTCAACGACTGCACCGGCGTCGCCGACAGCACGGTCGACTTCTCGAACTTCGTCGGCATCAACACGATGTACAACGCCGACCTGGACTGCTGTGCCTGGGGCGGCAGCCTGTGGGCCGCCCTCGACGGCCCGGCCCGGACCTGGTACGTGACCTGGGAGCCGCCGTGGGGTTATGCCGACGAGGCGCCGCTCGCGCACGAGATGGGCCACGGCTTCGGCCTGCCGCACGCGAACAATTCCGACGGTGACGCCGACCCGTACGACAATCCCTGGGACGTGATGAGCGGCGCCTGGTACAACGTGGTCGGCGACGCGCCGTTCGGCTGGCAGCCCAAGCACATCAGCGCCTGGTCGCGTGACCATCTCGGGTGGATCGATGCCGGCCGCAAGCTGCGGATCACGGCGAACGGCCGGTACGAAGGCATCGTGCTCGATCGCGCGAGCCTGGCCGGCTCGACCAACACGCAGATGATCGAGGTGCTGCTGCCGGGAGAACCCGCCTCGCACTACTACGTGATCGAAGCGCGCCTGAAAGTGCCGTTCTACGAGGCGGCGCTGGCCGGCAACGCGGTCATCATCCACGAGG
Source organism: Dokdonella koreensis DS-123 (assembly GCF_001632775.1). NCBI lineage: Bacteria > Pseudomonadati > Pseudomonadota > Gammaproteobacteria > Lysobacterales > Rhodanobacteraceae > Dokdonella > Dokdonella koreensis. The sequence continues at coordinate 1,468,807 of NZ_CP015249.1, forward strand.
TCAGGACCACCCGTACCGAGCCGGCCTGGAGCGTGGATGCCGACGTCCCGCCGGCCGACGTCTCGAACAATGCCGGCTCGATGTTCGTCGTCGGCGAAAGCTGGACCGCACCGAACGATGCCTTCCAGGTGGACGTCGTCAGTCAGACACCTGATGGCTTCATCGTCGACATCCGCCGCGGTGTCGACCGGCTGTTCACGAACGGCTTCGACTAGGCGGCGGTCGCTTCGGTGCTCGACGACGCGGACCGGCCCGACCGCCGGGCCGTGACGATGCCGGCGGTTGGCACCGGTTGGGGCAGTGGCCGGTAGAGTCGGCGCTCGACACGGGCGTCCAGGCGCCGCCACGAGGACGATCGCGATGAGATCGGTCCCGCATTCCCGCGCACCGGACCTGCGCATCGGCTGTGCCGGCTGGTCGATCCCGGCGGCGCAGGCGTACCGGTTCCCGGCGGAAGGCACACACCTGGAGCGCTATGCCCAGGTGTTCGACGCGGTCGAGATCAATTCCTCGTTCTACCGGCCGCACCGGCCGGCCACCTACCGGCGCTGGGCGGCGGTGGTGCCCGCGGACTTCCGGTTCGCGGTCAAGATGCCGCGCACGATCAGCCACCTGCAGCGCCTGGGCGGCGATACGGTGGTGCTGGACGCGTTCCTCGATGCCGTCGGCGAACTCGGCGACCGGCTCGGCTGCCTGCTGCTGCAGTTGCCGCCGAGCCTGCACCTGGATGTGGCGAAGGCGCATGCGTTCTTCGCCGCGCTGCGCCGGCGACACGGCGGCGCGGTTGCCTGCGAGCCGCGGCATCCGTCGTGGTTCGGCGCGGAGGCCGACACGCTGCTGCGCCGGCACGGTATCGCGCGCGCCGCGGCCGATCCGGCGCGGACGCCGCGTGCGGCGGTGCCGGCGGCCGACCGTCGCGTGCAGTACCTGCGCCTGCACGGCGCGCCGCGCATCTACTACGACGCGTACCCCGCCACGACCCTGGCGCGCGTCGCGCGGTGGCTGACCACGCCTGCTGCGCGCACGCAGGCGCGCTGGTGCATCTTCGACAACACCGCGCTCGGCCATGCCACGACCGACGCGCTGGCGCTGAAGGCCCGGCTGAAACCGGATGGCGTGCAGGTGCCGCCACGCGCGGTGCGTTGACCGCGACACGGCGGGCGTGGCCGGCGCGTGTCGGTTACGATGCCGGCCCCTCCCGTCCCGAACGGTGCGCCATCGCCTGCGGCGCGCCGGAGATCACCACCGTGTCGCACTACGCCGGACCGCTGTTGACCCGTTCCCTTGCCGATGCGTTGTGCGCCGCGCGCGATGCCGGCGCGAATACCTGGTCCGGCTCGCTCGACCTGGGGCGCTCGACCGGCCACGCGGACCTTACAGCGGCGCACTGGCGATGGCAGGACCGGTCCTATCCGTATCCGCAGGGGTTGAAGGACCGCACGATCTATTTCTGGGACAGTGCCGCTTTCGCGCCGGCCGCCCGCTTTTCCGGTGCGCTGATCAAGCTGGTGCCGACCGAATGGGGCGCGCCGACGTTCGAGATCGACGGCATCAAGATGCTGCCCACCGCGCAGGTGTCGCCGTTCGAGGACGCGCGCCGCAAAGTGGCGCTGATCGAGCCCCGCGGGAAGACGGTGCTCGATACCTGCGGCGGGCTGGGCTACTTCGCCGCCGGCTGCCTGGAGGCCGGTGCGGCGCGCATCGTTTCGTTCGAGAAGAACGCCGATGTCCTGTGGCTGCGCACGCTCAATCCCTGGTCGCCGGACCCGGCGGCGCCCGGCCACGACGGCCGCCTGCAGCTGGCGCACGCGGACGTGGCCCAGGCTCTCGCCCGGCTCGGCGATGCGTCGGTCGATGCGATCCTGCACGACCCGCCGCGGTTCGGCATTGCCGGCGAGCTGTATGCGCAGGCGTTCTACGACGCGCTCGCGCGCGTCCTGCGCCGTGGCGGGCGCCTGTTCCACTACACCGGCAGCCCGAACAAGCTCACCAGCGGGCGCGACGTGCCGCGCGAGGTCGCCCGGCGCCTGGAGATCGCCGGCTTCCAGGCACGGCCGGCGCTGGACGGCGTGCTCGCGACGCTGGCGGGCGGACCGGCCACGCGTCCGCGTGCCGGTTCGCGCCTGCCGCGCTGAGGCGGTCGGGCGCCGGGGTTCCGGCCGAACTGCATCGCCTGCCGGTGTAGCCCGCCGTCTCTGCGGATCGATTCCCGCCCCGCAGGCGTGACGATCGCTGCCGGTCGCATGCGCGCGACCGGTAGCGCGACCCCTACAATGGCCGGCAGGTACGCCGTGAACTGCCGATGAGATGGTGTCCTGCCGGCACCGCACCTGGGTCCGGTGCCGGCGCGCCTTCCGCTTGTCGTGTCCCGCAGCCCGAACCGATTGCCTGTCCGATGACTCCATCCCCTGCCGCGGTGCGGCGCTACCGGCTCGACGATCTGGTCGTCGACCTCGATCGCCAGCGTGTCGAACGCGACGGCACCGCCCTCGACGTTGCCGGGCTGAGCTTCCGCCTGCTGGAGTTCCTGATCGGGCAGGGCGATCGCGTGGTCAGCTTCGACGGGCTGATGGCGGGCGTCTGGGCGCCGGCCGTGGTCAACGAGGAGACCGTGACCCAGCGGATCAAGCTGCTGCGCCAGGCACTGGGTGACGACGGGCGCAAGCCGCGCTACGTACGCTCGGTGCGTGGCGTGGGGTACCAGCTGTGCGTGGCGGTGCAGCCACTCGCCGAGCCGGAGCAGGCTCTTGCCGGGCCGCAGGCGGACGTGGAGCGGCGTCCGCCCGTCCGGCGCTGGCGGGGCGTGGCCCTCGCCGCCGGCGTGCTCGGCCTGGCGGCGGCCGCTGCCGCATTTCTCGCCGGCCGGCCGGCGACACCGCCTGCCGACGATGCGCTGGCGCGCGCCCGCCACTACGCCGGCATCGGTCAGCGCGACAACAACGAGCGCGCGATCGCGCTGTTCGAGGACGTGCTGGCCGCGACGCCGGACAACCGCGAGGCGCAGATCGGCCTCAGCCTCGCGTTGAGCGCGCGGATCTGCCTGTACAACGTGCCGCCCGATCCCGCGCAACGGGCCGAGGCGCTGGCGCGGGCGGTGCTCGCGCGCGATGCGGACGATGCCGCCGCGACGGCGGCCCTGGCCTACGCCGACGACTGCCGCGGGCGCATCGACGCGGCCCTGGCCGGCTACGAGCGCGCCCATGCGCTCGATCCGGCCGGCCGCAAGGACAGTCTCGCGTCCGCCGCGCACCTGCTGGCGGTGAAGGGACGCCTTGCCGATGCGCTGCGTGCCAATCTCGCGGTCGGTGACCAGGGTGCGAAGCTGCGCTTCCTCGACATCCAGATCGCCCGCAACCTGGAGCTGCTGGGCTTCACCGCGGTGGCCGAGCAGCGCTACGCACGCAGCTTCCGCCTGTATCCGGACAACGTGTTCGCCAACGTGGCCTATCCGCGCAGCCTGTTCCTGCAGGGGCGCTTTGCCGAGGCGCAGGCGGCGCTGGACGAGGCGCTGCAGCGGCCGCTGCATCCGGACCTGTTCCTGCTGGCCGGTGAGCTGGCCCTGCTGCGCGGGGAGCCGGCGCAGGCGCATGCGGCCTTCGCACGGGCGTCGCAGTTGCGCCCGCACGCGAGCCTGCCCGATACGCTGGCGCACTGCTATGCCGTGCCGCCGGCGGATGCCGTCTGGCGCGCCGCCAAGCGCGAAGCGATCCGGGCGGCGATCGCCGACGGCGACCGCTGGCCGGAATCGCAGATCGAGATCGTGCTGCTGGACCTGGCAGCGGGCGACACCGCCGCGGCGCTCGACGCCCTCGAGGCGGCGATCGCCGCGGGCTTCAGCGATCGCGCCTATCTGCAGACCTCGCCGCTGATGCGCGCGTTGGCCGGGGAGCCGCGCTTTGCCGCCGCGATCGACACGATCGGCCGGCACGTGGCGGCCGAGCGCACCCGCGTGCTGGCCGCGGACTGGCTGCCGCCGGATCTGCTGTCGGCGCTGCCCGCGCCGGGCCGGCCGGAGCGCACGCCACCGCCGTGAACCCGCGCGCATGGCGCATGCGCCGGCCGGATGCCGCTGCATCCGGGGCGGAGCCGCCTGCCGCGCCTAGTTCCGCTCGGCGGGCAGGGCCTTCAGCACGACGTCGCGGAAGATGCCCTGGGATTGCGGATGGGCGAAGCGCTGGTTGTAGGCGGTGCTGGTGACCACCGCGACCAGGTCGAGCTCGGGCACGATGAAGACGTAGTTGCCGCCGTTGCCGGACATCGCCCAGGCCGGCACGTCCTTACCGTCGCGCGGGAAGTGGAAGCGCCAGATCTGGTAGCCGTATTCGGCGTCTTCGCGCGCCTGCGCGCGCACGGTCAGCATCGCGCGCGCCCAGGCCTTGGAAATCACCGGCTTGCCCTGCCAGAGGCCGTCGTCGCCCAGCATCTGGCCGAGCTTGGCCAGGTCGCGGCTGCGCAGGCGCGTGCCGCCGCCGCCCATCGCAGTGCCGTCGGGCGCGAAGTTCCAGCGGATCGCGGTGATGCCGAGCGGCTTTTCCAGCGCCGCATGGGAGAACGCCGCCAGCGGTTGCCGGACCGCGCGCTCGACCAGTGCGCCGAGCAGGAACGAGCCGGCCGTGCAGTAGGCGAAGGAGCGGCCGTGCGGGCTGTCGGCCGGCTTGCTCTCCCACGGGGCGAAGCCCTTGATCGGCAGGTCCAGCGCGAAGCGGATCCAGTCCTCGGTGACGTACATGCGCTCCTCGTTGCCGCTGGAGAACGTGTTGTCGTCGTTGCACTCCAGCAGCGAGCTCATCGTCAGCAGGTCCTCGACCGTGATCGCGTCCTTGCGCGGGTCCGGGTGCCCGAACGGGCGCTTGTCGCCGAAGTAGGCGTAGACGCGGGCCTGCGCGTCGGGAACCAGGCCGCGGTCGATCGCCGCGCCGACCAGCAGGGCGGTCAGGCTCTTGGTCAGCGACCGGGTGTCGTTGAGCTGGTCGCGGCCGCCGCCGTTGAAGTAGCGCTCGTAGACCAGCGCGCCGCGATGGGCGACGACCAGGCTGGTGACGCCCTTCCAGGTGCCGTCGGCGATCGAGGTTTCGGCGCTGGCGAACGGCTGCAGGTTCCAGCCGGCCGCGGTCGCGTCGGCGACGGCCCAGCCGTCGTCGAGCCGCTCGGGCGGCGCGTAGTCGGCGGCGGCGGCCGCCAGGGGCAGCAGGCCTGCCAGCAGCAGGGCGCGAAACGGGAATCGGGTCATGGATGGCTCCGGTGCGTGGACGAGCGGCCAGTACACGCGGCGGGCGAATGAAGTGCCGGAAACACGGCTGAAGAATCGGTGCAGGACGCTGAAGAAGGCCGGGCGCGCAGGTGAAGGACCCGCCGCGCGGGCCACCGTGGCGTCGGCGGACCGGCTCTTGAACCCGGGCGCCGTTTGTTGCCTACTGCATGCCATCGCCATCACAGGGTGTGAGGATCGGGATGGAATCCGTGCGCCGTGGCCCGAGCGTGCTGTCCCGCCGGGCCTTTTCCGCTTCTTCGCCGTGTCCGATGCGCTGCGCCGATGGCGGGCGCCCCGCGGCGTGGCCGATGGCGTTCGCCGGCCGGTGCGGTCGGCGCGGCACCGGCCGCCGGGCACCGCGTGCATCCGGCGCCCTCGCTCTCGCCGGCCCTGGCTCCTGCCGGGACGGGACGCGGTCGTGAAGAAGGCGGCCGTCGTCATCGGTGTCGACAGGACCGGCGGCGGCCTGACGCCGCTCAAGGCGGCTGCGGCCTGCGCGGCGGAAGTGGCCGCCTGGCTTGAACAGGAAGGCTACGCGGTGACCCTGGTGAACGACGCGGACGGCGAGCCGGTCACGGCGGCGCGCGTCACGGCGGCGATCCGCGCCTTCGTCACGGTGCCGCCCCGGTTCGAGCAGTTGCTGGTCTACTTCTCCGGGCACGGCTACTGGCAGGCGCGCTCGGACGTGTGGCTGCTGAGCGGCGCGCCGGAAAGCACGCAGGAAGCGATCAATCTCGAAGGCAGCATCTACGTCGCGCGCCGGTCGGGCATCCCGAACATCGTCTTCGTGTCCGACGCCTGCCGCTCGATTCCCGACGCGCGCACCGGCGCGCTGGTGAACGGCATCGACGTCTTCCCGAACTTCGCCGACGTCGACGCCGTCTCGAAGATCGACGTGTTCAAGTCGACCGTCGATGCGCAGCCGGCCTACGAGGCGACCCTCGACGGCAAGCCGCGCAGCGTGCTGACGCATGCCTTGCTGAAGGCGTTCGAGGCGCCGACGCCGGACATGCTCCTCCAGGTGCAGGAGGCCGGTGCGACGATCACGGTGGTGCCCAACCGGCGCCTGGAGCGCTACCTGCAGGACACGGTGGAAGACACCCTGGCGGCGATCAACATCGACCTGGTGCAGCAGATCGAGGCGACCGTGCCGTCCGACGACCGGGTCTACATCGCCCGGGTGCGGACGCCGGCGGCGCCGGTGCCGGACGCCCCGCGCGCCGGTGGCACCGGTGGCGTGGCGATCATCCCGCCGTCGCCCTCGCCCTCCGCGGGCAGGGCGCCGAGCCCGGCCGTACGCGGGCGCAAGGGGCTGTTCTCGCGCCGGCCTTCGGTGCCTCCGCTGCAACCGCCGCCACCGCCGCCGCGGCCGTCGCATCTGGTACGCATGCGTTTGCCGGCGCGCCAGGCTGCCGGTGCCATCGAGCGTGTCCTGGCCGGCGCGCCGCCGCTGGCCGCGGCCGGCTCGGCCGCGCCTGCCCTGGCCTTGCGCGCACCGTCCGGTCCGGTCGATCACATGGAAACCGGATGCGGCTTCTCGATCCGCGGCGCCGTGGTGGCCGAAGCGCTCTGCACCCGGCGCCACGGCGCCGCGCGGACCGAGCTGCTCGCGCCGGGCGATGGCGGCGACGCGGTCGGTATCGTCCGGCTCCATCTGGCCGCGCCCGGCGAGTCGGTGCTGCTGCGTTTCGCCGATGGCCGCGGTGCGATCGTCGCCGCACTGGCCGGATTCATCGGGCACGTGGCCGTCGAGGCGGAAGGCGTGGCCAACGTCAGCTACGTGCCCTCGTCCAACACCGCGCGATGGCCGGCCTACGCCGAGCGGCGCGAGTCTCTCGATCGCCTGCGCGCCTGGGTCGCGCTGGCGGCCGACCGCCGGACCTTCCGCCTGCGCTCGGTGGAGGAGGCGGCAGGGCTGGCGGACCAGATCCGCATCGACAAGGCGCTGGATCCGACGCTCGGGCTCTACGCCGTGCACGCCTACACGCAGGCGGGCGACATCGCGCGTGCGCGCGACGTGGCCCTGCACCTGCGCGAGGACCTCGGCGCGGAGCTGTTCGACGTGCGCGTGCTGACCGCGCCGGCGGCCGATCCGTCGCCGCCGCTGCTCCCGTTCTGCCCGCTGCTGACGCAGACCTGGAGCCTGGTGCGGCCCAGCGGCATGGCGCTGGGCCCGGTGCTGGCCGAGGCATCGGGATACCTGTGCGATTCGCTGTGGACCACGTTCGAGCCCCAGGGCGCGGACCTTCTTCGAGACGCAATGGAGCAAGGGAGGCTGGCATGAGGATTCTGCTGATACACGGGCGTTCGCAAGGCGGCAAGGACAAGGACCTGCTGAAGCGGACCTGGGTCGAGACACTCGACGCCGGCCTGCAGGCGGCCGGCGCGGCGCTGCCGCAGGACGTGGCGTTCGACTTCCCGTACTACGGCGACAAGCTCGACGAACTGACGGCGGCCGCGGACTTGCCAACGCCGGACGAGGTCGTCGCGAAGGGGCCGGGCCAGAACCGCAAGTTCGAGCTGTTCATGCAGCAGGCGCTCGACGAGATCTACACCGACTCGGACCTGACCGAGGCCGAGGTGGAAGCGCAGATGGACCCGGACGGGCCGCGCGAGAAGGGCCCGCAGAACTGGCGCTGGGTGCAGGCGATCGCGCGCGCGATCGACAAGCGCTTCACCGGGCAGGCGTCATGGACGATCGAGAAGTTCCTGCGCGACGTCTACCTGTACGTGAACATCCCGCGGGTGACGAAGGAGGTCAACGCGATCGTCGAGGAACTGCTCACCGACGAGCCGACCGTCGTCGTCGGCCACTCGCTCGGCACCGTGGTCGGCTACAAGGTCATCGCCGACAACCTGCTGCGGATGCACCTGTGCAAGTACGTCACGGTCGGGTCGCCGCTCGGGATGCGAGCGATCAGCGCCAAGCTGGGCGTCCCGAAGAACCTGGCCGCGCAGGGCTGGTACAACGCCTACGACCGGCGCGACATCGTCGCGCTCAATCCGCTGGACGACACGCATTTCCCGGCCGATCCGGCCATCGTCAACAACGACAGCGTCCGCAACCAGACCGACAACCGCCACGGCATCATCGGCTACCTCAACGACGCCAACGTCGCGCGGATCATCGCCGAGGCGGCGAAGCAGTGCGCGGAGTGACCCCGGCGGGTATGGCACGCGGATCCGCGTGCTGAGCTGACGGCGCCGGCCGGAGGCAGCCGGCGCGCCGATCGGTGTTGGACTCTGGCCGCGTGCCGTCGAAGAACAATGTTTTCGCCCACAGGCGGGCTCGTTCTGCTTCGGCTTCGGCTTCGGCTTCGGCTTTGGCTTTGGCTCTTGGCTTTTTCGCCCTAAAGCAAGCCGAGCATCGCAGGGCGAGGAGGCCGCAGAGGCGCCCCGTGTTTGAGCGAAGCGAGCTGGGGTGCCGGGCTTGTAGGTGGCTACGAAACCCGGGGCGATTCATACGCCATCGGCGAGTTCGCCAAAACGCTGGCCGCACGCGGCTTCGTGCCGAGCATGAGCCTAATGGGTAACTGCTGGGAGCGCGCAGCCTGCCCTCGGGGCATAGCGCGGCGGTCGAGAGTTTCTTCGCCACGCTCAAGAACGAGGAAGCCACCGGTGTATACGCCACCAAGGCGACTGCTCATGCTGCCATCGCCCGCTACATCCACGGCTTCTACAAGCCTAGTCGCGAATGCCGGCGCGCAGATGGTCCGGATCGGCGGCCAAGCGGGCATAGTCGAGGTGGTAGCGGCCGCGCTGCTCCCGTGGCCGCGTGGCCTCCTGGGCGACCAGATGCTCGATGACGTCCATCTGCCGTAGCGCGGCGGCGAGGCGCGCCTTCTCTGACGCGGTGTCGCCGGCCTGGGCGCGGACCGGCGAGCCCAGCCCAAGCGTCAAGACCAGGATTGCGCCGAGGACACAGTGCCAGTTCGTAGCAGAGTGGTGGGAGAGCAACATCGACCAGTCCACGATTCGCGAGGAAGGACGACATGCTCGTGATGGACGCGCGGCAACGCCGCAAAGAATACGGAATGGACCGCGACCGGATTTGCCCGACAGCGAAACCTACTTCATTGGCAGCCGTGAGCGTCCCCGCAACCCCGCGAGGATTGACTGCTCCAGTCCAGTCGGCTGCATATGGATGGCTCTATGAATCGCAGCATGAGGCTCCTGCCCACCAATGGCGGTCTCTCTCTGTGCGAACATCGATGGGATGACGACGTGGTGTTCTGCCTCAACGCTGCTCGCTGCTGTACTCCTCAAAACTGGAAAATGAGCGATGCCCCTTGGCCGAGTTCGACTTGGCGATGCGGGTCCTGGCAATGCGCCGTTGGAGATAGGTGCAAAGCGCACCGAAATTCTCCATCGCGACGAGCTTCCAGGGTGCTTTAAAGTTGGTTTCGATGTTCTTCGAAATCGCGCCGTAGCTGAACTTGGTCCCGCGCGTCTTGTCTGCGCCGGCAAACTCGTTGTAGCGCCTAATCAGATGCTGGACATATCTACTCGCCGACTGATCCGCCCCAATCGTCCCCGGCGGCGCGTTGATCTTAATAGTCGTTTTCGTTGTCTTCAGATTGACTGTCTGTGCAAGGATCGCCCCTGGGCTATCGATCGCGACATTGCCCAGGTTGTGGTGGACCTCGATCATTTTCAGATCGTTGAGAAGCTTTCTTGCGCAAAACATGTCGGCTGCCTGCTCGATGCGGCCCGCCATTTTCTCGTGAGTCGCCTTGATCTTCATCAGGGCCTCGACCGGGTACGCATTCGGGTCGGAATCCACCACGTTGTGATGGCGTCGACAGAGGAGGACGAGGTTATCGAAGCCGTTCCGATCTTCTTCGGTCTGCGTCCTGTCGAATCGCGGACCTCCGGTCGCTCTTGCCTTGATATGGCAGATTTCACCTGTGATAGTTCCGACGCTCTCCACGATGGGCAGAGAACAGCCCGGGAATGCGCACACGTTCCCGGACATCGCAAAGAGTCTCTTGATCGTCCTATCATTTGGACCTGACACGCCACCTCCTTCGGTTTCGAGTGAACTACATACATCCACGTTTGCAGCCGAGCCAGGACGGCCTCGCCTGAATGAACTGTTCGGCCTCGCTCCCGCCTGCGATGGCCCATCCGATGCTTGGGTCGTTGCCGGCTGTTCGTGAGCACTTGTAGCGCACCAACTCCTTGCCTGGCACGCTTGTGTTGTCGATTAGCTGGCGTCCATCTTGGGAGAGTGTGAAATTTGCGGTCGAAAGCCATGTCTCACCCTCACCAGACAGCTCAGCGATCAGTGCAATCTCGATCTCCCCGTGAATCACGACAGCTTTGATTGGCCCCTCGCTCTCCCAATACGCGATGTGGCCAGGAGCGATACGAAGAATCATATCGTCTGCGTTAGAGCCGCAAGAGTCAGGGCTGCCAGCCCACTGCCCAATGAAACGATCTGGCACGGTGGCTATGCCGCTACCCGCAAGAGGTGAAAGTGGCAGTAGCAACGTGGCTATGAAAAGGGAAGTCTTCATTCCTCTTCCTGGTGGCCCAGCGCCTGAATCAAGCTGCGCCGCGAACCGACGTCGGTTCGAATTAATTGGTGGATCGCTGCGGATGAGCCATTACACGGCAGCCTTAGGATAAACGCGGCGCTTGCGCCGCAATGGGCGGGGGGTCCCTCGAATACCTCCAGCGCGGCCAAGCAAATGGCTTTGTCTATAGCGATATTGCCTGAGAGAGGTCGGCCGGCCCGAGCGCTAATTTGCGCATGTGTGTCTGGAGACATGGAAAGTAGCAGCTCAGCCGCCTCTGGCTCTCCGAATGCAATCAACTCTGGCGCAAGGTCTTTTGCATTGAAGGACACGCCGTTGATACCTCTATCCAGCAATTCAAGGAGATTTGTCATAGCGGCCTAACGCTTGAGGTAAGTCGATGCCGCGAAGCGGCATCGACCGGAATGAAGGGTTAGGGGGCGGTCTAGTCAACGCACAAGCCGCCCACGACGACCCCATTTTCCACATGATCGTGGCAGCCGAACATAGCGGCCGTGTCCATCTGACAAGCGCCAGTGGCCGCTTGGCCGATGGAGGTGCCTTCTGGCGCAAAGCATGCACCGGAGCACTCGGAATTGGAGTGACACGCCCTGCCACCATCAGGCAGCGGAGTGATACACGACGGAGTGCCGAACATGCCCACCTGCCGAATGGTGCCGCCCTTACTGCGGCATTCCGCAGGATCGATCTTGGAGAGCGGCTCCGCGCGCGAGCGTGCCAGCGAGCGCTCCATTTGGCTATCGCGGGCTGTCTCGCAACCAGTGAGGCAGGCCAGAAGAATTGCAATTGCAGCGATCTTCCTCATGCCCCTAGCGCCTGAACTACGTCGGACCGCCAAGCGGGTCAGGCTTCATCGGGATCGGGCTCGCTAGGAACACGTTTCCATGGGCCACCAATCGAATCGCGCCAAGCCTGCCAGCCAACCGGAAGATCGGCCACCTCAGCAACGGTCTTGTCGCGCTGATAAGCGCAACCAAGGCAGACGATAAGAGCATCCGTACTGTCATTGGTGGTCGCGCACAGAAATTGCCAATCGCCATCCTGGTCGTGACTGACCAGCAAGATCGGGTATCCGTCACGAACCACGCGAGTGGTTGTGAACGCCGCCGTGCTGATCTGATCCGGAAACGGCCATTCCGCTTGTGGGAACGAATGCGGGTGCTCTTCGACGGTTTCCATGAGGCTCAACTACTTGATCGTCGGATCCCCGGGGGGGCCAGCTACGCGACTTGTCCACAGCCCGCTGGGGGCTATCTTCTTGATGCGGCTCGATCTTAGGGCTGCTGGGTCCGGCTAACAAGCCGACCTCATGAGTATCCTCGCATCGTTCGGCTCGAGGCGCGCGACCAACTCGGCGCTGGCTGGTGCAGGTAGCCTCGGCTACGGCATTCGCAGCAGGCCTGCCGTCGCCAGTGCGTTGTCTTCGTCGGGTCGGAACGGGTCATCAACCCGCGGTCAGGTTCCTGCGGGATGCCCTCGACAGTCTGAAATCCAAGTTTTGACCGCGCACCAGGATCGAAGCGGAATTGAAGGGGGCATAGCCCCCTTCTTGCAGCGCTGTCCGGTCTCTTGGCCGCGCTCACATGGGTGAAGACAGATTCTGCGGAAAAGTCAGGTCCCGCTTCGCAATGTGAAGGCGACGTGAACAGCGAGAGTAACAGCAACGGCAGCGACGAAAGCGACAGCTGATTGAGTGCCGCGAATGGGTGAAGAACCAAAAGAAAACGGGGAGCGGCAATGCCGCTCCCCGTCGATCAGCGTGGCCGGCCGGAAGGTCCGGCCGGCGGGCAGGATCAGCGCCGGAAGATCGCCCAGGCGGCGCCGAACAGGCCGAGCGCCAGCAGCAGCAGGCTGCCGAGGCCGAGGGTCGGAACCGGCTGGGCGACCTGCGGGCCGGGGCCGGCGGCCAGCACGATGAAGCCGTTCGGCAGGCTCGCGGTCTGGTTGCCGGCGGCGTTGGTGCCGCTGACGGTGCGCGGACCCGGCACCGCGTCGGCGGCGATGGTCAGCGTGACGGTGGCGGTGGTCGCATTGGTCACGGCGAGGTTGGAGACGGCGATGCCGTCACCGAAGGCCACGGCCATGCCGGCGGCGAAGCCGGTGCCCTGCAGCGTGACCTGCATCGTCGTGCCGACATAGCCGCTCGGCGGAACGACGCGCGTGAGCGCGAACGGATCGGTCGGCGGGCCGCCGCCGGTGACCTCGAAGCCGCCGACCAGCGTGGCGTTGAGCGTGCCGGCCGCGTTGACGCCGGTGACGTTGCGCAGGCCGACCGGCGCGTCGGCGGCGATCGTCAGCGTGGCGGTGGCGGTGTCGGCGTCGACGACGACCAGGTCGGCCACCGAGACGCCGGTACCGAACGCAACCGTCATGCCGGTGGCGAAGCCGATGCCCTGGATCGTCACCGGCACGGTGGCGCCCTGCGCGCCGGAGCGCGGCGTGACGCTGGTGATGTCGAACTGGGCGATCGACGGGATTTCGCCGAACGAGGTCGCCGCCAGGATCGTCACGCTGGCGCCGGCGGCGAGCGTGCGGTTCCACTGCAGCGCAGCGCCGTTGTCCATGCAGTTGGCGGGGCCCAGCGCGCCGTCGAGGTCGCCGGTACCGATCTGCGACCAGACGTTGCTGTAGCCGTTGCCGGTGTAGCTGTCGGCCGGCGTCTGCGGGATGTAGAGGATGTAGTAGCTGGCCGGCGTACCGCAGTCGCTGCCGCCCGGGCTGCCCGAGGCGGCTTCGCGGTACGGGATGCCGCTGTCGCTGGCGGCCAGGTAGATGTCGCCGCCGAGGTAGATCTTCGCTTCCTGCGGCGCGGCGCTGGTGTTGGTCAGCGTGAAGCGCTTGGTGAAGAAGTTCTTGCCGTTGACGTAGCGCACTTCCTGGCGGCTCTGAAGGCCGGTGGCGCCGAGGGTGGCATTGACGGCGACCACGAACGGATCGGCTTCGGTGCCGGTGCCGGTCACCGGGCTGATCGACTGCGCGGCGTACGGCGTGACCGTGCCGAGGTTGGAGGTGGCCGTGGTGCCGTGGTTGCTGAAATCAGGCGTGTAGAGCGCGCCGCCGGTACGCACCATCCAGCCCATGTCGGCCAGGTCGGTGGTCTGCGACGGGTAGATCTGGCCGGAGCCGGGCACCTGGTCGTTGACGATCTGGAACGACTGGTCGCCGCCGACGAGCACCGTCAGCGGGCTGCCGGTGATGGTGGTGATGGCCGGTGCGGCACCGCCTTGCGGGGCGATGTAGCCGGCCTTGGAGGCCAGGGCCGGCATGGCCATGGCGGCGATCAGGACCGGGACGGCCAGGGCCAGGCGCTGGCGCCAGTTCGGACGGGGGGTGCTTCTTGCAGTCACGTTACATCCTCAGGTTGCAGGAAAAGGGTGGAGCCGGCACGCGTGCGGAGTGGGCCCGGACGCGCGCGCAGGAGCGCCTCGGCACGAGGCCGATGCAGGGACCGGGCAGGGGCCCGGGACCGTTCGGGGTTGCGCCGGCGGTCAGCCGGTCGACGTGCGGTGCCGCTCCCGCCGATACGCCGGCATGCCGGCGCCAACGACGGCAGGGGCGTCGGGCAGGCCGGAACGCGGGGCGTTCGACGGAAGTGGATCGGAAGGCATGGTCGGGTTCATACGAGCGAGCATTGATGGATCGAAGGGGCAGTGCGGCGCGAACGCCGGCGCGGACGCCACTATCGACGGTGCCGGGCGGATCTGCATTCCCCGGCGGTTCGGGAACGGTTCGCCGTCGATGTGTGTCGCGCCGATGATGCAGGCGCCGCGGATTCTAGGCGGCGGCGTTTTGTTTTCCCATCCCTTGAGGCGCTTTGAGGACCGAAAGCACATCGCCGTGGACAAACCGTGGACAAATCGCCGTGCGGAACGATGAACGCGGCGGATGCAGGTCGTGTCGATGCGCCGGGTTTGTCCGGATGCGGACAGCTGCGCGGGAGCCGGATCGCCATCGTCGGGTGACGGGGGCGCAGTGCCGGAGTTGGCGCTGCCCGCGCTGCCGGTACCGGTCTTGCGGTAACGGCACGGTAACGCGACGGGGCCGGCGCTCCCGCGTCGGCGGCGGCCGGTCCCGAGAGGGCACGGCGCGGCGGGAAGGCGCGCCATCGGCATGCCATTGCCAAGACAATCGCGCACCTGGAGCGGTTTTGCGCGGTGTTTGTAGCGCGATGCGAATGCGTGGCGCGGCCGCTCCCGGCCATCGTCGGAGCCTTGCCGGTCCTGCTCTGGACCGGGGCCGCCACCCGAGGGGAAACACCGCCATGCCCAACGTCCCGTCCCGCCCGCACCGATCCGTCCGCCGGCCCTCCCTGTCGCCGCTGCTGTACCTGCTGGCGGCGTTCGCGAGCCTGCCGGCCGCGGCCGAGGCGCCGATGACCCTGCGCGAGCTGCCCTACGGCAGCCTCGTGGCACCGCAGCCCAACCGCGTCACCAGTGACGGCACCGTCTACGGAGCCGACATGGGCACCGGCAACACGCTGCGCTGGCTGCCCGGCGGCGAGGCCGAGGACCTCGGCGGCGGGCCGACCTTCAACGTCATCAACATCCATCCGGTGGTCAGTCCGGACGGCGGCATGGTCATCGCCAACTACATGCGCCAGGACGGCGACCTCTTCGTCTCCAACCCGCGCATGTACGAAGGCATCTTCGGCTGGGCGATCCTGCCCGGCATGACCCAGATCTCCTCGCTGGCGATGGGCGTCAGCGCCGACGGCAGCCAGGTCGCCGGCTACGGCGGCGATCCGGACCTGGCGTTCCTGCCGTGGCAGTGGAATGCCGATACCGGCCAGCAGATGCTGCCGATTCCCACGGACATGGATTCCGGCGAAGCCTGGGGCGTCAGCAACGACGGCCGGGTGGCCGCCGGTTTCGTCTCGCGCATGGCGACCGACGAATGGGGCTGGCCGATGCGCCTGAGCTTCGGCGCCCGCTGGGTCGAGGGGAAGATCGAGCTGCTGCAGGATGCCGATGGCCATCCGCTCGGCCAGGTCGTCGCCTGCAGCATCGATTGCCGCATGCTGATCGGCGGCGGCTACGGCGGCGAGCCGACGTCGCACGCCAACCGTGGCCGCGCCTGGTACTGGACCGAGGCCGAAGGCGCGGTCTACCTGGACACCTCCGCGCTGCCCGCGGGCGCGATGGCCCCGTACTACGCCATGGCGATCAGCGCGGACGGCTCGGTGATCGTCGGCACCTACACGATCGAGACCCCGACGCCGTTCGGCATCGTGCGCGCCAACCGCCCGTTCCGCTGGACACGCGGCGGCGGGGCCGAATGCCTGATCGAGCGCATCGTGGCGGACGGCCATGCCTTCGGCGGCGACGGCTGGGACCTGGTCGCCAACTCCGTCAGCACGGACGGCAGCCATGTGCTGCTGAACGGCATGGATGCCGAGTACGTGCTGCACGGCGCCTTGCTGACGTTCGACCGCGACGGCCTGTTCGCCGACGGCTTCGACTGATTTCGCCGGCCGCCGTCCCGTTGCGGGGCGGCGGTCCGGACGGCTCGCCGGCGCGGCGAGCGAGCCTGGCGCGGCGGAATGGGCTGCATGGCAGACGCCGCCGCGATTCCCGGACAGGGCCGTTCGCGGCCCGTGATCGCATCGGCGGCGAGGATGCGATGATCCCCGGCGTGGCCCGGCACCGTATGTGCGGATGGAACCCCTACGGAGCCTCACCATGCGTCTTTCGTCCCTCGTGCTGGCCGCCTGCTGCGTGTCGGCGTCCGCCGTCGCCGCCGACGGCGGGCTCGATGCCGCGTTCGGCGATGCCGGTCGCCGTTCGTTCGGCTTTCTCGAATCCGACCAGGTACATCTGCGCGCGTTCGCGCGCAGCCCGCAGGGTCGCCTGTGGCTGTTCGGCGACGCGCCGGACGATCCGGCCGCACTGTTCATCGGGCGCATGGGCCTGGACGGCCAGCCCGACGGCGGCTTCGGCCCCGGCAACGACGGCCGCCGCCGCACGACGCTGCCGAGCGGACTGGTCCCGCAGACCGAGGCCTTGGCACTCGACGGCGCAGTCGTGCAGGCGGACGGGAAGCCGATCGTCTTCGGCGGCCTGCGCGCGGTGCCCGGTGAAACCGGGGCGTACCCGGCGATCGTCTGCCGCCTCACGGCGGCAGGCACGTTCGACGGCAGCTTCGACGGCGACGGCTGCCGGACGCTGCGTGCCCAGATCGCCGACGATGAGGTCTGCCGCGTCACCGATGCCGCGTTCGGCGCGAACGGCACCCTCGTCGCGGTCGGCAACTGCACGGCGCACGACCAGCCGGAGCGCCCGTTCGTCGCGCGCCTCACGGCCGATGGCGCGCCGGATGCGGGCTTCGGTGGCGGTACCGGCCTGGTGCTCGCGCCGGCGCCGCTGCCGAGCATCGCGGGCCAGCACTACGAGGCACTCGTCGTGCGGCCGGACCAGCGCATCGCCGTGCTCGGCCAGTTCCTGATGTTCAGCAACAACGTCCTCGACCTGGAGCTGGGCCTGGTTCAGTTCGATGCCGCGGGCGGGCTCGACGCGGCGTTCAACGGCAACGGCTTCCGCGCGTTCGCGTTCGACCTCGGCGCCGACAACGCCGACCATGCGCGCGATCTGGTGCTGCGTCCGGACGGGCGGCTGCTGGCGCTGGGGGACGCCACCCTGGCCGATCCGCCGATGACGGTCGCGCTGCTCGCCGGCGTCCTGCCCGACGGAACGCCGGATGGCGCCGTCGGTACCGGCGGCCGGCGCGTCGAGGATTTCGACGCCATCCTCGGCACGAATGCCGCGCTGGCCTCGCTCGAACTGGACGAGCGCGGCCGTTCGCTGCTCGCCGCGCGGGAGGTCACCGGCCAGCCTGGCGCCATCACCGACACCGGCACCGATTTCTGGATCGGCTTCCCGCGGACGGCCGATACCGAACCGGAACAGCAGTTCGTCAAGCTGATGATCAGCAGCGACCTGGCGACCACCGGCACGATCACCAACGCCGCGCTCGGCATCGCCATCCCGTTCGCGACCGTGGCCGATGCCACCACCGAGATCACGCTGCCGATCGCGCTGCAGAACCCGGCGGACGACGACCTGCCGCTGCCGCTGGCGGTCCACGTCGTCGCACAGGCGCCGGTCAGCATCGTGGCGATGAACGGCCGCCGCTACTCGCTCGACAGCTTCGTCGCGACGCCGACCGACCGCCTGGGCCGGGAGTACCGGCTGATGGCCTGGGCCGGCGGCCTCGGTCCCGGCAGCCAGCTGGTGATCACCGCCGTGGAGAACGCGACCACGGTCTGGATCACGCCTGCGGTCGCCGTCGCCGGCCACGCCGCGGGCGTTCCGTATGCGGTCACGTTGCAGCGCGGCCAGACCTACTACCTGTGGGCCGGTGGCGGGATGACCGGACTGGACCTGACCGGAACGCGCATCGTCGGCGACAAGCCGGTCGCGGTGCTCGGCGGCCACACCTGCGCGCAGGTGCCCCTCGGCGTGGACTTCTGCGACCTCGTCACCGAGCAGCAGCAGCCGGTCACCTCCTGGGGCACGACCTTCGTCTTCACGCCCAGCCCGTTGCTGCCGGCCGGCGAGCACCTGCGCGTGCTGGCTCATGAAGGCGACACGCGCGTCTGGCTCGACGGCGTGGCGGTGGCGACACTGGACGCCGGCGCGACCTACGACGTGCTGCGCAACGCACCGGCGGTGGTCACCACCAGCCGGCCGGCGGCGGCGGCGAAACTGGCGCCCGGCTGCGCGGTCCACGGCCTGCCGGAGTGCTACGGCGATCCGAACATGGTGCTGCTGCCGGCCACGCGGCAATGGTCGGCGCGCCAGCACGTGGTGGTGCCGGCACCGCTGTTCGGCTTCGCGACCGACCAGCGCATCACCCTCGTGGTGCCGGCCACCCGCGCCGACCAGGTGTTCTTCGACGACGTGCTGCTGTCGCCGGGCCTGTTCACGCCGATCGGCGACGGCAGCTACGCGGTCGCCACGCTGACCCGCGCGCCTCGCAGCTATACGGTCTCGGCGCCGGAGCCGGTCATGGTCGCCGTGGACGGCTACGCCGCCGGGCAGGGGCACGCCCATGCCGGCGCGGGAGCACCGTTCCTGGAGGTGGGCACCTTGACCGGCAGCGCCGACGACGCGCTGCTGCGCCTCACCGCGGGGCTGGCGCGCGATCGCTGCTTCGGCCAGAACGGCCGCGTGACGATCGACCATACCGGCCACGTCGGCGGCGCGACACCGAGCATCGACGCCGTGGTGCGCGCCTTCGCCGACGGTGGCGGCGTCCTGGTCGGCAGCGCGGTGCGCAACAGCCAGACCGCGGACCAGCGCATGTTGGCCTACCGGCTGGTCACCGAGGCGCTGTTCTGCGACGACTTCGAGGAGTAGCCGGATGCGCTCCGGGCGCCTGTTGCGGATCGGCGTCGCCGACGAGCAGCGGGCGCCGCGGCACCGGCGATGCAACCGATCACCGGCAGGCCGAGTCCTGCCCGGGCTGCAGCGTCACCGCGAACGCGCCATCGACCGCCGCGCCGGCGCGGCGTGCGGTCAGCGTCAGCGTGGCGCCCAGGGCGCCGTCGCCCGTTGCCGCAAGCACGGGGCCCAGGTCGAGGCGTTCGGCCGTGCCGGCCGGACGCGAGACGTCCAGGCGCAGCCGGTAGGTCGCGCAGTCGACGAGGGCAATGTGCAGCGTCACCACGTGCCCGTTCAGCGCAATCGCGTGTGTCACGGCTTCGGAAAGCCGCGCGGTCCCGCGCGAGACCTGTACACCCTGCGCATCGTCGAAGCGGATGTCGTAGTTCACCCGGAAGCCATCCGCAGCGTGCGCCGTGGTACCGGCGCAGGCGAGAACGCCCAGCACCCCGCCCAGCAACCGCTTCATGCTGGTGCTAGGCATCGATGGGCGAGGTGGCATCGGGCGGCATCGGCAGGGGGCGGGTGGTCGGTGCCAGTCTAGCGTCGGACGGGCGGGAAGGGCCGGGCCTTCGACGCATCGCGCAGGCGGAGTCGTGGAGGCGCGCCGGCCGCCGTCGAAGATGCGCCGGGCGCCGGTTGCACGCCGATGGCCGGCTCGGCGGCCGGCGGTCATGCGGCGCGGGCGGCCAGTGCCAGTCCCGCCGCGTGGCCCGAGGCCCAGGCCCACTGGAAGTTGTAGCCGCCCAGCCAGCCGGTCACGTCGACGACCTCGCCGATGAAATAGAGGCCTTCCACGCGCCGGGACATCATCGTGCTCGACGAGAGCTGGTCGGTATCGACGCCGCCGAGCGTGACCTCCGCCGTGCGGTAGCCCTCGCTGCCGCTGGCGATCAGCGGCCAGGCCTGCAGCAGCGCTGCCACCGGGCGCAGCTCGGCGTCGGGGTACTGCCGCAGCGGGCGGCTCGGCAGCCAGATTTCGCACAGGCGCTGGGCGAAGCGGCGCGGCATCACCTCGCCCAGCACGGTCTTGAGTTCTGCCGCCGGCCGCTCGCGCTGCTGGGCCTGCAGCCAGGCCAGGACGTCGCGGCCGGGCAGCAGGTCCAGGCGCAGGTCGTCGCCCGGCTGCCAATACGAGGAGATCTGCAGGATCGCCGGGCCGCTGACGCCGCGGTGGGTGACCAGCAACTGGTTGCTGAAGCGGGCGCCGTTGCAGCGGGCCTCGACCGGCAGCGCCACGCCTGCCAGGTCCTGCAGGCGCTCGTGGTGCTTTCCGCTGAGCGTCAGCGGCACCAGGCCGGCGCGGGTCGGCAGGACCTCGTGGCCGAACTGGCGTGCCAGCGTATAGCCGAAACCCGAGGCGCCCATGCTGGGGATCGACAGGCCGCCGGTCGCCACCACCAGCGCCGGTGCGGCGCAGGGCCCCTGGGCGGTGTGCAGGCGGAAATGGTCGCCGTGGTGCCGCACCTCCTCGATAGGGCAGCCGGTTTCCACACGCACGCCGGCCGCCTCGCACTCGTCCAGCAGCATGCGCACGATCTGCTTGGAGGAGTCGTCGCAGAACAGCTGGCCCAGTTCCTTCTCGTGCCAGGCGATGCGGTGGCGGTCGACCAGGTCGATGAAATCCTGCGGCGCATAGCGGGCCAGTGCCGACTTGCAGTAGTGCGGATTGGCCGACAGGTAGTTGGCCGGCGTGGTGCCGGTATTGGTGAAATTGCAGCGGCCGCCGCCCGACATCAGGATCTTCTTGCCGACCTTGTTGGCGTGGTCGAGCAGCAGCACGCGGCGGCCGTGCCGGCCGGCGGTGATCGCGCACATCAGTCCGGCGGCGCCGGCACCGATGACGATGGCATCCCACGGCCCCTGCATCGGTCAGGCGCGCGCGTCCAGCCGCCAGCGCGGCTCGATCGTCACCGAATGGCCGGCATTCATCAGCTGCAGGTGGTGGTCCTGGATCAGGCAGTTCAGGCGCATCGTGCGTTCGAGCAAGGCCGTCGTCGCCTCGACCTGGTCGGTCGGCAGGTCGACCACGCTGACGTTGCCGAGCCGGCCCAGCGCACCGCCGGTGCGGTCCCACCACGTAGCGCTGGCGCGCCCCTGGTAGTTGACCACCACCACCTGCTCGGCGCGGCCGCAGGCCTTGCGGATGCGCGCTTCGTCGGGTTGGCCCAGCTCGATCCACTGCGTGATGACCCCGGTCATCGCCTTGCTCCACAGGTCCGGCTCGGTGTCGGTGCTCAGGCCCTTGCCGAAGGCCAGGGAATCGCCGGCGAACAGCGAAAAGGCGAGCAGGCGCGCCATCAGCCGCTCCGGCGTTTCCGACGGGTGCTGGGCCAGGGTGAGCCCATGGGTGGCGTAGTAGTGGCGATCCATGTCGCTGATCTGCAGCTCGGCCTTGTAGACGGTCGCGTTCGGCGCCATGGGGGTTTCGTGCGGCAGCGGGGGCGGCATTGTAGGCCAAGCGCGGTCTTTCGCCCGGCGCCGGGTGGGCACGCGGGCGGAACGCAGCACGGTCTCCGGCGGTGGCCGGTGATAGGTTCGGACGGCCCACTGCGTCGGTATCGGTGCGGCCGCGGCTTCGCCGCCGTGGTGACGCGACGCGTTCACCCGCTCCAAGAGCCCGAGGATTGGACATGAGCACGCCCTTACGTCGTTCCGTTCCGAACCGTTCCATTCCGGCGCGGCGGCGCCTGCTGCGCGGCCTCGGCCTGGCTGTGCTGGCCCTCGCGGCCGTGCTGGGAGCCGGTGCCGCGGCGCAGGCCCAGGTGCCGTCCAAACCGGCGCCGCAGCGCATCGGCATCATCGGCACCGGCCAGATCGGTGGCGCCCTGGCGCGGCTGTGGGTGGCGGCCGGCCACGAGGTGCTGATCTCCTCGCGTCATCCCGCGCAACTCGAGTCGCTTGCCGCCGAGCTGGGCCCGAAGGCGCGGGTCGGCACGCCGCGCGAGGCCGCCCAATGGGGCGAGGTGGTGCTGATCTCGGTGCCCTACGGCGCCTTGCCGCAGGTCGGCCGCGACTATGCGAAGGAACTGGCCGGCAAGGTCGTGCTCGATACCGGCAATCCGTATCCCCAGCGCGATGGTGCGATGGCCGAGGAGGCGC
This sequence comes from Dokdonella koreensis DS-123, assembly GCF_001632775.1. Lineage (NCBI taxonomy): Bacteria > Pseudomonadati > Pseudomonadota > Gammaproteobacteria > Lysobacterales > Rhodanobacteraceae > Dokdonella > Dokdonella koreensis. The sequence continues at coordinate 1,491,078 of NZ_CP015249.1, forward strand.
GCCGCCGCGGGACCGGGGCTGCTTCCAAGGCGTACCTGCCGGGCGTGCGCCTGGTCCGTGCGTTCAACGCCATCTTCGCGCAGGACCTGGTGAGCGGTGCCTCTCGTCCGGGAGCGCGCATCGCGATCCCGCTGGCCGGCGACGACACCCAGGCACTGGCCGTGGCCGAACGCCTGGTCGTCGATGCCGGCTTCGATCCGGTGGTGGTCGGCGGCCTCGACAGCGCGCGCCGGTTCGACGTCGACACGCCGGTCTATACCGTCGTGCTGACCGCACGCGAGCTGCGCGCCAGGCTTGGACTGGCGCATCCGGAATAGGCCAGGCGCCGGGGCGCGCGGGTGCGCATGCGGCCCGCGACGACCCGGTGCGATCCGGCATCACGCGAAGGTGCGGCCCCGCGCGACGCACAGTGCGCCGCGCGGGGGCTCGGAACCGCCCCGCACTCCGGTTACCCTGGCGACTCCATCGCAACAGAGCGCGCCATGACCTTCGTCGTCGTATCGAGCCACGAACACGCAACCGGAAAGGACCTGCAGCAGCCCGGTGAATCGGTGGCGGTATTCGCCGCGAAAGCGCCGGCGCAGCAGCGCTACGCCGAGCGCCTCGCCGCCATCGCCGCCGCCGCGCAGACGCTGCGCGCCGAAGACGGCGAGGCGGGCAGCACCGGCTGGGCCGTGCTGCTGGAACTGCCGGTGCCGGCGGTCGACGTCGACGAGGCCTTGGAGACGCTGGAGATCATCATCGAGGAAACCGACGACGTCGCCGGCGAACTCGGTGACCTGGTGCTGGACTACAGCGGAACGGTCTATGCCGCCGGCGGCGATCGCCCGCTGGCGCGCGAGCAGGCGATCGACAACCTGCAGGCCTGGCTCACCTGAGGCTGCCGGATCTGCCTGCGGGCTCCGCGGCGAGCTGCCAGGTTCGCCGCCCCGGCGGCTTTCGCGATCGATTCGACGCACACAGGCGCCAGTCCGGGCCGTTGCCGACGACGGTTGCGCCGGCGCCGTGCGTCGGCGCCGCCTGGTCCCGCAGGCAGCGCCGCCGGGCCGGGCAGGGCCGCACTGGCCGCCCCGTTGCCGCGGATCCGGCCGGCGCCTTGCCATCCGTGCCGCCGCTTGCGCCGTGGGGAGGGCCGGGCCGGCGATTCCGCGCCGCCAGGAAGGCGCCGTGCCGGCGGGTGCGGCCTGTTGCAACTTTGTATAAAAGTCAGCGTATGATCGACGCTCGGTCGACTGCAAAGGGAGTGGCAGCATGAACGACGATCGCGTGCCGTCGTGGGAGGCCGTCGAAGCGGCCCGTCGCATTCTGGAAGAAGCGCTGGCGTCGGGAACGCCGCGCGCGCAGGCCGAGGCTCAGATCGCCTACGACCTGGCACACGACCGCTGGCGGTCCGCGGCCGTCGCCGCGCAAGCCGCGGCCGCTCCTCCCGACGCGCCGCGCCAGCTCGACGCCCAGGTCTATCCGTTCCCGAATCCCTCCGAGACCGCCACCGACGATGGCGGCCTGTTCCCGCTGCCGCCGGTCGGCGTGTGCCTGTCCGGCGGCGGCTCGCGCTCGGCAGCCGCGTCGATGGGTGCGCTGCGCGGCCTGCGCCAGCTCGGCCTGCTCGACAAGGTGACCTATCTGTCCACCGTTTCCGGCGGCGGCTGGGCCGGTACGGTCTACACCTACTGCCCCGATGCGATCAGCGACGACGAACTGCTCGGTCCGTTCGTCGCCGATCCGGCATCGCTGACCTGGGACTACACCGGCAACCGCGCCTTCGCTCTCGACCAGCTCAGTCCCTATGCAATCGGCAGCCTGTGCACGCGCATCGGCATCGCGCCGCTGATCGAGACGGTGGTGACGCTCTACGAGGACCAGCAGGTGCCGGTCAATGCGCTGTGGAACCGTGCCATCGGCCAACTGGTGCTGCAGCCGTTCGGCCTGGGCGACCAGCTCGCCGGCGGCGTACCGACGATGTACTACAGCTACACGCCGTGGTGGCGCGACAACGTCGTGCGCAAGTACAACCGCGGCCTGCCGGCCGATGCGTTCTATCTGGTGCAGATCGGCGCGGGCCGCACGCACCGGCCCTATCTGATCACCAATTCGACGTTCTTCTTCCCGCCGCCGGCCGACGCCGCCAAGGCGTTCCAGGGGCGCAGTGCGACGGTCGATCCGGCCGCCGACCCGTATCCGTTCGAGTCCACGCCGATCACCGTCGGCATGCCGCCGACGTTCCCGCGCGCGGGCCGGGACGGGCGCGACCTGGGCGGCGGCTATGTCGACCCGTTCGTCTTCGGCGCGACGGCGCCGACGGCACCGCCGGTCAACGGCCGCTTCACGGTGCCGGCGCCGCCGGCGCGCTATGCGCTCTCGGACATCGCCGGCACCAGCAGCTCGGCCTACGTGGACGTGCTGATCACGCGCTACTCCTCGACGTTCCCGTGGATCGAGGACCTGGATCCGACGTTCGCCTACTGGCCGGTCGCGGGTGCCGGAAGCGCGCGCGATACCGCCGTGCCGTACCTGTTCGGCGACGGCGGCATCATGGAGAACTCCGGCATCATGGCGCTGCTGCGGCGCCACGTGCCCAATGTGCTGTGCTTCGCCAACGTGCAGACGCCGATCGGCATCGACGGCTCGACCGTCATCGTCGACGACCTGCTGCCGCCGCTGTTCGGCTTCCTGCCGTACCAGGCGGGCGTGGGCTACCGGCCGCTCAGCGACGATCCGACCTCGCTCTATCGCTACAACCAGGTCTTCGACGCGGCCGCGTTCTGGCCGTTGATCGCCGGCCTGCGGCAGGCGGCCGCCGGCGGCGGGACGGCGATGTTCAAGCAGAAGCAACTGACCGTCCTGCCCAATGCGCGGTTCGGCATCGCCGGCGGCGACCGCGTCAATGTGCTTTGGATCTACAACAACCCGGTGCCGGCCTGGCAGTCGCGGCTGAGCGAGTACGTGCGCATCGGCATGGACCTGGAATGGTGGAAGTTCGACGACTTCCCGAACTACCAGACCGTCGACCAGCTCAATCTCGACGCACGCCAGGTCAACCTGCTTGCGCATCTGTCCGCCTGGAACGTCACCGACGGTACCTCGTTCGGCGGCAGGCCGAGTAACCGCAGCCAGGTGCTCGACATGTTCTCCGGGGGCACCTGAGCCGCCCGCCGCGGTCGTTGCCGTGCCGGGCTCAGCCGTTCAGCAGGACGATCTCGTTCTCGGCCATGTCCAGCGCCACGCGGCCGCCGTGGTCCCGGGCGAAATCCAGCAGCGCATCCATCGTCGACAGCGTCACCATCGGATGGCCGGCGATGCGCATCGGCAGCGACCGGCCGGCGCGGCGCGGGTTGGGCGCGACCGGTTGAAACGTGAAACCCAGTCCGGCGAGCCGCTCGATCTCCTCGCGGCTGTCGTAGAAGAGCTTCGTGGTACTGACCGCAAACTTCAAACTGCACTTCCTCGAACGCGTGCTGTGCGGCGCGATCCGTGCGCGCGATCGGCACGGATGAACGGCGAGCGGCGCGAATGCTAGGAAAGATGCCCACGGCGAACTGACGGTCCGATCACGTTGCAGGTAGCCTTGTGGACAATGACACAGTTGTTGACGATGCAACGGGTGCACCACCCGCCAACTGCTCCGCTTCGTCGTCGAACGTGAAGGGGTTTCTCCTTCGGGATCGCCGCGGCGCCCGGTGGCCGGCTCGAGGCAAGGGCGCATCGCCCGCGCGACGGCGTCGGACCGACGGCGTGCGCGCTGCTGCCGCGCGTGCCGATGCCAGATCCTTTTCCGTGGCGTGACCGCTACCCAGCGCGCGGCTTTGGTTCTATCGTCGCTGCCTCCCCGGTGTCGCGGATGCCGCAGATGATCCCGTCGGACGTTTTCTATCGTGCCTTCGACGACGGCCTGGCCTCGGCCGGGCCGCTGCCCGGCCTGCAGCGCAGGCGCGGCAAGGCATCCAGGTACGTGCTGGCCACGCCTGCCGGCCCGATCGACTTCTGGTTCAAGGTCAATCCCAAGGCTTCGGCGATCCCGCACCAGCCCGGCGAGTTCTGGCCGGTCATCGAGACGGCCGGCTTGCGCCGCGACGCGCAGGACGACGGCACGATCTCCTGGTACCAGTACGCGGACGCGCCGATGATCGAGGCCTTCCGCGAGCAGCAGGAGCGGGTGCACGCCAACGTCGCCGCGCAGACGGTGTTCGAGCACGCGATCTGGCGAGACCAGCGTGACATCAGCCTGCGCACGATGCGCGGCTTCGTCGACCTCGGCTTTCGCCCGGCCTGGCCGCATACCGCGCTGTACTACCTCGATGATGGCGACGCCGCGGCCTGGGGCGCCGTGATCGGCCGGCAGCTGCCGGCGTGGATCGCGCGCTTCTGCGCGCAGCCGGAAACCCTGGAAGGCCATATGTGGCGCCTGCATTGGTCGGCACCGCCGGCATGACGGCAGCCACTCCGCGGCCGCCGGCCCTGGGCTGACGCGCCGGCCCGGGCAGCGCCTGCGATCGATCGCCCGCAGAAGGCCGCGCACGCAGCGAAGTGCGGCGGGCACGCCCGCGATGGGGGCCTGGCCCCTGGCCGGCCGCTTTGCCGTGGAGGAGAGGGTATCCCCTGCGCGAGAGCTTCTTCCATGACGATCGATGTCCTGCCCGGCGGCGTTCGCGCCGGCCGTATCGCGCTGTGGCTGGTCATCGCCCTGGCGGCCGGTCCGGCGCCGGCGGCCGACCAGCTCGGCACCCATCGCAACATCCTGTTGCGCAATCCGTATCCCGAGGCGGCCAACGGCCAGTTCGGGCGCGGCATCGCCGGCGGCGACTTCGACGGCGACGGCATCGACGATCTGGCGGTCTCCGAGAACGGCAGCACGCGTCTGCGGATCGCGTACGGGACGGCCTGGAGCCTGGCGACCGCTGCCCCGGTGATTCCGTTCCTGCCGGTGACGATCACGCTGCCGGCCCACTCCTACACGATGACGGCCGGTGACTTCGACGACGACGGCCGCGACGAGCTGGCCGTGGCGAATCCGCAGCGGAACATCGGCGGAGCGCCGGGCGTCGGGAGCGTCTACATCATGAAGCGCGGCAGCAACGGCATCTGGTCGGTCCAGACCGAGATCCGTGCCGGCGGCGTGTTTCCCGGCAGCGGGCTGCAGAACGCCAATCTCGGCAATGCGCTGGCCAGCGGCGACTTCGACGACGACGGCTATGCGGACCTGGCGATCGGCATCCGCGGCCAACTGGTCCAGGGGCAGGAGGACGCCGGTGCGGTGATGGTGGTCTACGGCAGTGCCGGCGGCCTCGCCCCGCCGCGCGCCCGCATCTTCGATCGCAGCAACGACGGACTCAGTTTCACGCCGCGCGCGACCGACCGGTTCGGCTGGGCCGTGACGGCCGGCGATTTCAACGGCGACGGCTACGACGAGCTGGCCGTCGGTGTGCGCGGCGCCACCTGTCCCAACGGCACCGACCGCGCCGGCGCCGTCATCGTGCTCGCCGGCAGCGCGACCGGCATCGTCACCACCGGCACCCACATCTGGCGCCCGGGCGTGCTGGGCGTCGCCGGCAGCTGCACATCCGGACAGACCTTCGGCAGCGCCCTGGCCGCCGGCCGCTTCGACGACACCCACCAGGGCCTGGCGATCGGCGCGCCGGGCGCCCAGGGCGGCGCCGTCCACGTGCTGTACGGCTCCGACGACGGCCTGACGGCGGTGAACAATCAGCGCCTGGTGCCGCCGGCCGTGCCCGGCATCGACAGCAGCGACGGCCACTTCGGCGAAACCCTGGCCGCCGGCACGCTGGCGTACCGCTGCGAGTTCATCTTCTGCCTGCCGCAGAGCCTGGCGATCGGCGCGCCGATGACCGCGGTGGACGGCGTCGAGAGGGCCGGCGCGGTCTGGATCGTGACGCCCCGGATGCTGCTCGGGCCGCTGGATCCGGGCACGCTGCGCGCGATCCTGCCCAAGGCGCCGCTGCGCATCGGCAGCCCGCGTGCGAACGACCAGTTCGGCAACGCACTGGCGATCGGCGACTTCAACGACGACAGCCGCCGCGACCTGGCGATCGGCACCTATCTCTACGACGACGCGGACGCCGACGCGGGAGCGGTGCAGCTGCTCTACCAGGGCGACTACCTGTTCGTCGATCCGTTCGAGTAGCCCGCCCGGCCGGCCGCGGCGCTCGCCACGTCCGGTGCGCCGACTAGGGCGTGTCATCAATCCCTCGGTAGGCCGCGCCGTTCTTGCGTGCGTCCGGGCCAAGGAAGAGGGAGGAAGTGGACGTGGGTCCACGCCCGAGCGATGACGCAGTCCCGGGCGCACGCAAGAGCGGCCCTACGGGTTGGCCCTGGAAAGCCGCCAGCGTGCGTTGCGCGGCTTGACCTGACGGCCAGTCAGGCGCGGCGCCACACACCACCCCCTGACGACTTTCCAGAGCCAACGCGACCTGCCGGGGGATTGATGACACGCCCTAGGGCGGCGCGCCCGCCACCGCGTCATCGCCCGGGCGGGGAGCGACCTCCACGTCCTCGCGCTTTCTCGTCCCGAGCGCGCGCAAGAGCGGTGCGGCCTGCTGGCAGCGTGATGACGCGCCCTACGGCGCCGCCGGCGGGTCCGGCTGCCAGGGAACGATCGGCAGCAGCGGCCAGCGCTCGCGCCAGCGAGCCACCTTTCGCGCATAGATCGCCTCGGTGACCTGGACGCGGTTGGGGCGGACGATGGGGCGCAGCAGGTCGTCCAGGCCGAACGGGGCGAGCGTCTCGATCCGCCCGTCGTGCGCGCGGACGCCCACCGCCGCGGCGGTCGTCGGGAAGGTGGCGATCGCCTCGGCGCAGCACCTGTAGGGCGGTATGGCGTAGCCGAATCGCGCGGCGTACCACAGGTGCACCCGGGCCTGGTTCTTCACGTCGATCCGGACCGGCACCTCGTCGAACGCGGCCCGCACCCGGCCGGCCTGGGCGGCCTCGCCCGCTTCGGACAGGTCTTCCCCGTCGAAGTAGACCAGGTCCAGGTCGGCGATGCCGTGCGTGGGCGGAAGGCCGAAGATCCGGTTCCACCAGACCTGCGCGAGGGTACTGCCGGACAGCCAGGCATCCGGCAGGGCGATGCGGGGCCAGCGCCGCAGCAGGGGACCGGTCAGCGGGTGGTCCCACAGCGTGCACTCGAACGCATGGCGGCTGTGCCGATCCGGAGCCTGCATGCGCTACAGGATCGGCCGCCGCGCCGTGGCCGGCAAGCCGGGCGTGCAGCCGGTGCGCGGCGCCGCCGTGACGATCCCCGGGCGGCCGCGGGTTGTGCGGATTGGTGCGTATCCGTGCGTAAGGTTGATGCACGTCACATTTGCGCGCTACTATTTTGTGAAGTAGTTATCGTTCCGGCTGTCCTTCGGAATCCCCTGTCCGTACCCGGAAGAAGGCCCGCGCCAAGCGCGCGGCGCCTTCTCGTGGGCGCGTACGGCAGGTTCCGGGGAGGGGCGGTGCCGCAACGGGCGCTCGGCGCCCCGGGTTGCAGGGGCGGTGACGGCGAGGGGACACCAGACCATTCGGCTTGCTTTTAAGGGGGGCAGCCATGAGCGTGCGTTCGCGTTGGGTTCTTCGGGCGTGTCTGTGGGGCGCCGTCGGCGCACTGGGTGGGGCGAGCGGTACGGCACTGGCATCCGGTGCCACCACCGACCGCGAGGTCAACGCAAGTGGTGGCGCGGCTGGCGACGGCAGCGACGGCCTGCGCCTGTGGTGGGGCAGCAACAGCCAGTTCCAGGCGCGCATCGCCGGGCAGGATCAGGTCTACAACACCGGCGCCCGCCCGACCAGTGCGGCGAATACGGCCGGCCGCCTGTACAACAGCGTCTATCTGCGCGTGGACCGCGGCACCAACGGCACCACGCGGATCTACACCAACGACAACAACGCGGCCGGCAACCCGTTCCTGGTCTTCACCCAGGTGTCGCAGACCACGCTGGGCGGCGCCGGCACGGCCGCCTCGCCGTGGCAGGTGACCACGGTGCTGCGTCCTTCCAACGCGGCGGACACCGGCATCACGGTCACCCTCGTCGACAGCTACATCCGCCCGCAGGCCTGGTTCACGCGGCGCGTGACGCTGAGCGGCATGCCCGCCAGCGGTGCGGCGATCCGGCTCTACCAGAACATCGACACCTACCTGCAGGGCGGTGACGCCGGCCCGGGCTTCGTGCGGACCTCGCCCAGCAACACCACCGGCACGCCGGACTTCGTCGGCGTGACCAAGGGCTCCCAGATCGAGGCGCTCTGGCACGAACCCTCGTCGGGCACCCCGATCTGGGACCGCTACTTCACCGGCAACTACGACCAGCCCAAATGGCTGATCTGCAACGGCACGGCCGGGTCGAGCAATCCGTGTACGAGCAACACGGGCAACCTCAACGACACCGTCGATGCCAACGCCAGCACCGACAACGGCATGGCGGCGCAATGGAACGTACCGGCCGGCGCGGCCACGTTCACCGCCGAGTACCGCATCACCTTCGCGACCAGCGCGGTCGACCTGACCAAGCAGTTCGCGCCGGCCGTGATCGCGCCCGGCGGCGTGTCCACGCTGACCTTCACGCTGACCAACCGGACGACCAATGCCGTCGCCGGCATCAACCTGCTCGACACGCTGCCGAGCGGCGTCACCGTGGCTCCCACGCCCAACATCCGCACGAGCTGTCCGACCGGCGGTGCGCTGGGTACCGCGATGCCGTCCGGCATGACCGTCACCGCGGCGGCCGGCAGCGGCACGATCCAGGTCGCCGGCGGCCGGATCAACGGGGCCGCCGTCGGTAGCCAGCTGGCCTGCCAGGTCGCCGTCAACGTCACCGCCAGCACGCTCGGCGTCTACCACAACGCCAACGCCAACATTTCCAACACCAACAACCTCGTGAACCTCGTCGGTGACGAGACGCTGACGGTGACGCTGCCGCAGCTGACCGCCGGCAAGTCGGTCGTCGGCACGCTGGTGGCCGGCCAGACCGGCGCTGCCGCCGACGCGTACTACGCGATCGGCTTCACCAACAGCGGCGGCCAGCCGACCAGCGGCGCGATCACGCTCAGCGACACGCTGCCGGCCGGCATGACGGCGGTGGCCGTCTCCAGCGCCAACGGCACCGTCAGTTGTCCCGGCCTGCCGGTCACCAGCACGTTGAGCTGCACCTTCACGCCGACGGCGCCGCTGGCGCCCGGCGCTTCGGCATCGATCCGCGTCAACGTCGCGGTGGCCGCCTCGGCCTCCGGCACGGCGACCAACCGGGTGGGCGTGGCCGGCGGCGGCGATCCCGATCCGCTGCCCGACTGCGCCGCCTCGGCCAGCCCGCAGTGCGCGACCAGCACCACTCCGGTCACGACGCAGGCGGACCTGGCCGTCGTCAAGACCGGCCCGACCACGGTGCTGGCCGGCCAGAACGTCAGCTATACGCTGGCAGTGAGCAACGCCGGACCGTCGGATGCACAGGCCGTGGTGCTGGCCGATCCGACGCCGGCCGGCCTGACCTTCGTGTCGGCCACGGCGCCGTGCGCGAGCGGCTTCCCGTGCACGCTCGGTACGGTCGCAGCCGGCGACGGCCTCACGGTCACGGTGACCTTTGCGGTGCCGCCAGGCCACGCCGGCGGGCCGATCACCAATACCGCGACCGTCACCACGAGCACGACCGACCCGACGCCCGGCAACAACGCCTCCACCGCCACCACGACGGTCGGCACCAGCGCGGACCTGACCGTGGTCAAGACCGGCCCGGCATCGGTGACGGCGGGGCAGTCGCTCACCTACACGCTGCTGGTCACCAGCGCCGGTCCCTCCACTGCCCAGGGCGTGAGCCTGGCTGATCCGACGCCGGCCGGCCTGACCTTCGTGTCGGCCAGTGCGCCGTGCGCGGGTGGCTTCCCGTGTGCACTCGGTGCCGTGGCGCCGGGCGCGTCGATTCCGGTGACGGTGACGTTCACCGTGCCGGCGAGCTATGCCGGTACGCAGGTCGTCAATACCGCGACCGTGTCCTCCGCGACCAGCGATCCCGATCCCGCCGGCAACAGCAGCAGCGCGACCACGACGATCGCCGCCGGCGCCGACCTGACCGTGATCAAGACCGGCCCGGCGTCGGCGACGCCGGGCGACACCCTCACCTATACGCTCGCGGTCGGCAATGCCGGTCCCTCCGATGCGCAGGCGGTCGTGCTGAACGACCCGGCGCCGGCCGGCCTGACCTTCGTATCGGCCAGCGCGCCCTGCGCGAGCGGCTTCCCCTGCGCGCTCGGCACGATCGCCGCCGGTGCCAACCGCTCGGTGACGGTCACGTTCGCGGTGCCGGCCGGCCACAGCGGCAGCATCGTCAACACGGCCTCGGTCTCGTCCTCGACCACCGATCCGGATCCGTCCGGCAACAGCAGCACGGTCACCACGCCGACCGTCGCCAGCGCCGACATCGCCGTGACCAAGACGGTCGACGAGGATGCGCCCAACGTCGGTGAACCGGTCCTGTTCACGATCACCGCGCAGAATCTCGGCCCCAGCGACGCCACCGGCGTCGTCCTCACGGATGCGCTGCCCGCCGGGCTGTCGTTCGTTTCAGCCGCGGCCGGTCAGGGCAGCTACGACGCCGGTACCGGCGTATGGACCGTCGGTGCGCTCGCCGCCGGCGACGCCACCACACTGCAGATCGCCGCCACGGTCACCGCGACCGGCACGATCACCAATACCGCCACGCGTACGGCCGCCGACCAGACCGATCCCAACCCGGCCAACAACAGTGCCGCGGCGACGATCAACGGCCAGCCGTCGGCCGACATCCAGGTCAACAAGACCGTCGACGACGCCACGCCCAACCTCGGCGCGCCCGCGGTCTTCACGGTCAGCGTGCACAACGCCGGCCCGAACGACGCCACCGGCGTCGTCGTCACCGACCTCCTGCCGGCCGGCCTGGCCTTCCAGTCCGCGACGCCGTCGCAGGGCAGCTACAACACCGTCACCGGCGTCTGGATGATGGGCACGGTCGCTGCCGGCGCCACGACGACGCTGACCGTCACCGCCCTGGTGCAGACCACCACCGCGGTCACCAATCTGGCGACCAAGACCGCCCAGAACGAACACGATCCCAACCCGGCCAACGACCAGTCCGGCGTGGTCGTCAACGGCCAGGCGGCGGACATCCAGGTCATCAAGGTCGTCGACGAGACGGAGCCGACCGTCGGCGACATCGTGACGTTCACGGTCACCGCCAGCAACAACGGCCCCAGCGCCGCCACCGGCGTGATCGTGACCGACCTGCTGCCGGCCGGCCTGGACTTCGTCGATGCGACGCCGTCGCAGGGCACCTACGACAGCGGCACGGGCGTGTGGACGATCGGCACCCTGGCCATCGCCGGTCCTGCGGCGACGGCGACGCTGACGATCCGGGCGACCGTCACCCAGGACGGCACCCTGGTCAACACGGCCACCCGCACCGCCAGCGACCGGACCGACACCAACCCCGGCAACGACAGCGCGAGCGCGACGGTGGTCGCCTCGGCGAGCGCGAACCTGAGCGTGGTCAAGACCGGCCCTGCGTCGGCGACACCCGGGCAGAACGTCAGCTACACGCTGGCGGTCAGCAACGGCGGTCCGTCCGACGCGCAAGCCGTGGTGTTGAATGACTCGACGCCGGCCGGCCTGACGTTCGTCTCCGCCAGCGCACCGTGCGCCGGCGGCTTCCCGTGCACGCTCGGCACCGTCGCCGCCAGTGGTACCGTCTCGGTCACGGTGACCTTTGCGGTACCGGCCAGCCACAGCGGCAGCATCGTCAACACCGCCTCGGTCTCGTCCTCGACGACCGATCCGGACCCGTCCGGCAACAGCAGCACGGTGACCACGCCGCTAGCGGCCAGCGCCGACCTGAGCGTGCTCAAGACCGGTCCTGCGTCGGCGACGCCGGGGCAGAACGTCAGCTACACGCTGGCCGTCACCAACGCCGGTCCGTCTGATGCACAGGCCGTCGTGCTGAACGATCCGACGCCGGCCGGTCTCACGTTCGTTTCGGCCAGCGCACCGTGCGCCGGCGGCTTCCCGTGCGCGCTCGGCACTGTCGCCGCGGGTGGCGGCGTGTCCATCACCGTTACCTTCGCGGTGCCGGCCAGCCACAGCGGTAGCATCGTCAACACCGCCTCGGTCTCGTCCTCGACCACCGATCCGGATCCGTCCGGCAACAGCAGCACGGTGACCACGCCGGTAACGGCCAGCGCCGACCTGAGCGTGCTCAAGACCGGTCCTGCGTCGGCGACGCCGGGGCAGAACGTCAGCTACACGCTGGCGGTCAGCAACGGCGGTCCGTCCGACGCGCAAGCCGTCGTGCTGAGCGATCCGACGCCGGCCGGTCTCACGTTCGTTTCGGCCAGCGCACCGTGCGCCGGCGGCTTCCCGTGCGCGCTCGGCACTGTCGCCGCGGGTGGCGGCGTGTCCGTCACCGTGACCTTCGCAGTGCCGGCCAGCCACAGCGGCAGCATCGTCAACACGGCGACGGTCTCGTCGTCGACGACCGATCCGGACCCGTCCGGCAACAGCAGCACGGTGACCACGCCGGTCGCGGCCAGCGCCAACCTGAGCGTGGTCAAGACCGGTCCTGCGTCGGCGACGCCGGGACAGAACGTCAGCTACACGCTGGCGGTCAGCAACGGCGGTCCGTCCGACGCGCAAGCCGTGGTGTTGAATGATTCGACGCCGGCCGGCCTGACGTTCGTCTCGGCCAGCGCGCCGTGCGCGGGCGGCTTCCCGTGCACGCTCGGCACCGTCGCCGTGGATGCCACCGTATCGGTGACGGTCACGTTCGCGATCCCGGCCGGCCACAGCGGCAGCATCGTCAATACGGCGACGGTCTCGTCGTCGACGACCGATCCGGACCCGTCCGGCAACAGCAGCACGGTGACCACCCCGGTCGGTGCCAGCGCCGATCTGGCCGTGGTCAAGACCGGCCCGGCGGCGGCGACGCCGGGGCAGAACGTCAGCTACACGCTGGCGGTCAGCAATGCCGGCCCGTCCGACGCACAGGCGGTCGTGCTGAACGATCCGACGCCGGCCGGCCTGACGTTCGTCTCGGCCAGCGCGCCGTGCGCCGGCGGCTTCCCGTGCACGCTCGGCACCGTCGCTGCGGGCAGCGGCGTCACCGTCACCGTGAGCTTGGCGGTGCCGGCCGGCTACAGCGGCAGCATCGTCAATACCGCGACGGTCTCGTCGTCGACCGACGATCCGGACCCGTCCGGCAACAGCAGCACGGTCACCACGCCGACGATCGCGAGCGCCGACATCGCGATCGCCAAGACGGTCGACGACGCGGCGCCGCATGTCGGCGAGACGGTGGTGTTCACGGTCACCGCGTCGAACCTCGGACCGAGCGACGCCACCGGCATCGAGGTCACCGACGCGCTGCCGTCCGGGCTGGCGTTCGATTCCGCGGTCGCGACGCAAGGTCTCTACGATGCCGGTACCGGCGTGTGGAGCGCCGGTGCGCTGGCGGTCGGCGGCGAGGCGACGCTGACGATCACCGCTGTCGTCACTGCGACCGGCGAGATCGTCAATACCGCCACGCGCACGGCCGCCGACCAGACCGACCCGAATCCGGCCAACAACAGTGCCGCGGCCGCGATCAACGGCCTGCCCTCGGCCGACATCCAGGTGCGCAAGACGGTCGACAACGCCGCGCCCAACCTGGGGACGGCGGTGGTGTTCACGATCGGCGTCCGCAACGCCGGCCCGAACGACGCTACCGGCGTCGCCGTCACCGACGCGCTGCCGGCCGGTCTCGACTTCGTGTCGGCCCAGGCCTCGCAGGGCAGCTACGACAGTGCCAGCGGGGTGTGGACCATCGGCGCGATCGCCAATGGCGACGAACCGACGCTCGCGATCACGGCCCTGGTGCAGACCACCGATGCGGTGACCAATACCGCGATCAAGACCGCCCAGGTCGAGAACGACCCCAATCCGGCCAACGACCAGGCCGGTGTCGTCGTCAACGGCCAGGCCGCCGACATCCAGCTCGTCAAGGTCGTCGATCGCGCCGATCCGCGCGTCGGCGACACGGTGACCTTCACCGTCACCGCCACCAACAACGGCCCGAGCGCGGCCAGCGGCGTGGTCGTGACCGACCTGCTGCCCGCCGGCCTGCAGTTCGTCGACGCCGAGACCTCGCAGGGCACGTATGACGCGGGTACCGGTGCGTGGGCGGTCGGCGCGCTGTCGATTGCCGGCAAGGCGGCGATGGCGACGCTGACGATCGGGGCCACCGTCACCCAGGACGGCACCCTGGTCAACACGGCCACCCGCACGGCCGGCGACCAGACCGATCCGAACCCGGCCAACGACAGCGCCAGCGCCACGGTGAAGGCCGGGGCGAGCGCCGACCTGCGCCTGGTGAAGACTGGCCCGGCCGTTGCCACCGCCGGCCAGAACGTGACCTACACGCTGGCCGTCAGCAATGCCGGACCCAGCGCGGCCGGGAACGTGATGCTCGACGATCCGGCCCCGGCCGGCCTGACGTTCGTCTCGGCCAGTGCGCCGTGCGCCGGCGGCTTCCCGTGTGCGCTCGGCACGCTGGCGACCGGTGGCACCGTCGACGTGACGGTGACCTTCGCCGTGCCGCCGGATTTCAGCGCGGCGCAGATCGTCAACGTCGCCACCGCGACCGCCAGCACGTTCGATCCGGACGCCGGCAACAACACCGGCACGGCGACCACCGGCATCGGCGCGGCGGCGGACCTCGCCGTCGTCAAGTCCGGTCCCGCCGCCGCGACGCCGGGCCAGCCGCTGGCGTATGTGATCGAAGTGACCAACAGCGGTCCGTCCGACGCGGTCAACGTCGTGCTGACCGATCCGACGCCGCCGGGGCTGGTCTTCGTCGCGGCCAGCGCGCCGTGCCAGGGCGGCTTCCCGTGCGCGCTCGGGACGATGATCGTCGGCGGAACGACCTTCATCAACGTCACGCTGGCGGTACCGGCCGACTATCAGGGGCCGAACCCGATCCTCAACACGGCCACCGTCGGTTCGGACACGCCGGACCCCGATTCGTCCAACAACAGCGCGACGGCCGCCGCCGGCATCGGTGCGATCGCGGACCTGGCAATCGTCAAGACCGGTCCGGCCGCGGTCCGCCCCGGCCAGAACGTCAGCTACGCGTTGCGCATCGAGAACGCCGGACCTTCGGCCGCGGTGGACGTCGTCGTCGACGATCCCACGCCGGCCGGGCTGACCCTGGTTTCGGTCGGCGCGCCGTGCAGCGGCGGCTTCCCGTGTGCGCTCGGCACGCTGCCTCCGGCGACGCCGGTGACGGTCGAGGTGGTGTTCGCGGTGCCGGCGGACTACGCCGCCGCCACCATCGTCAACACGGCGACCGTGCGCAGCGCGACACCCGATGCCGACCCGTCCGACAACGCCAGCAGCGCGACCACGGCCGTCGATGCGCTGGTGGCCGACATCGCCGTCAGCAAGACCGGTCCGGCGACCGCCGTCGCCGGCCGCACCGTGGCGTACACGATCGTCGTCCGCAACGGAGGGCCGGATGCCGCCGCCGACGTCGTGCTGGACGATCCCACGCCGGCCGGGCTGAGTTTCCTCTCGGCCAGCGCGCCCTGCGCGAGCGGCTTCCCGTGCGCGCTCGGCAGTCTCGCGCCGAACGCGGTGGTCACCATCACCACGCAGTACGTCGTGGCGGCCGACCACGGTGCCGGCCAGATCGTCAACATCGCCACGGCCACCTCCACCACGCCCGATCCGACGCCGGTGAACAATGCCGCCACGGCGGCCACCGCGGTGACCGGACAGCCGGCGGCCGAGGCCGTGCCGGTGCCGGCCACCTCGCGTTGGATGCTGCTGCTGGCCGCGCTGGCGCTGGTGATGCTCGCCGGCCTGCGCATCGGCCGGCGCCAGTAACCGGGAATCGGCGGCGCGCGTCCCGGTGACGCGCGCCGCCCGATCCGGCCGGGGGCTACATCTGCCGGAACAGGTGCAGGAAGTTGCGGCTGACCGGCAACACGTCCTTGCGACCCTTGAGGTGGATCAGGGCGGTTTCGTTGTCGCCGCGCACGACGTGGCTGATCGCACGCAGGTTGACCACCACCGAGCGGTGTACCTGCGCGAACTGGGCCGGATCGAGCTGCGCGGCGAGCTCCTTCAGCGCCAGGCGGACCAGTGCCTCTTCGGGCTTGCCTGCATCACCGCGCCACGCCACCCGCGTGTACTTGGTATCCGAGCGCAGGTAGTCGATCTCGTCGGTCGGGATCAGGCGCAGCAACTGGCCGACCTGTGCGCGGATCCAGCGCAGCGGCGCCGTAGCCGGCGATGCGCCGCCCTGCAGCTGTGCGGCCAGTTGCTGCAGCAGCGCCTCGGTGGCGAGCGCCGGCTGCGCGGCCCGCAGGCGTTCCTTCAGCCGCGCCACGGTATCGGCCAGCCGCGCCGGGTCCACCGGCTTGACCAGGTAGTCGAGCACGCCCTCGGCGAAGGCCTGCACCGCGTACTGGTCATACGCCGTCACGAACACCAGGTGCGCGCGACGACCGATCTGGTGGGCCGCTTCCACGCCGGAAAGCCCCGGCATGTGCACGTCCAGGAAGCACACGTCCGGCCGGCGCGCCTCGAACTGCCGCACCGCCTCGCGACCGTTGCGCGCCTGGGCGACCACCTCCAGTTCAGGCCAGGCCTGCGCCAGCTGACGCGCCAGCGCCTCGCGCAGCAGCGGCTCGTCGTCGGCGATCAGTGCGGTGGGACGTGCCGTCATGGGCTGGCGGCCTCGCGTGCCGGAAATTCCAGTTCCGCACTGACGCCGTGCGGCATCTGCGCACCGATACGCAACTGCGCATCGGCACCGAAGCTCAGGCGCAGGCGCTCGCGCAACGTCGACAGCCCGGTGCCGAGGCCCTGGCCCGGCGCGCCCAGGCCCACGCCGGTGTCGCTCACGCGCGCGCGGCAGCGGTCGCCGTGGCGCTGCACGCCGACGTCGATGCGGCCGCCGTCCTCGCTGGGATCGATGCCGTGGCGCACCGCGTTCTCCACCAGCGTCAGCAGCGTCATCGGCGGGCAGTGCAGGGCCAGCGCGGCCTCGTCCGCGTGGATGGCGAACTGCAGCCGGTCCGGCATGCGCATGTGCATCAGTTCCAGATACGCGCGCACCAGGTCCAGCTCCTGTCCCACGGTGGTGGCCGGCGCGTGCAACCGCGGAACCGCCGCGCGCAGGTAGGCGATCAGGCTGCGCAGCACCGCCGGCGCCTGCGGCGACCCGGTATCCACCAGCGCCTGCACGTTGGCCAGCGTGTTGAACAGGAAATGCGGCGCCACCTGCGCCTGCAGCAGGTGCAGGCGTGCATCCAGCGCCTGGCGTTCCAGCTCGCTGCGCTCCAGGTCGAAGGCCAGCTGCTGGTGTCGTGCGATCGCCTCCTTCTGGCGCACCAGCGCCCCCAGCGCCGCCCACGGCGCGATCAGCAGTCCCAGCACGGTGATCGACGCAAAGCCCGAGAGCCGCGAGCCGACCTCCCAGAACGGCGGCGCACCCGCCGGCGTAGAGAGCGTGTAGACCGCCAGCGTGCCCAGCGGCACCGAGAGCGCCACCCCGAGCACCTGCAGCACCCAGCGCGCGAGCCAGCCCGGCAGGCGCCGCGGCCACTGCTCGAATACGCCGAACACCAGCATCGCCAGCAGGCCCAGCCCGATCACGCGTGCCAGCAGTCCCGCCCCGCCCGATTCCCAGCCCGGGCTGAGCAACAGGCCGAGAATGGTCGACGTGATCAGCGTGAAGCGCAGGCGCCGCCAGCCCAGCAGGAGCGCCAGGCCGCGCGGCTTGGTGGAGAGCGCGGATGCGGACATGGCGGGAGGATAGTTCACTGTGCTCACTTCTTCAGATGTCGATCGGCAGCATCCACAAGATGTCCCTGGTCGGAAGCGTTGTGCGACGAGTGACGGCAAGGCCGGAACAAAAACGGTGAATGCCCAAGCAAAGGGAGCGCGCGCAGGTGTCGGGACGATCGCTTGCCCGTGTATTGATGCTCGATGCAGAAAACCAAGTCCGAGATTGAAGGCGTGACGCGTCGTGATTGTGGGCCATAAGTGACTATGGCATGGTTCTGTTTGCTATCGCAGTCAAGGACAATTTCGAGGTCAATTGCGGAAGTGGGCAAGATAACGGCCTTTGCTGTAGCCAGACTCGAGGAATTTGACGCTGTCAGTTGTCCGCGGTTGTAGCTTCACGGCAACCTGGCGCAATCACATAGGGATGTTGTGCATCCTGCCGGATTGCGAGGTGAGTGAGGCCTCAGCTTGTTTCATTGCTTAAGAAACATGTGGTTGGCTATCGATCGCATTCTGCGATTGCAACCGGTTGGTGATGGCCGCCACGGTGACGAGATGGCCGGCTGCCCATGAGTCGGCCGTAACGAGCGTACCATTGCGCAGCAGATGACCATTCGATAGAGGGTTAGAAAATGGCAGATAGGCGTCTGGTTGCGCTGCTCTTGGCGTTTTTATCATGCGCGTGCCTGGCTGGTCCGGCCGAGCTGGAGGTCAACGCATGCATTGTGTCGGATGAGGATGGGTTTATTCTTAGATTTGAGGTGAGTAACGTTTCTGAGAACAGTATTACCATTCCTAATGAAAGACTTCCCTGGGGGGTTGATGGGGCGATTGTTGTTGCATATCGTGGAACGGCAATTCGTGGTGGTCTTCTGCGTCGCGTCTATTTGATTCAGGATGATTTTTCGGAAAATCGTTTGTTGAGGCGTGGAGGTAAACAATACGGTGATGTATATCTCAGCCACATCTTCCCTGAACTAAGGAAGCCTGTTGCGGGTAGTCCTGTCACAGTCATGTGGAGCTACTCCGTGCTTGATTTGCCAGTAAGGCAAGAGACCATTGGAGGGGCGCTGACCTTGCTAGAAAGAGATAGATGCGCGAAGTAGCCGGATCCTCAAAGAGAAGCCGCGCCGGCTTCTCGCCCGATAGGCTCCTCGCAGCCGCAAGGCGTCGTGCGCTCGAACGTGCCAGGTGGTAGTCATTCGCTGCCGGCGATGACAGGTCGTTGCGGGGCATCCGTCTGACACCAGGCGGGTAGCTGTTCAGGTCCGCTGGCCGGGCGACCACGATATCGCCGTGACACGACGACGGCGGGCCTTGCCGATACTGGCGTGGATCGCGCGCAGGTCTGCCCGTGTGGGTTTGCGCGTGCGATCTGCTCAGCGGCGCCGGGAATTTCCATCCTGTGCCACGCGAGATCGCAACTCAGACATCGGGCTTGATGCAAGGAGGTCAGCAAGTCCGCAGTCACGATGTTTCGGAGGATCCGATCGGGTGTGGCCGAATGCCGAAGGGCTTCATCGTCAACGGCGTCAATGGTGCGGCTTCGGTCGTCAGTTCCGTTGCTCCTCCGCGAGGCGCCGCATGGCTGGATCGTCTGACACATGGAAAAGGTCGTTTCTTCCCCGGTGCTCGATCAGTTCGGTCGTGGTCCCGACGGTAACCAGCTCGTAGACAGGGCGGCTGTCGTGCTGGGGATACGGCCGGATAGGAACAGATCCTTTCAAGGTGCCTACTACGTGCTCATCCTTGCCCTTGCGTGTGTCGTGCAGCGTGGCGCGCATCGTATGGCCGCTGCTGTCGATGAAGTAGCAAATCCGGACTTCCAGGTCGGCCCGGTCGCCACGGCCGGCGTGTTCAAACCAGGCTGGTAGTCTGGAGTCGGCTGCCAATCGAAAGCAGGACTCCGGTATCTGGATGCAGCCGGACAGCAGGGCTGCGACGGTCAGTGCGATCGGCGCCTTGGGCACTGGGCCTCCATGGACGATGGCACGCCAGGAAGCGCGCCGACGAAGCATAGGAGGCGTGGCGCGCTCCGTCGATCCTCCGGCCTGCCAAGCGCGCAGACGCTCCACCTCCTGCGGCAGAACAGAGCTGCGGGAACCTAGTTCATCTCGACGATCACCTTGCCCCGCGCGCGGCCGGTTTCCACGTAGCGGATGGCCTCCGCGGCTTCGCGCAGCGGATAGCGGCGATCGATCACCGGCGTCAGCTTGCCGGCCTGTGCCAGGTCGGCGAGGACCGCCAGGTCGGCGGGTGTGAGCTCCGCCAGGAACTTGGTCATTTCCTGGTCGACGAACGGTGCCAGCAGCGCGGCCTGGATCACGCGGGCGAGCGGTCCCAGCCAGGGATCGCGCTTGGGGCCGCTGACGATCACGAGGATGCCGTCGGGCTTCAGCGCGCGCCGTGTATCCAGCAGCGAATGGCTGCCGACGTTGTCGAGGATCAGGTCGTACTGGGCGCCGCCTTCGGTGAAGTTTTCCTGGGTGTAGTCGATCACGTGGTCGGCACCAAGGGAGCGCACCAGGTCGAGATTGCGCGTGCTGCAGACGCCGGTCACTTCGGCGCCGTAGGCCTTGGCGATCTGCACGGCGACGGTGCCGACGCCGCCGGAGGCGCCGTTGATGAGCACCTTATGGCCGGGACGCAGGTGTCCGTGGTCGCGCAGGCCCTGCAGCGCGGTGACGGCGGCGATCGGCAGGGCGGCGGCTTGCTCGAAGCTGAGATTGGACGGCTTCGGCACCACGGCGCGGTCCTCGCGCACGACCAGGTAGTCGGCCAGGGCGCCGTTGCGTCCGCCGAAGACCGCATCGCCCGGCTTGAACCGGGTCACCTGGGTGCCGACGGCCTCGACGGTGCCGGCGAAATCGACGCCCAGCCGCGGGTTGTCGGGGGCGCCCAGGCCCGAGGACAGCCGCATGATGTAAGGCTTACCGGTGGTGGAGTGCACGTCGAGCGGATTGACCGAGGCGGCGTGCACCTTGACCAGGATTTCGTTGTCCTTGGGCGTTGGCCTGGCGATCGTCTCCAGGTGCAGGACATCGGCCGTGCCGTAGCACCGGTGCACGACGGCCTGCATCGGCGTGCCACCGGCCGGTGGCGGAGCGGGGGCGGGGCACGGCGATTCGTAGCTCAGGGCGACGGCCAGCGTGGCCAGCGCGAGCAGCACGAGCGCCAGCAGGCCGACGAGGATTCGCTTTCGCAGGGTCATGGTCATGCGCCTTTTCCGGGAGCGGGCTCGGCCGCCGTGTGCCGTTCGGGTCCGACCGGCGCGCGGTTTCCGTTGCGGCACTTTGCTCGGCTGCGCTCGCCGACGCGAGCCGCCTGCGACGAGCGGCGTCAGGACGCCACCCGGAAGCGATTCGCGCGGATGATCGGCCTGTGCGTCCCGGTCGCGCCTGCCCGGCGGGCGGTCTCGCAACGCGACGGCTACTACGGGAAATGACGATCGGCAGGGAGCGTCCGGGCGCCCTGGGCGTGCCGCTCAGGCGAGCCGGCCCGGCCGTGAATGGCGCGATGGCCTGACGGCTGGGGTGCGTGTGAGCGGATGACGGCAATCGGTGTAGGAAATTTCCTACGCCGATCGTTTTCTCTTTTACATCAATTGGATAGGTCTTTTTCCTGACGGCGCTCGGCGTTTGTGGGGCACCGGTGGCCGTGCCATGATCGGACGCATGGATGCGGTGGGCACGGCGCACGTTCGCCGAGGCACCGGCAGTGGAAGGCGGATGCGGACGGGGCGCCGGAGCGGTGGGCGGCGCCGAGGGGAACGATGCAATGGTCGAAGGATCGACACGGTTCACGGCGGGTGGCTGGGGCTGGGTGGCCGGGCTGCTGCTGGCGGCACTGCCGGCCGGCGTCCGCGGCCAGGTGCCGGTGGCGCATGAATACCTGCACGCGCAGTGGATCTCGCGCTACGACCGCGAGGCCTGTCCGGCGCCGCCGCTGCTGTCCGATGCGACGGTCTTCGATGCGCACTGGCGGCCGTGCCGCGAGCCGCCGTGGATGGCGTGGGGTGGTTCCGGGGACCCGGGCGAGATCGATCCGGACGGATCCCGCTCGCGTCGCATGCGGTGGGACGAGCGCGTGTTCTCATGGTGGTGAGCCGGCGGCGGTTGCCGGCGTAGTCCGGCCGCGCATGGGCGCGGGGTGCTTCCAGTTCCATCGCGGCCCGGGCGGGCCGGGGAGGGCGACGGCGTGGCGATGCAGCGCACGGTCCCGCAGGGGACGCATGATCCGGTCCGGCACGACGTGCCGATGCGCCGGTGGACGATCCTGGCGCAGGATCCGGGGGTGTTGACGTCCGATGGCCGGGCGCTGACGACGACGGTGGCAGTGGCCGCGGAACGGCTCGAGCGCGGGCCGAAGGGGCATCGCATCCACGTGGTGGACTACGACGCCTCGGCCAACGTCCTCTACCGGCCGCGCACCGGCGACGTGGCGTCGGACCCGTATGCCGACGTCACCGACATCGAGCGGCTGGTGGGCGATCCGCACTTCCACCAGCAGAACGTCTACGCGATCGCCATGGCCACGCTCAAGGAGTTCGAGTGCGCGCTCGGGCGGCCGGTGGCCTGGGGCTTCGAGCATCCCGGGCACCAGCTCAAGCTGGCGCCGCACGCATTCGCCGACGCCAACGCGTACTACTCGCGCGAATCGGAGAGCCTGGCCTTCGGCTACTTCCCGGACCGGCGCGGCCGCATCGTCTACACCTGCCTGTCGCACGACATCGTCGCGCACGAGACCACGCACGCGCTCCTGGACGGCCTGCGGCCGTTCTACTTCCAGCCGTCCTCGCCGGACCAGGCGGCGTTCCACGAGGGCTTCGCCGATGTCGTCGCGCTGCTGTCGGTGTTCCGCAGCCAGACGGTGGTCGAGCATGCGCTGGGGCCGCTGACCGGCCGCGACGGCCGCGTCCGCTTCGACCGGCTCGACCTCGACGGCCTCGCCGGCACGGCGCTGGCGCGGCTGGCCGAGCAGATGGGCGCGGCACTGGACGGCGTGCCGAGCGCGACCTTGCGCGCTTCGCTGCGGATCGAGCCGGCGGAGTTCCATTACGGCAGCGCGCGGTTCGAGGAGGCGCACGACCGCGGCGAGCTGCTGGTCGCGATCGTCCTGCGCGCCTTCGTGCTGACCTGGCTGCGCCGGCTGGAACCGCTGCGCGCGGACCGCGTGAGCGGTGTGAGCCGATCGGTGGTGGCGGAGGAGGGCGCGACCGCGGCCAAGCAGCTGCTGCGCATCGTGATCCGCGCGATCGACTACCTGCCGCCGGTGGACATGAGCTTTCCGGACTACCTGAGCGCCCTGCTCACGGCCGACCTGCAGCTGTACCCGGACGACAGCCGCTATCACTATCGTGACATTCTCAGGGAGACCTTCGCCGCGTACGGCGTGGTGCCGTCCAGCGGCACGCGCTCGGACGGCGCCTGGGATCCGCCGCGGGTCGATTCGTTCACGCTGGCCGGCACGCATTTCGCGCGCATGCAGAGCGATCCGACCGAGGTGTTCCGCTTCGTCTGGGAAAACCGCAAGGCGCTCGGGATCGAGCCGAACGCCTTCACGCGCGTGATCTCGGTGCGGCCGGTGCTGCGCGTCAGCAACGACGAGACGCTGCTGCGCGAGACGGTGGTGGAGTACGTGCAGACGCTCAAGATCTTCGCCAACGAACTCAAGGCGCTGGGCATCGAGAAGCCGGCGGACATGCCCGGCACGCAGTTCATCACGCTCTACGGCGGCGGCAGCCTGGTCTTCGGCGAATACGGCCAGCTCAAGTTCCACATCGGCACCGGCGTGGCGAGCGCGCGCCAGGGCGACCGGCTGCGCAGCCTCTGGGAGCAGGGCCATTTCGCGTCGAGCGCACCGGTGGCGCAGCGCATTGCGGCGATGCACCGCGACCGCGCGCTGCGCCCGTTCACGCCGCCCGCCGGCAGGATGTGGTGACATGGCCACGCGCAAGACCGCCGCCGCCGACCGTCCACAGCGCGTCACCCTGCGCAGCTACGACGTCGGCTTCGGCGACTGCTTCCTGCTGACGTTCCACTATGCGAGGTTCGACCGGCACGTCCTGATCGATTTCGGCTCGACGCGGCTGCCGGCCGGCAAGGCCGGCGGCGGCGACTACCTGCTGCGGATCGCGCGGCAGATCCGCGAGGACTGCGGCGGCCGCCTCGATGCGGTGGTCGCCACCCATCGGCACAAGGACCACATCAGCGGCTTTGCGGCAAGGAACGGCGACGGCCCCGGCGCGATCATCCGCGACCTGCGCCCGAAGCTGGTGATCCAGCCCTGGACCGAGGATCCGGATGCCGCGCGGGATGCGGAGCAGCCCACGCGCAATCTGGCGCCGGCGCGCGCGCGGGTGGCGCGGCACCTGCGGATGCTGGCCGACATGAACCGCTATGCGGGCTTCGCCCTGCAGGCGGCCGAGCGCCTGCAGGGCCGGCCGCTGGCGGACCTGCGCGACCAGCTGGCCTTCCTCGGCGACGACAACAGCCTGGCCAACCGCGATGCCGTCACCAACCTGATGACGATGGCGCCCAAGCGACGCTACGTGTACTTCGGCGCCCGGTCCGGACTGGAACCGCTGCTGCCGGGCGTGACTGTCCGCGTGCTCGGGCCGCCGACACTGGCGCAGACCCAGGCGATCGCGCGCCAGCGTGCCGTCGACAAGGACCAGTTCTGGCATGCGATGGGTGCGCGCGCGGACTTCTGGTCCAAGCGCGCGGACCTGGCCGCCCGGGACGCGGCGGCGTTCGCGCCGCTGTTCCCGGAGCACGCCACCACGCGCTACCCGTGGGATGCGCGCTGGTACCGCTCGTATGCACGGCGCGAACAGGCCGAGTCGCTGCTGGCGATCGTGCGGGCGCTGGACGACGCGATGAACAACACCAGCGTGATCCTGTTGTTCGAGGCCGGCGACAAGCGCCTGCTGTTTCCCGGCGACGCGCAGTACGAGAACTGGATGTACGCGCTGGCGCAGCCGGGGGTGCGCGAGCTGCTGGGCGGGGTGGACCTCTACAAGGTCGGCCATCACGGCAGCCTCAACGCGACGCCGAAGGACCTGTGGGACGGCTTCGAGAAGCGCGGCCCGGCGGCGAAGGCCGACCGGCTGCTGGCGTTCCTGTCCACGCGCGAGGGCGTGCACGGCCGCGAGAGCACGCGCACCGAGGTGCCGCGGCGGACATTGGTGGAGGCGCTCGGCAGCGAGTCGACCCTGGTCGACACCCGTGCGCTGGCGCCCGATCAGCTGGCCAGCGTGACGACGCTGTCGATCGGCCCGGCCTGAGCCGTCGCGGCGGCGGGCTCGGGCGTGGCATCGGCGGCCAGGTAGGCCAGCTTGTCGGCACGCGGCAGGCGCTTGATCTGCCATTCCGCGCGCGAGGCCGAGGCACGATCCGGATAGCAGCGGCTGCCGAGCAGGCGCACCGGCGGGTTGGCACGCGTGTAGCGGGCGCCGGTGCCGCGCTGGTGTGATGCGTAGCGTGCGGCGACGTCCACGGCGATGCCGGCGTAGTAGGCGCCGTTCCGGCATTCGATCAGGTACAGGAACCACGGGCGCGCGGGGGCGGGTGTCTCGTTCACGCGGGTCTGGCTGGCGGCTTCGCGGCGACTGTGCCACAGCCCGGTGCGTGACGGTACGGCGCGCCGGCGGCACGGACGCGCCGGCGCCGCCCGGCCGCGGCCGGAACCGGCCTTGCGGCGGTACCGGTGCCGGCCTCGCCACGGTACGCTGCCGGCGGCCGTCCGGCGGCAGGCGCCGGACCGGAGCGGCGTGTCTCCGCTGCGGCGCGGGGCGTGTCGTCGGCAGGAGGTCCACCCGCCCGGGAGCGGGCCGGTGCGCGCGGATGTCAGGTTTTTCGCCGAAGGCCTGTCCTTGAGAAGGACTCCCGCAACCGGACACGACGATGAGCCACCTGCCCGCAACGATGAATCCGACCCACGAACCGATCGCCGCCGGCTGGGGCGTGGCGGTGCGCTGGCTGCGCCACGCCGGCACGCTGTTCCGCCGGGCGCCGCTGCGCTTCTGGCTGCTGGCCCTGCTGCCGATCGTGGTCGAGGGGCTGGTCCAGCTGCTGCCCACGTTCGGCGTGGTCGCCTCCAAGCTGCTGACGCCGCTGGCCAGCGCCTGGGTGCTGCTGATGGTCGACCGCCGCGTGCGCGCCGGGACGTTCGCACCGGCGGCGGCCGCCCGCACCGCCTGGGGACGCGCGTGGTCGATCCTGCTGCTGGCGGCCGTCGCGGTGCTGGCCTTCGCGTTCCAGGTCGGCGTGGCGTTCCTGCTCGGCGGCGCCGCGCAGGCCGGCGCGCTGGCGACCGGCAACCTGGCCGCGATCACGTTCACGCGGGGCCAGTTGGCGGCGGTCCTGGTCTCCGGGCTGCTGCCGGCGGCGTTCATGTTCTTCGCGGCGCCGCGCGTGGTGATCGACGGCCTCGGCGTCGGCGCCGCCTTGGTCGAGAACGCCCGCCGGCTGGCGCTGCTGTGGCGGCCGGTGCTGGCCTATACGGTGGCGATGGGCGCGCTGATCGCCGGCATGCTGTGGCAGCCGTGGCTGTTGCTGGTGCTGTTGCCGTTCGGCGTGTACGTCAGCTACGCGGCCTATCGCGACGTGTTCGATCCGGCCGGGCCGGCGACCGCCTGACGGCCGATGACGCGGCCGCAGATCGAGGAAGTGCTGGAAACCTACGGCCCGATGCTGGCGCGCATCGCGGCCAGCTACGCCGGCGAGCCGGCGCGGCGCGACGACCTGCTGCAGGACATCTCCATCGCGCTGTGGCGGGCATTGCCGCAGTGGCGCGGCGAGTCGGCCCTGCGCAGTTTCGTCGCCCGGGTGGCCAACAACCGGGCGATCAACCACCTCGCGGCCAACCGCGCCGCCCTCGATGCGCCGCTCGACCCGGACCTGGCCGATCCGGAGGCCGACCCGCTGCAGCAGGTCCAGATCGGCCAGCGGCGGCAGGGCCTGGTCGAGGCGGTGCGCGGCCTGCCGCTGGCGTTCCGCCAGCCGGTGGTGCTGGCGCTGGAGGGCTTCACGCAGAAGGAGATCGCCGAGCTGCTGGGCCTGGCCGAGAACACGGTCGCGCAACGGCTGAGCCGGGCCCGGCGGCGCCTGCGCGCACAGATGGGAGACGATCGTGACGGGAACTGAACCTGCCGCTGCCGATTGGGCAGCGCTCCGGACCGCCTGGTGCGAGCAGCCGCTGGCGGCCGTCGACTGGACCGCGCTGCGCGGCGAGGTGACCCGGCGCAGCCGGCGCATGGCGGTCACGCGCGTGCTGGAACTGGCCGCTGCGGCGATCGCCGTCATGCTGTGCCTGACGCTGGCGCTGCTGCCGAAGGCCGGCTGGAACGATCGCGCTACCGGCCTGGTGCTGCTGGCGGTCGTGCTCGGCTTCACCGGCTGGACGCAATGGCATCGCCGGCGCCAGTGGCGCGCGCTCGACCTAGCGCCGCCGGCCCTGCTGGCCTTCGAGCACGGGCGCACCCGCACCTCGCTGCGCATCTGGCGGACCAGCGCCTGGCTCAGCCTGACGCTCTGGTGCGGCCTGTACGCGGCCGCCTGGGCCGACCTGGCATTCGGTCTGTGGGGCGCCGACCCGGTGCGGGTATGGGGCATCAACCTGGCAGTCAATGCCGTGGTGGTGATCGTGTCGGCCGCCATCGCCTGCGGGCTCGGGCGCCGCGCCCGGGCGCGCCTGCGGCGGCTCGACGACCTGGCCGCTGCCGTGGCTACCGAAGACGCCGGACGCGGGCCGGATGGCGCATGAGCGGCATTGCCCGGATATGCCCAGCGCCGCAACGGCTGCATCGGCGCGGAAGGCGCCGGGACGCCCTCGGCGGCCGGTTGCCGCCGGCTCGCGCCGGACGCCTCGCGCAGCCGTCGCCGCGGATGCGGCGACGGTGCGAAACGCAGCCCGGCGCGGGCAGGTCGTCGCTCCGGACTAGCGGCGCTGGACCGTGATCGTGTCGAGCGCCGGGGCCGCGATCGCCGGGGTTGCCGGCACCGCCGGTGTGGCCGGCGTCGCGGGTGTCGTGGGTGTGCCCGGTGTGGCGGTGACGCCGGACGAGAAGCGGATCGGCACCACGACACTGCCTTCCTCGCTGCGGCCGTTGCGCTGGGCCGGTGTGAAGGTCCAGCTGCGGACCGCGGCGGCGGCGCTGTCGGCCAGCTGGTCGGCGACGGCCGCCGGCAGTGAATCGGGCACGACGCGATCGCGCTCGACGGCCAGCGGCGTGCCGTCGCTGCCGACCCGCACCTTGAGGTAGACCGTTCCTTCCGGAACGACACCGTCCAGGTCGGCGGGGTAGGCGGGAGGACTGAGGCGTCCGTAGCCCGGTCCGGTCGAAGCCGGCTGCGCGGCCCAGGCCAGGCCACCGGCGGCCAGCACGGCAGCGGCGAGGCCGGTGGCACCGAGGATCCGGCGCAGGCGGCCGGGGAGGGGTTTCTTGAGCATGGCGATTCTCTCGTTCAGTGGATGGCTGGACTGCCATTGGCAGCCGATCGGCAGTCCGAGGTCGACCCGCTGCGTCTTCAACATCGCGTCGGCGTAGGACCGGCGCGCTTCCGGAAAGTCGTGCAGCACCCGTGCGTCGCAGGCCAGCTCCTGATCGAGCCGGAACCGGCCGGCGGCCAGGTGCACGAGGGGGTTGAACCATTGCAGGCAGCGCAGCGCGGCGACGGCGGCATTGAGCAGCGGGTCGCGCTGGCGCCGGTGCGCGCGCTCGTGCGCCAGGATCAGCGTGCGTTCGCGTTCGCTGTAGCGGTGGTGGAAGTCGCCGGGGATGACGATGCGCGGCTGCAGCGCGCCGACCAGGGCCGGCCCGGCGTGATCGCCGCGTGCCTGCCAGAGGCCGTCGGTCGTTTCGACCAGCGGTCCCAGGTGACGCAGGAAGCGCGCTTGCGTCCGCCAGGTGACCAGTGCCGTCGCCAGCACGCCGGCCAGCCATGCGGCGACCAGCCAGCCGGCGGTGGAACTGGCCGCCGGGACCGCGGCGGCGAACGCGAGATCGGCGACGCCTGTCCAGGCCGGCACGGACAGGGCCTGGGGGCGCGGAAGCAGCGCACCGAGGCCGGCGCACGGTACCGCCGCCCAGAGTGCATAGGCGATGCGCGCGCCGACCCAGCGCCGCACGATCCTGCGTACGAGCAGCACGACCGCGATCGCGGCCGAGGCGGCCAGGGTCAGGCGCAGCAGGCCTTCGAGGATGTCACCGGCCATCGTCGAGGTCCTCGATCAGCTTGCGCAGTTCGGCGATGTCGCGCTTGCTGAGCTTGCGCCGTTCGGAGAAGTGCGCGACCAGCGGCGCCACGCGTCCGTCGAACAGGCGGTCGAGCAGGGTCTTGCTGCTGGCGTGCACGTAGTCCGCGCGCGCCAGGACCGGCCGGTAGAGATAGCGGCGGCCATCGCGCTCGGCGGCGATCGCACCCTTGCGCAGCAACCGGTTGATCAGGGTCTTGACGGTCGCTTCCTGCCAGCCGTGCCGGCTGGCGGTGGCGGCCACGATGTCGTCGGCGGCGAGCGGCTGCGCGCGCCAGAGCACGTCCATCACGGCACTTTCGGCATCACTGATCTGCATTTCATTTACATCCGTAATCGATGTATTGAGATTACGCGTGTAAACGTATTTGTCAAGCCGCGCCGGGCCGCTGCGTGCCTTGACTTGCCGGGGTTCGCCGCCATCTTGCAAACTCTTGAGAAATCGCGTGCTGGCGCGATCCAGGGTGGGATCGCGCGCGGATCGACGGCACCAGCGGTTGATCCGCGGAACCGGTGGTGCGGCCTTGCCGCATCGTGTGCGTCGGGAATGGGCAGGACGGCTCTTTCTCGACCCTGTACTGGTGCAACCCGCTGCCGCTGTGTGCGGCGGCTCTGAACGTTTCAGGAGGTGCCCGATGGCAACCGGTTGGGCAGGTGACGGCGCGGTCCAGGACCAGATCGACGCCACCGTCAACGATGCGATCAAGCGTGCCCGCAGCCAGCTTCCGCAGGGGCCGGGTCTGGCGCACTGCGAGGACTGCGAGAAGCCGATTCCCGAGGCCCGGCGCAAGGCCGTGCCGGGCGTGCGCCTGTGCGTGACCTGCCAGGAGGCACACGACCGCGAGCAGGCCACGTTCAGCGGCTACAACCGCCGCGGCAGCAAGGACAGCCAGCTGCGCTGAGCGCCGGTCAGTTCGACGGGCCGGGCCACCGGCCACCGGCGGGCCTGAGCTGCTTTTCCACCGTTTCACGCCTTTGAAAGCGACGGCGGCCCGCGCGTTCGGCGGGGCTGCGCGATACGGCGTTCGATCGCGAGGGGGAAACGGCCATGAAGCGGTATCTGGGCGTGCTGGTGGGTGTGATGGCGCTGACCACGGCGCAGGCGCGGCCGCTGTTCGTCGACGGCTTCGAGCCGCCGTCGATCGCGCCGCTGTTCCCGGTGGTCGGCGGGCAGTACCTGCTGCCGCCGGGACCGGCGGCCGACCAGCTGCGCTGGCTGATCGGCGAACTGGCGGCCGGCGAGACGACGTCGATTGCCGAGATCAACGCGCATTTCGATGCCGGCTGGCTGAGCCAGACGCCGGCGGCGCAGACCCAGGCGTTCATCGCCTCGGTACGTGCCAGCTATCCCGATGCGGTCATCACCGACGTGATCGGCCTGACACCGGTGCGCGCGACGGTGGTGATCGACTCGCCGGGCAGTCCGCCGCCGTCAGGGTTCCTGAGCTTCGGCACGCGGTACGCCGGCGACGGCCGCATCGTGCTGTTCGGCGTCAGCAGCTACGGCGGCTCGGTCCAGTATCCGGTCGACCGCACGCTGACGCTGGCGCAGGCGGCCGACAAGTTCGCCATGCTGTCGCCGGGTCCGGGGTTGTTCGTCGGCCGCATCGGCAGCGGCGGCCAGTGCAGCGAGATCGCCGGCCGCAGCGCCGACCTGCCGCGGGCGACCGCCTCGGTGTTCAAGCTCTGGGTGCTCGGTGGCGTCGGCCGCGCGATCGCCGCCGGCCCGCTGGCAGCGGCCGAGCAGGTGCCGATGGTCGCCTCGGAGCTCGCGCCGGGCGGCATCATCAACAGCGAGCCGTTGGACACGCCGTTCCCGGTGGCCGAGCTGGCGACGCTGATGATGGGCAACAGCGACAACACCGCGACCGACCTGCTGCACCAGCGGGTCGGCCGCGAGCGGCTCGACCAGGTCGTGGCCGGCTTCGGCGTCGCCCAGCCCGATCTCCTCACGCCCTTGCTCGGCATCAGCGAGCAGTTCCACCTGTTCCGTTCGTTCCCGCTGGACGAGGCGCTGGGCTACGTCACCGGCAGCCAGGCCTACAAGCGGCAGTTCCTGGCCGAACGCATCGAGCCGCTCGGCCCGAACACCGGTGGGCCGTTCTTCCATGCCGGGCTGCTGACCGACGGCACCTGGCGCGCCAGCGCGTCGGACGTCTGTCGCGCCTTCGGCCAGTTGCGCCGCCTGCCGCAGGGGTCCGAGGCACTGATCACGGTCGACGCCGCCCTGGGGGCGCAGGCGGCCCAGCCCGACGTACGCGGCCGATGGGACCGCGTCTGGTACAAGGGCGGCAGCCTTTCGTCCGGGACCGGCTACCACGTGCTGACCCACGCCTGGATGCTCGAGAACGCCGGCGAGGACCCGTACGTCGTGGTCGCGATGGCCAACAACCCGGCCGGCGGCATCGACGAGTACGCGGTGCAGTCGATCACCGGACGATTGCTGGAGCTGGTATCGCTGATGCCGTAGTTCCGGTCGTCGATCGCCGCGCCTCCGGCCCGTGCCGCCGTACCGCCGAAGCGAGCACGCACCGGTCCGCGTCTTCGGCTAGGCTGCGGTGGAGGTGTCCCAGTCCGTGGCCTTCAGCGGCGGCAGGCCGTGCGCGCTGCGCGCACGGTCGCACGACGGGCTCGCTCGGCCGGCCTCCCAGGCCGGCGCCGGTTCGCGGCATGGCGACGGGCGGCGCGCGTAGATCGTGCAGGCGGCCGTGGCGTCCACGGTGCCGGCCAGCGCTCCGCAGCGCGGATCGCTGCCCTCGGCGCCCTTCATCGCCAGCCGGTGCCGGTCCAGCCGGACGGTCAGCTCCGGCGGCACCGGGCCGCCCAACGTCGTCGCTGCTTCGGTGCAGTAGAACGCGACGCGATACACCGCGCAGCAGGCACCGCAGCGAAGGCAGGGATGGGACATGGCGCGCGACGATGGCGCAGCGGCCGGCACGCGGATCAGCGGATGCGGCAGCGCGGTCCGCCTCTGCGCCACCGTCCGTTGCGGCGCGATCCGACCGCTCAGTTCTCGCGCCGGTGGCGCGTGGTGGCACCGTCGCTGGACAGGGTTTCCAGCGCGACGATCGCGCCGGCAGCGTCGTGCTGGAAGGCGACGCGGCGCGTCGGATCGTCGGCCACGCTGAACAGGTCGCCTTCGAGCGGCAGCAGCAGCTGCGGCGGGCGGCGGCCGCGTTCGAGCAGCAGGCCGCCGGCCTCGGCGCGTACGCGCAGTTCGCCGTAGTGCCCCACGAACCGGCCGGTGTCGATCGACTTGGGCGGCGCATCCGCCGCCTGCAGCGCATCGAGCACCCAGCGGGCGTCGGTGGCGTCCGGCCGGCGCGCCAGGATCGCGGCCAGGGCCAGGCGCTGGGCCTTGCCGGTAGCACCATCGACCGGCGCCGCGATGTCGGGAACGACGCCGCGACCTTCCCAGTTGTCGCGGCTGATCGGATTGACCGGTGTCGCCACCGACACGAAGACGCGGAAGCCGTCGCCGGCATCGACCTCGTCGCCGGGGTTAGCGGCGCCGCCGGTGGTCTGGCCGACCACGCGGGCGCGACCGGACTGCTGCAGCGTATAGGCGAGCGCCTCGGCGGCCGAGCCGGTCCGCCCGCTGGTCAGCACGAACAGCGGCACCTCTACGCGTGGCGACGGGTACCAGTCGAGCGGCGCTTCGCTCATCGTCCGGCCGTTGCGGCCGTGGAAGGTGTTGAAGACGTCCTTGCCGCGCGCGGTGAAGGCGCTGGCGAGATAGCCCACCATCGCCGGCGAGCCGCCCGGCGACTGGCGAAGATCGAGGATCATGCCGTCGGTGCGCGAAAGCAGGTCCAGGGCCGCCTCGATCGCCCGGCGGGCCGGTGCGTCGGGTTCGCCGAACTCGAAGCCGGCGAGCAGGCGCAGGTCCAGGTAGCCGATATTGCCCGGCAGTACCTCGACCCGCTGGATGCCGTAGTTGCCACGGCGCTCGCGCTCGGGTGGCGGCGCCTCGCGCGCCGGCCGCGGCGCGTCCGCCGCCGGATCGACCCAGCGCACGTTGAAATGCGCATCGGACGGCCGCAGGCGCTCGGCCAGCGCGGTGGCCAGGTCACGCGGATCGGTCAGCGCGTCGAACGTTCCGGCGGTCGCGGCAGCCCGCAGCTCGGCGGCGATCTGGCCCGCACGCGCCTCGTCGTAGTAGCGATCCTCGATCGCCTGGGCGATGCCGTCGACGGCGCTGCGCGGCGTCGCGGCGGCGGCTCCGGCCAGGAGGGCCAGTAGCGCCGCGAGCGCGGCGCGGGGGGCGGAAACGGAAAACGGCATGGCAGGTCCCTCGGCGCAGTGATGCCTAGGAGATGCGGGGGCTTGCCGATCGGTTGCAGCCGTCGGGCGGATTCCCCGCCCGTGCGCGGCGCGCGGGTCGTCAGACCCGCGCGAACACCAGGCTGGCGTTGGTGCCGCCGAAGCCGAAGCTGTTGGACATCACCGTGTCGAGCCGGGCGTCGCGGCTCTCGCGCAGCACCGGGAAACCTTCCGCGCGCGGATCGAGCGTGTCGATGTTGGCCGAGCCGGCCATGAAGCCGTCGCGCAGCATCAGCAGGCTGTAGATCGCCTCGTGCACGCTGGCGGCGCCGAGCGAATGGCCGGTCAGCGCCTTGGTCGAGGACAGCGGCGGCACGGCCGCGCCGAAGACCGCGCGCAGCGCCTCCAGCTCGACGATGTCGCCGACCGGTGTCGCCGTGCCGTGCGTGTTGACGTAGTCGATCGGTGCGGCGAGGCCGTGTAAGGCCATCTGCATGCAGCGCACCGCGCCTTCGCCGGACGGCGCGACCATGTCGCCGCCGTCGGAGGTCACGCCGTAGCCGACCAGCTCGGCATGGATGCGCGCGCCGCGCGCGCGGGCACGCTCGTAGTCTTCCAGCACCAGGATGCCGCCGCCGGCGCCGATGACGAAGCCGTCGCGGTCCGCATCGTAGGGGCGCGAAGCGCGCTCGGGCGTGTCGTTGAAGCCGGTGGAGAGCGCACCCATCGCGTCGAACTGGGCGGTCATGCCCCAGTGCAGCTCCTCGCCGCCGCCGGCGAACATCACGTCCTGGGCGCCGTGGCGGATCAGGTCGGCCGCGGCGCCGATGCAGTGCGCGGAGGTGGCACAGGCCGCGGAGATCGAATAGCTGAGGCCGAGGATGCTGAATGCCGTCGCCAGCGTGGCCGACACGGTCGAGCACATCGTCCGCGGCACCATGTACGGGCCGACGCGGCGCACGCCCTTCTCGCGCAGCAGGTCGCCGGTCTCGATCTGCCACTGCGCCGAGCCGCCGCCGGAGCCGGCGATGGCGCCGGTGCGCGGGTGGCTGACCTCGTCGGCGGACAGGCCGGCATCGGCGATCGCGTCGCGCATCGCCACATAGGTGTAGGCGGCGGCATCGCCCATGAAGCGCTTGAGCTTGCGGTCGATCGCCGCGACCAGGTCGGTCTGCGGGGCGCCGGCGATGCGGCTGCGCAACCCGCGCTCGGCCTGCTCGGGCGCGGTGCGGATGCCGCTGCGGCCTTCGCGCAGCGCCGTGGCGACCTCGGCGAGCGTGTCACCGATGCACGAGGCGATGCCGATGCCCGTCACTACCACGCGGCGCATGGCCTAGAAGCCCTCGGTGGACTGGAACAGGCCCACGCGCAGGTCGTCGGCGGCGTAGATCGGCCGGTCGTCGACATAGGTGCGGCCGTTCGCGATCACCAGCGCCAGCTTGCCGCGCATCACGCGGCGGATGTCGATCTCGTAGCGGACCTGGCGCGCCGACGGCAGCACCTGGCCGCTGAACTTGACCTGGCCCACGCCCAGCGCGCGGCCGCGGCCGGGTTCGCCGAGCCACGGCAGGAAGAAGCCGGTGAGCTGCCACATCGCATCCAGGCCGAGGCAGCCCGGCATCACCGGGTCGCCCTCGAAGTGGCAGCCGAAGAACCACAGGTCCGGCCGGATGTCGAGCTCGGCATGGATCAGGCCCTTGTCGAAGGCGCCGCCGCGATCGTCAATGCGCGTGATGCGGTCGAACATCAGCATCGGCGGCGCCGGCAGGCGGGCATTGCCGGGGCCGAACAGCTCGCCGCGCGCGCAGGCCAGGAGCTGTTCGTGATCGAGCGAGGAAGGTCGCGACATGAAGGGGTCTGCTGTGGGGGCGGGCGAGTCTGCGCGAGCGATCGCGCATCGGGCTAGACGAGGGCCGAACCCTTGCCGCGCACGAATCGGGCCGGCGATTGTCGGGAAAAGACGGCAAGTATTCAATGTCGAGGCTGCCGGGTGCGTTTTCGCACCGGGGCGCATCGGCGCTTGCCGCGGTTCCGGGTGGGATGCGCCGGCAACCGGCGATCGGCGTCGCACCGGCTGCCCGCGGCTCCCCCTGTCGCGGCACGGAGCCCCCTGAACACTTCGCCTGTGACCCGGCCCGAGCGGTGCCGCCCGCGCGCTCGGACGGGGTACCTCCGTGCCGCGGCTTGCGCAGGCGCCGCGTGCCGGACGGATTCCGCCGTTCTCGATGCAAGCAGGCCGAGCCCGGCTGCGGGGCTACGCAACCGCACGCGCGCAGGGCAAAGTAGCGCCCCGTACTTCCGATGCGACCATCGCCCGATGCCGAAGCGCCTCCTGATGGCTACCGCGATCCTGCTCCTGGCGCCTTCCGCGGAGGCCATCGCCCCGGCGTGGCCGGCGCAGACGGCCGCCGAGGCGGTGCCCGCCCACGCGACCTTCACGCTGCCGTCGGCGCGGCTGGACGAAACGCGGCGGATCAACCTCTACCTGCCGCCGCAGTACGCCCGATACGCGACCGCGCGGTTCGACGTGCTGTACATGCCCGACGGCGGGCTGGCGGAGGACTTCCCGCACCTGGCCACCACCATCGACGCCTTGATCGCGGCCGGCCAGATGCGCCCGGTCATCCTCGTCGGCATCGAGAACACCGAGCGGCGTCGCGACATGACCGGTCCGACCACGGTCGCCAGCGATCGCCTGGTGGCGCCGCGGGTCGGCGGATCGGCGGCGTTCCGCGGGTTCATCGCCGAGGAGCTGATGGCATGGATCGATGCGCGCTACCGCACGACCGGCGAGCGCGGCATCATCGGCGAGTCGCTGGCCGGTTTCTTCGTCGTCGAGACCTTCCTGCTGCAGCCGGGCCTGTTCGATGTCTCGATCGCGCTCAGCCCGAGCCTGTGGTGGAACGGCGGCGCGCTGGTGGACGGTGCAGCACCGCAGCTGGACGCCTGGCCGCAGCGGCCGGTGCAGCTGTACCTCGCCTGGGCCGACGAAACCAACATCGGCCCCCCGTCCGAGCGCCTGAGCGGCCTGCTGCAGCGGCATGCGCCGCCCCAGCTGCGCTGGCAGGCGGTGCCGCGTCCGGACCTGACCCACGCGACGATCTACCGCGCGCTGGCGCCGCAGGTGCTGCGCGCGCTGTATCCGCCGGCGGCGGCCGCGGCAGCACCATGAAACCGTCCGGCATCGCCGCGCGGCCATCGCCGGCGCGACCGCCGCGCGTGCACTAGCGGGCGCCGGCGCGGATGCAAAAGGACCTGTTCGCGACGGTCGAGCGCCTGCCGACGCATCGCCTGTTCTTCGCGCTGCGGCCGGCGGCGGCCGAGTGCCGGGCGGTCGAGGCGGTGGCCGCGAGCGTGCGCGGCACCGTTCCGACGGCGCACTGGGTGCGGCCCTCACGCCATCACCTGACGCTGCACTACCTCGGCCAGAGCGCCGGTCCGCGCGCGGAGCAGGTGGCGCAGGCAGGCGAGGCGGCGGGCCGCGTGCAGGGCCGGGCCTTCGTGCTGGCGCTCGATCGCCTGGCTGCGCTCGGCGACCGTCGCCGGCCGGCGCTGGCCCTGGCGGCATCGGTGGTTCCGGAGCCGCTGCGGGCGTTCCACGCGGCGCTGGGCCGGCAACTGCTCGCGGTCGGCCTGCGGTCCGAGACCGGTGGCAGCCTGCTGCCGCACCTGACGCTGGCCTATGTCGATCCGGACCCGCCGCTGGTGCCGGTGGCGCCGGTGCTGCTGCGGCCGGCCGGTTTCCAACTGGTGTACAGCGTGGACGGGCAGCGCGAGTACACGGTCCTCGGCGAATGGCCGTTCGCGGCCTGAGCCGTACCGCGTGGCCGGTCAGAGCCCGAGCTGCGCGCGTCCCTGCTTGAGCACGATGTCCACCGGAATCGACCGCTGTTCCAACCGCGCCAGGTCGCCGGCCAGCGCCGGGCCGATCCGGCCGAGCTGGTCGCGCAGCGCCTTGGCGCCGGCGTAGTCGCCGTCGCCCTGCAGGGTCAGGATGCGGGCCGACAAGGCGTCGACGGCCTGCGCCATGCGGTCGAAATCCACCCGGTAGCGGCCGCTGGCCGGGTCGCGGCTGAAGGCGCCGGCCTGTTCGAGGAAATTGAATGCGACCATGTTGGCCTGGCCGTGGGCGCTGCTCGCCCCGAACCGCACCGAGCGGAACAGGCCGGCCAGGAAGGTCACGTAGTTGTCGTGCAGCCGGGCCGGATCGAGCTCGCCCATCTGGCCGAGCTTGCCGATCATGTAGAGGCCCAGGATGTCGGCCTTGCCTTCCTCGTAGCTGCTGGCCAGGTCGGTCAGCGCCTCGCGCACCGTGCCTTTGCCGTCGAGCGTGTTCTTGATCCCCAGGCCATGGGCGACCTCGTGGAACATGACGTTCTCGAAGAACGCGTCGAAGGCCACGTGGTCGAGCTGGTCCTCGGCGATGAGCTCGCGCGCGATCGGCATCAGGATCGTGTCGAACTTGGCGCGCATGGTGTTTTCCAGCTGCAGGCGGCGCGAGCCCTTGGCGAGCTGTACTTCCTCGTCGTTGGGCAGGTTGATGGCGATCGTCTTGGCACCGGCGTTGGCGTCGCCGCCGTAGTAGAGCGCGAAATAGGCGTTGAGGTCGGCATCGGTGCCGGGCGTCTCGCGCTTGTAGGCCTCGGCCACCGGCAGGCCGCGCTGCAGCGCGGGCAGGTGCTTGGCGAAGCGCGCCAGGCGCTCGCTCCAGGCCACGTCCTTGACCAGAACGAAGGCCTCGAACGCGGTCTTGGTGCCGAACAGCGCGTCCTGGTAGCTCTCGATCGGGCCGATCACCACGTCGATCGGGCTGGTCTTCATGTCCATCCAGGCCATGTCGCTGGGCTGGTAGTCGCTGTCGAGCAGCGCGTCGGCGCGCAGCCCGAGGTAGTGGCGGAAGCCGGCATCGGAGGCGACGGCGGCGGCCTGCCGCAGCAGGGCGGCGACCCGTTCCAGCTCGGCGCGGTAGGCCTCGTGGTACGGCACGGCCGCGAGCGTGCCGGCATCGGTGCGCCGGATCACCGTGTAGAGGCTGGACTTGCCGGGCAGGTCGGCCTGCTCGAACTCCGCGCGGGTCATGTCTTCCGGATAGAAGCGGGCGCCGGGCGGCCGCGGGCCGATGCCGGCGACGAACGGCCGGTCGTCGTCGAGGCGATCCCAGGGGCCGTAGTTGATCTCGGCGAAGCGGCGCGTCGCCGGGTCGTCGATGCGTGCGAGGAGGGATTCGCGGTCGCCCCAGACCTGCTTCCAGAACAGGCCGTCGATCACCTCGCCGGCCTCGATCAGCAGCGCCAGTGCCTGGCGATCGCCTTCGGCCAGGTGCGAGAGGTCGGCGGTGAGCGCCACTTCCGCATAGGCGGCCACCTTGGCGGCGATGTCGGCACGGGTCGCCGGAGCGGCGGCCGGCGGCGGTGCCTCGGCGGTCGATGCCGGGGGTGCCTCCGGCGGCGCCTGGCAGGCCGTCAGGGCGAGTGCGGTCGCGATCGCGAGGGACAGGGTGCGCAGCGGCATGGACGGCTCCTCCGGTGGAACGACGAGGAGCGCGATGCTAGCCGATGCGGTGCGCGCGCGTCCGGCTAGGCCTGCGGCAGGCCACGGCCGTGCCAGCGCCGGACCGTGCGCTGGAAGAACAGGTTGTTCGGGATCTGCAGCACCGTGTCGGGCCGGTTCTCGTGGCTTTCCAGCAAGGTCGTGTAGATCAGGTTGACGTCGATCACGCGCCCCTTGAGGCCGGGCTTCTCGCCGTTCTCGAGCAGCTCGATCTGGTCGTTGAGGCGGAACGGCCGCGTCGTGAAGATCAGCACCGTGCAGAAGATGTTCGACAGCACGCTCCAGGCGGCGAAGAACGCGACGGCGCCGACCGCGGCGAAGCCGGTGAAGGCGGTCCACAGCACCGTGCCGGACACGCCCAGGCGGTCGAGCACGGCCAGCAGCGCGGCGGTGTAGATCACGAAGCCGAACACGCGGCGGACGCCGACCACCAGCTCCTTGGGCAGGTCGTAGCGCGTGCCGATGCGTTCGAGCAGGCGCCCCAGCAGGGCGCGCAGCAGCCAGGCGACCAGCACGATCAGCACGATCTGCGCGGAAGGCATGATCACGCCCAGCCAGTCGCGCACCCACAACGGCAATCGGTCCAGCATCGCTCCGCTTCGATCGGGAAAGCGGCCGATTCTACCGGCTCGGCCGCCGGGGCGTGTGACGGGCGCGGCTAGTCGCCGCGCAGCGCCAGCGCCGGGGCGATGCGTGCGGCGCGCCGCGCCGGCCACCAGCAGGCCAACAGGCAGGTCGCCAGCAGCACCGCCGCACTGATCGCGAACGCGGCCGGCAGGTGCTCGGCACCGGCATCGCGGTGCAGGCCGAGCCGCTCGAAGGTGACCAGGTTGAGCGCGCCGAGCGCGATGCCGGCCAGCGCCAGGCCGCCGGCACCGGCCAGCACGCGCAGGCGTACGCGCAGCGGCGAGGCGCCGAGCGCGAAGCGCAGCGCGAACTCGGTCGTCCGGCGCGCGATCAGGTAGGCGGTGACCGCGCCGATGCCGACGGCGGCGATCAGCGCGGCGGCCAGCGCGAACAGGGCGACGACCACCGCCTGCAGGCGCGGCCCGGCGGTCGACGCGGTGACCGCCTCGTCCATCGTGCGCAGGTCGTAGAGCGGGCGGTCCGGCATCAGCCGTGCGGCCTGTGCGCGGATGCCGGCGGCGACCGCCGCCGGTTCGGCATCGGTGCGCACGGCGAGCGTCATCGTCTCCCACAGGTACCAGGTGATCGGCATGTAGACGGTCGGCGACACGCCGTCGGCGACCTTGCGCTGGAAGGTGTCCTCGGCCACGCCGACCACTTCGCGGCGCTGGCCGTTGCCCATCGTGACGAGCCGGCCGACCACGTCGGTGGAGCCGAACACGCGCTCGGCGACGGTGCGGCTGAGGATGATGCGGTCGGTGGGCTCGTTCTCGCGCGCGAACGGGCGGCCGGCGATCAGCGGAATGCCGAAGGTCTCGAAATAGCGGGCGTCGACGATGCGCCAGGACGCCTGCACCCGGCGCTCCGGCGGTGACACCTCGGCCGGCATCGGCCCGGGTGCGACCTCCGACTGGGTGTCGACCGAGCCGAGCGGCGCCTCGCTGGCGATCGTCGCCGCGCGCACGCCCGGCAGGGCCTGCACCGCCTCGGCCACGCTGGCCAGGGCGCGGCGCTGCGCATCGAAGACCTCGCTCGAGTCGAGCGTCGGCAGCGAGATGCGCGCGGTCAGCAGGTGCGCGGTCTGGTAGCCCAGGTTGGCCTGTGCCAGCGTCCAGAGCCGGCCACCCAGTGCCAGCGCGCCGCTCAGCAGCACGGTGGCGATCGCGAACTGGGCCACCACCAGGCCGGCCCGCAGCGGGGCGCTGCGCCGGCCGAGCGCGTTGCGCGCGCGATTGAGCGCCACGGTGGGCGCCGCACGCGCCGCGATCGCCGCCGGCACGCTGGTGAACGCCAGCGCCGTCAGCGCGCAGGCGGCGATGGCCGTGGCGGCGACCAGCGGGTCGATGCCGAGGGTGGTCAGGCGCGGCTGGCTCGCCTGCAGGGTCTGCGCGGCGATCCGCAGCAGGGCCGCTGCCAGCGGCAGGGCCAGGGCGGCACCGGCGACGACGAGGAGCGCGGTCTCCGCCAGCACGTCCAGCCGCAGCTGGCTGCGGCTGGCACCGAGCGCCTGGCGCACACCCAGCTCGTGCTGGCGATCGGCGGCACGGGCGATCTGCAGGCCGGCGAGGTTGCTGCAGGTGACCAGCAGCAACAGCGCCACGGCGCCCAGCAGCACCCACAGGCGCGTGCGTTCGTCCGCGCCGACCAGTTGCTCGCGCACCGGGGCCACCGTGATGCCCCAGTCGGCATTGCTGTCCGGGTACTGGCGCGCCAGCTCGGCGGCGATCGTGTCGAGTTCGTTCTGCGCCTGGGCCCGGGTGGTGCCGGGAGCGAGGCGCGCGACGACGTCGAGCCGGCGGTCACCGCGGTTGGCCTCCTCGCGCGGCGTCACCGTCAGCGGCAGCCACAGGTCCGTGCGGGCGGCGACGCCGATGTCGTCCGGCACGACGCCGACGATGGTGCGTTCGCGCCCTTCGACGACCAGGGTGCGGCCGAGCACGGCGGCATCGCCGCCGAAGCGGTCGCGCCAGAGCGTGGCGGAGACCAGCATCGCCGATGCGCGATCGTCCTCGCCGCCGTCGAGCGCGCGGCCGAGCAGCGGAGCGACGCCGAGAACCGCGTTCATGTCCGGGCTGACCAGCAGCGCGTCGATGCGCTCGGTGCCCTCGGCCGTGCGCACGCTCACGCCGCGGCGCTTGAAGGCCGCCATCGCACTGAAGCCGCGCGCTTCCTGGAACGACCTGAAGTCCGGCTCCGACACCGCGAAGCCGGTGACGCTGCGCGCATCGTTGCGGCCGGATACCGACATCAGCGTCGACTCGTCGGCGACCGGCAGCGGCTCCAGCAGCACGCGGTACAGCAAGGCGTAGACGGTGACCACGGAGGCGACGCCGAGTGTCAGGGTGACCAGGGCGGCCAGCGCATAGCCGCGGTTGCCGGGCCGACGCAGGCGCCGCCAGGCGGCAGTCAGGGAGTTCAGCATCGGCAGGCGCTCCAGGCGATCGGTACGGTCCCGTTGCAGCAAGCACCGTGCCATCGCGACGGCGACGGCGCACCGCCGGCATGCACATGCGGCGGCGGCGAGCAGCGTCCGTTTGCGGACGCTGCTGCGTTCGTTCCCGTACGGCCGGCCGTGGTGGCAGGACGCGGCGGCGACGCGGCGGACCGCACGCAGCGCGGTTCGCTAGGCGCCCGCGAACAGCGCATCGTAGCGGCGCTGCATTTCCTCGGGTGCGACCTCCTCGATGCTGTGGCCGATGTTCCACCGGTGCCCGAACGGATCGCGGATCGCGCCGGAGCGCTCGCCGTAGAACGCATCCTTCGGTGCCGATTCCAGCGTCGCGCCGGCCGCGACCGCGCGCGCGATCGTCGCATCGGCATCGTCCACGTGCAGGTGCAGCGTGACGGTGGTGTCGCCGATCGTCGGCGGCGAGCGGATGCCGAACTCGGGGAATTCCTCGGCCAGCATCAGCGTGCTGCCGCCGAAGTCGAGCTCGGCATGGCCGACGCGGCCGCCGGGCTCGGTCAGGCGGAACTTCTCGGTGGCGTCGAACGCGCGTGCGTAGAACGCGATCGCGGCATCGGCGTCGTTGACGTGCAGGTAGGCGAACAGCTCGTGGACGGCCATGGGGCGCTCCGGTGGACGGGTCGAAGGCACCTTACGCGCAGTCCTCGCCCGGCGTCTTGAACGAAATTGAACGGCGCCCCCGGTGCTGCGCCGACGCGCCGGTGCGGCGCTTTCAGGTGGACGTGGACGTGTCCAGGGCCACCCGGACGTGGCGAGGCGAGGCGGGCGCCAGGCGGGCGTAGGTTTCGGGCGTGAGGCCGGCGAACGCGCGGAAGTCGCGCTGGAAGTGCGGCTGGTCGCTGTAGCCGAGCGCCAGCGCCAGCTCGGCCATCGTGCGGCCGTCCGGGCCGCCAATCCGTTCCAGCGCGCGCCCGAAGCGCACCACGCGAGCGAACCGTTTCGGCGAGAGGCCCACGGCATCGCGGAACAGGGTCAGCAGGCGCCGGTGGCTGCAGCCGCTGGCGGCGACCAGTGCGCCGACCGCGGGCGGCGTGCCGGGTGCCTCGATCCGGGCCAGGGTCTCGGCCACCGCCGGGTGCATGCCGCGCGGGCGGCGCAGGCGGGCGAGCAGCAGCGCTTCGAGGGCGTCGAGCGCCGCTTCGGCATCGGCGATCGCGAGCAGGCGCTCGTACGCCTCGCCTGCGGCGGCGCCCCAGAGGGCGTCGAGCGGAACATGCTGCTCGGCCAGCGCGCCGGCCGGGGCGCCGAGCAGCACGCCGGCACCGCCTGGGTGCAACTGCACGCCGACGGTATGCGTGGGGCCTGCCAGGTCGCGCACGTAGAAGCTCGAGCGGATGCCGCCGACCACGGCGGTACCGAGCGGCCGGTCGCGACCGCCGCCGTCGCTGATGCACAGCGGCGTGCCGGCCAGGCGGAATGCCAGATGGGTTTCCCCGGTCGGCAGCAGGTGCTCGCGACGCGGGCCGGTGGCCTCGGAACGTGTCAGCCACAGCGTCCGGACGAACGGCTGCAGGGCGGGGCAGGGGCGGCGTTCGAGGAACATGGCCGGCATCGTAGCGCCGATCGGGTCGGATACCGGCGTGCATCGAGGCACCGCCGGGATCGAGCCGGATGACGCCCGGCGAGGGGCGCCGAACATGTCCTCGGCTTGTTGGGCCTGTTGCGGGATGGTCCGCCGCGGTGCCCCGGCTTTCGCCAGCGAGGTGAAGGTGCCGGCCGGCGCCTCGGTGTCAGAGGCGCGCGATCATCCGTTCGGCGCGTTCGTTGAGCGCGGCGATGGCGGCCGGGTCCAGGGTCTTGCCGAGCAGGCGGCGATACTCGGGCAACAGGTCGAGCAGGGCCTGCCGGGAATAGCAGCGCTCGACCTTCAGCGTGAACAGGAACGCCCGCAGCCCGAGGTGGGCGACCACGCTGTCGTTGATGTATTGCCGCGCCTGGACCAGCGGCGAGGCCGCGTCGAAGGCAGGGCCCGGTGGATCGGAGGCCGGTGCGGCAGGCACTCCCGCACCGGCCACGTCGATGAGGTCGGCGACCGCCAGTTCGTCCAGCAGCGCGTCGACGTCGCCGAGCGAGTGGAACCG
Source organism: Dokdonella koreensis DS-123 (assembly GCF_001632775.1). NCBI lineage: Bacteria > Pseudomonadati > Pseudomonadota > Gammaproteobacteria > Lysobacterales > Rhodanobacteraceae > Dokdonella > Dokdonella koreensis. Next base: position 1,535,104 of record NZ_CP015249.1, read on the forward strand.
TTCGCGGATCTCGCGCACCGTGTGCTCGCCGTTGATCGCGATCAGCAGCATGCGCTGCCGCGAGCCGAGCTGCCGGCTGCGATCGGCCACTTCGTTGCGGCCGCTGGTGGTCTTGACGGGTACGGCGGAATCGCGCATGCAGGAGCCCTCGGGTGGGTCATGCTAGACCGCCGCTTGCCGGTCGAAGCGTGACGCAGTTCCGCTGGCACGGTCGGCGTGGGGCACCGGGCCGCGGACGATAGGGTCGTCCTGCAATGCCGCCGGTCGCGGATGCCGCGGCGACCCGGCCGTGACGGGACCGGCCGGGGCGAGGATGGTCAATGCGATCGCCGTGCAGTCCGGCGGACGGGTCGCATTCGGCGGACAGTTCGAGTTCGTCCAGGGCACGCCGCGGCGGCACCTGGCCCGCCTGGGCGCGGACGGGCGGGTCGATGCCGGCCTGGCCGCCGACGTGGCCGGCCGGGCGTTCCCGGGTATCGACGCCATCCCTGCCGGCCCGGGCGACACGCTGCCGGTCGGTGGCCGGTTCACGAGCATCGGCGGGCAGTCGCGCAACCGGGTGGCCCGGCTGCGCGGTGAACGGATCTTCGCCGGCGGGTTCGAGTGACCGGCCAGGGCGTCTCGCGGCCGGGCCGCGTGCCGTGCCCGGCGCGCGGTCGTCAGGCGGCGTAGCGCCGGCCGATCGCGGCGACGAAGGCGTCCATGTCGACGCGTCCGGCGTTGCTCAGCGCGATCACCGTGATGTCCTCGTCGATCATGCGGAAGAGCTGCCCCTGCGCACCCATGATGCGGCCGGGCCGCTTGACCACCCGCGATCGCCGGTCGCCGACCCGCATCGTGTAGGACCACACGCCGTAGCCGTAGTCGTCCAGGCCGCCGGCGGTCATCCGCGCGAGCGAGGCCGGGCGGAGCAGGCGCCCGCCGAACAGGGCATCGGCGAAGGCCAGCAGGTCGCCGGCGGTGGCGTACATGGCGCCGGCGGCGTACCAGTTCTCCGGATAGACCGGCAGGTCGTTGGCGAACGCGCCGAGGTCGTCCCGGTAGAAATAGCAGTCGGCCAGTCCGTCGACGATCGCGGCCTGGCGCAGCAGGCCGGTGTCCCCGAGATCGAGCGGGTCGAGGATCTGCGCCTGCAGCACGTCCTCGTAGGGCCTGCCGCAGACCTGCTCGATCAGGTTGCCGAGCACGACGTAGTCGGCGTTGTTGTAGTCGAAGCGCTGGCCCGGCGCCGCGACCAGGTCGCCGCTGCAATAGCGCTCCAGCAGCTGGTCGCGCGTCATCGGCGTCTGGTAGACCGGGATGCCGTCCTTCAGTGCCGCTTCCAGGTCGGTCACGGTGTCCATGTTCGGCAGGCCGGAAGTGTGGTTCAGCAGGTGGTGCGCGGTGATCGTGGCGGCGCCGTTGCTGCGGTAGCCGGGCAGGTAGGCACGTATCGGCCGGTGCAGGTCGACGCGTCCCTGCTCGTGCAGCTGCAGCACCAGCACCGCGGTGAACGCCTTGGTGATCGAGGCGATCCGATAGCGGGTTCGCAGTCTGTTGCGGACGCCGAAGGCGCGGCTGGCGAGGCCGAAGCTGCGGGCATAGACCACGTCGGCGCGCTTGCGCACGAGGACCGAGCCGCTGAACGCGTGCTCGGCGGCATGGGCGGCGATGAAATCGCCGGGTTCCTCGGCCAGCGCCGCCATCGCCGGCGCCAGCAGCGCCAGGCCGAGCAGGCGGCGGCGCGTCGGCGAGGCGGCCCGGGGCGGCTCGGGTCGGGTTTCGGCGGGTAGCGGCATGGCGGTGCTTCCGGTCGGCGCGTGGGCGCGGTGCCGACCGGGGATACCGCCATGTCGCCGGCGGTTGCAGCGTGCTTCAGTACTGGCGGTCCTCGGCCACGAAGCGGCCGTTCTCGATCGTCAGCGGCGTGCCCTTGGCGTCCTTGAGCCGGAACGTGAAGCGGCCCTCGATGACCTTGCCGCGCGCGGCGGTGACCTCGAAGCGGTTGTCGGGGCTGTTCTTGTCGAGGCGGAACTCGGCGTCGGGATCCTCGCCATAGGGTTTTCTGCCGACGGTGAAGCCGACGTCGCAGGTGCTGCGGGAGAGCGCTTCGGCGGACAGGCTGAAGCTGCGGTCCGGCACGTAGCCGTCGCAGGTGATCGACAGGCGGTCGATGCGGGTCTTCGGTGGCGGGTAGGTGCTGGCGCCGGCCGTCGTCGCGCTCAGCGTGAAGGTCTCGCCGATCGGGATCAGCATGATGCCGTCATCGTCGCTGACGAAGGGCTGGCCGCCGATGTCGGCACTGAGCGCCTGCGGCTGGTCGGCGGCGGCGGGCGGCGCCAGGGCGGGGAGCAGGGAAACCAGGAACAGGAAGGGCAGGGCGCGACGCATGGGCATTCCTCCGATGGGTGCCGTGGAATACGCAAACCGGTCGCGTGTCGGGACATCGCCGTCGCGACGCCCGCATCGCGATGGCGCGTTGATGCGATCGCGCGCGGGGCGGCAGTGCGGGCGGCTGGTCCGCGCAACCGCTGGCACGGTAGTGCCGCGACCGTGTGAGCCGGGCAAGGGCACGACGGCTCTTGCCCGACAAGCGGCTAGTCGCCGGCGGGATCGAAGCCGTGGGCGAACACGGTGTCCCAGGTCTGGTTCTCGTAGGCGCCCGGGTCGAGCGCGCCGAAGCGCAGGCGCCGCCGGCCGTCGAGGTCGTGGAACGCCAGCGGGTAGACCGGAATGGCGCCGCGCGCGCGATCGAGCAGCGGCGAATCGTCGGCGAGGCGGTAGTCGCCGGCGGCGGCATCGACGAAGCGCGGATCGCCGTCGAGCGCGCCGGTGACGGACGGCGCGATGGTGCCGGTGGTGACCGGGACGAGGCTGTGGTCGTAGTAAGCGGTGCCGGCGCCGAATCCGATGTGCGCGAAGCCTTCGATGCTCATGTCCGACTGCGCGTTGTCGGCGAATACGCTGTTGACGACGTCCATGCGCGCGCCCTCGCCGAGGCCGGCACCGATGCCGCAGCCGCGGTTGGCCTGGCCGGCGCAGGTGCCGCCGGCGAAGGTGCTGTTGATCAGCACCGCCGCGTACGGCGACTCGCCGGCGAGGACGGTGATCGCCAGGTGGCCGTAGGCGCTGGTCGGCGCCTCGTTGTCGGCGAACAGGCTGTTGGCGATGCGCAGCAGGCCCTTCTTGAGGTAGAAGTCGGCGCCGCCGCCGAAGTAGCCGCTGTTGCCGGCCACGATCACGTTGTCGAGCCAGAACTCGGCGTAGTTCTCGCCGTTGGAGAACATCGACAACCCGCCGCCGCGCACGAACCCCTCGCCGAAGCCGTTGCGCACGGTCAGGTTGGAGAGCAGGAAGCGCGGGGCCGAGACCGGCGTCACCGCCGGGTTGTAGAAGAGCTTGAACACCTGGCGCAGGCCTTCGCCGTCCAGCACGGTGTCGCCGGCCACGTTCGAGCGGCGCGCGCACGGCGTGCCGCCGTCCTCGATCCAGCCGCCGTTGACGTAGAGCCAGCCCGACACGGTGGTGGTGTAGAGGAAGGTCTGCGCCTGCGCGTAGGTGCCGCGGCGGATGCGGATCTCGTCGTCACCGGTCGATGCCGCGGCCGCATTCAGTGCCTGCTGCAGTTCCGCGGCGGTGCCGACGCAGTAGGTTGCCGCGTCGGCGGCGGGCAGGGCGAGCAGCAGGATCAGGCCGGCCAGCGGCCGGAGCGTGGAGTTCATCGTCGGTTCTCCTGGACGTGTCGAGTGGAACGGCGCCGCACGCGTGCAGCAGGGCGGCGTCTGCCGGGTGCGCCGCCGCGTCGCTGGCGTGCACGGGCCCGGTTGCCGATCCAGTACGCAGTCCGGCAGGCGATCCCCCAACCGGGGCCGGTCGCGGCCCGGCGGCACGCGTCGTAGACTGTGCCCCGGTGCAGGGCGTCTCCTCGGGCGGGGCGGGCATGAGGGCAGGTGTGGGCGGCGTGCGCGAGAAGGACCTGCCCTGGGGCGAGCGCGACGCGTCCGGCCGCCGCGCCGTGCTGGCCGAGATCCTGGCCCAGGTATCGAGCGAGGCGTTCGAGGGCGAGAACCTCCAGGCCGTCCTGCAGCGCATCGTCGATTGTGTCGCCCGGCGCCTGCCGGTCGCGATCGCCAGCATCATCCTGCTCGACGAGGACGGCGGTCACTTCGTCCAGGAGGTCTGGGCCGGCCGCATCGGCCTGGACCTGCCCGGCGACCTGCCCTGGCCGGTGACGGTCGGCGCGGCGGGCCGCTGCGTGCGCAGCGGCAGGGCCCAGCTGATCGCCGACGTGCAGCACGATCCGGACTACGTGCCCGGCAACCGCGACGTGCGTTCGGAGTACCTGGTGCCGATCCTGCACCGCGGGCGCCTGCACGGCGTGCTGAACCTGGAGAGCACGCGCGCGGACTTCTTCACGCCGGAAGTCTGCGCGACGTTCGACGCGGTCGCCTCGCAGGTCGCCGGGACGATCCACCTGACGCGTGTCGTGCTGGAGCTGGAGCAGGCCAACCGACGGCTGCAGCTGCTGTCGATGAGCGACGGCCTGACCGGCATCGCCAACCGCCGCTGCTTCGACCAGCGCTTCGCCGAGACCTGGCGGCGCCAGGCGGAGGCGGGCCGGCTGCTGGCGCTGCTGCTGGTCGACGCCGACTGCTTCAAGCCGCTCAACGACGCCTGCGGCCACCTGTACGGCGACGAATGCCTGCGCGAGCTGGCGCGGCTGTGCCGCGAGGTGGCGCGCGGGCCGGACGAACTGGTCGCACGCTACGGCGGCGAGGAGCTGGCCCTGCTGCTGCCCGACCATACCGCGCCGCAGGCGCGCCGCCGCGCCGAGTGCCTGCGGCGGCGTGTGGAGGCCGAGCGGCTCGCCCATCCGGCCTCGCCGGTGGCGCCGCACGTGACGGTCAGCATCGGCGTCGGCGTGACGCGGCCGGATGCGTCGATCCCCGACCAGGCCCTGATCGCGGTCGCCGACCGCGCGCTGTACGCGGCCAAGACCCGCGGCCGCAACCGCGTCGCGGTGCGCACGATGGCGCATGCGCGAGGCCCTCGCGACGCCGATCGCTGAGCCGCGGCGCCTTCCTCGGCTGCCGGCGGCGCGCTACGCTCCGGCGGATGACTCGCTTCAGCTATCGCTTCAACCAGTACGAACTGGACCCCGCCGCCCGCGAACTGCGTCACCGAGGCCGCCTGCTGGCTTCTTCGCCGACCGCGTTCGACTGCCTGGTCTACCTGCTCGAACACCGCGAGCGCGCGGTCGGGCGCGACGAGCTGGTCGCCGCGGTGTGGGGGCAGGCGAGCGTATCGGACAACCTGCTCGGCAAGACCTTGCTGAAGGCGCGCCGGCTGGTGGGCGACAACGGCGAGAACCAGGACTGCATCCGCACCGTGCCGCGGTTCGGCTACCGCTGGGTGGCCGAGGTGACGTGCGCGCCGATCGCCGACGCGCCGCTGCCGGAGGCACCGCAACACGCTGCCGCGGCACCAGTGCCGGCACCGGAGCCGCCGCCGGTGCCACTGGCACCGGCGCAGGTCCCCGAGGCGGCACCGGCGCGACCGGCGCGGCGTCGCCGCCGCGGCGCGATCCTGGCGCTGGCCGGCCTGGTGATCGCGGCGGCGGGCGTCGCGGCCGTCGCCTGGCTGCGGCCGGCGGCCGGACCGGCCACCGGCGCGACGCAGGCGGCCGCCGAAGTGCCGATCGCCGGCCTGATCGCCGTGCTGCCGGCCGAGGTGCTGGCCGACGATGCCTGGGCCTGGCTGCGGCTGGGCCTGATGGACCTCACCGCCAATCGCCTGCGCAGCGCCGGCCTCGCCGTCGTGCCGAGCGAGACGATGGTGGCGCTCAATCCCTACGGCCGCCTGGACGCGAACGACCTGTCCGCGATCGGCCGCGCCAGCCGCGCCGAGCGCCTGGTGCTGACCACGGTCCGGCAGACGGCCCAGGGCTGGCGCGTGGTTTTCTCCCTGGCCGAGGGCGGCGCGAAGCCCCGCGAGATCCAGATCCACGGTGCCGACGTGATCGAGGCCAGCCAGCAGGCCACCGAGCGCCTGCTGGCCGCGCTCGATCCGGCCGCCGTCGCGCCGCCGCCCGAGGGCCGCTCGCTGACCGAGCTGCTGCAGCGGACCGAGGCGGCGGTGCTGTCGGAGGACTTCGGCCGGGCCCGCGCCTGGATCGAGGCGGCTCCCGAAGCGTTGCGACGGACACCGGAGCTGCGGCTGCGCGCCGCGCTGGTGGACTACCGGCTGGGCCGCCACGACGAGGCGTCGGCGGTGCTCCAGGCCCTGCTGGCGGAGCTGACGCCGGACCGGTCGCCGCTGCTGCGCGGGCGCGCACTGATGGGGCTGGGTGCCATCGCGGTCCGGCGCAACCAGGCAGTTGAGGCCGAGCCGGTCTTCAGCGAGGCCTTGCGGCTGCTGCCGGACCAGGGCGATCCGGTCAACCTCGGCTATGCCTACCTCGGCCGCGGCATCGGGCGGGCGATGCGCGGCCATGCCGCCGAGGCCACCGAGGATTTCTCGCGTGCGCGGGTCGTGCTGGAGGCGACCGGCGACAGCCTGGGGCTGGCGCGCATCGACATGAGCGAGGGCGTGATGACTGCGGCCGGCGGCGCCTACGGCAATGCCCAGTCGCTGCTGGAACGGTCGGCGGAGCGCTTCGAGCGGCTCGACGTGCCGTCGGAGCTGGGCGCCGCGCTCGGCAACCAGATCGAGGTCCGCCTGCTGTTGCTGCAGCCGGTGGCGGCGCAGGCGATCGGCGACCGGCTGGTCGACGTGATCGGCAAGGTCGAGAACCCGTTCGAGCGGCGCCTGCTGGAAAGCCGGCGCGCCGCCGCGCTGGCGGCAGCGGGCCGCTTCGAGCAGGCCGAGCAGCTGCAGGCGGACATCGAGCATGCCCTGGATCCGGCGCGCGAGGGCGAGCTGCTGGGGCGCCTGCGGCTGGCGCAGGCCGAGGCGGCGCGCCTGCGCGGGCAGTGGGAGAGCCAGCTTGCCGCGGCGCAGCAGGCCGCGGCCCGGCTGGAGGCCGGCTCGCGCGATCAGGCACGGGCGCGCTGGCTGGTGGTGCACGGCCTGGTCCGGCTCGGGCGTCCGGCGGAGGCGGCGACCGCCGGGCAGGCACCGCCGGCGGCGGCCGGGACGCTGCCGGGTGTCGTGGCCTACGGCTGGCTGGCGCAGGCCGAGCAGCGGTCCGGGGAGGCGGCGCGCGAGGCCTACGAACACGCGCTGGCCGCCGGCCGCGACGCGGCGCCACAGGACCTGGCCGCCGTCGTCGACGGTTATGCGCGGTGGCTGATCGCGCAAGGCGAGCTCGAAGGCGCCGCCGCCCTGGTCGGCCAGGTCGCCCGCTGGGCCGAGCAGGACTTCGAGTGCGCCCTGCTGCAGGTGCGCCTCTACCATGCCCTCGGGCAGACCGCCGCCTGGCGCGCGGCACTGGCGCGCGCACGCGCGCTGGCCGGTTCGCGCGCCGTTCCCGACGAACTGCGGCAGCCGCCGCTGGGGCCGCCGCTGGCGTCCTGAACGGCGCCGGGTGCGTGGTGGCGCGCGCAATCCATGGATCGACCATCGATGGGGAATGGAGCGTCCATCGAGGTGGCATGCGTCCCGACAGCCCCCGGCCGATAGTCCGATGCGCCTGGGTCGGCTCTTCCGCGGCCGCCGGGCGTGTCTTCTTCCCCTTCATCCCTTTGCAGGAAACACCGCGATGACCCGCAGCACACCGACCTCGCGCCGCTCGATGCGGCAACGTCCCCTGGCCGCCTGCGTGACGCTGGCGCTGGCCGCCGCCGGGCTGTGCCTGCAGGCGGAGGTCCGCGCGGCCACCGTGCCGGTGACCAGCTGCGACGACGATGGCCCCGGCACGCTGCGCCAGGTCATCCTGGCGGCCGAGGACGGCGATACGCTGGACCTGACCGGCCTGACCTGCGGCACGATCGAGCTGGCCAGCCTGATCGACATCAGCGTGATCGCCCTTCCGAAGGCGCCGCTGCTGAACGTGACCGTGCAGGGCCCCGGGCGCGACAAGCTGACGATCTCCGGCGCGGACGCCACGGCGATCCTGCGGCACGGCGGCAACGGCACCGACGGCTGGCTGACGCTGGCCGACCTGACGGTGGCCAACGGCCGCGCCACCAACGGCCTGGCGTCCTGCGTCCAGTCCTATGCCAACATCAAGCTCGAACGGGTCTCCGTGCGCGACTGCCACAGCCAGTCCAACCTGCCGGTCAACTTCGGCGGCGCGGTGGGCGCCTACGGGCTGGAGATGGTGCAGAGCGCGATCACCGGCTCGACCTCGGCCTCCAGCACGCGCTCGGCAATCGGCGGCGGCGCCTACGTCGGCTACACCGCCACGCTGGTCGACAGCGTGATCAGCGGCAACCACGTCACGGTGGCGACGCCCGGTGCCAACAGCCTGCGCAGCGGTGGCGGCGGCATCTACGCCCGCGGTCCGGTCGAGATCACGCGCAGCACCATCAGCGGCAACAGCATCGAGGCCGGCCAGTACGGCCGCGGCGGTGGCCTGCTGCTGCGCGGCAGCGCGGTGCTGGTGGACTCCCTGGTCGAGGGCAATGTCGCCAGCGCGGACGGCGGCGGCGTCCACAAGGCAAACTACACCAACTACGGCGACCAGATCACCTCGCTGCGGATCGACAACACGTCCATCAGCGGCAACACCGCGCGTCGCGGCGGCGGCGTGTCGACCACCCGGCCGACCACGGTCCGCAGCAGCACGATTGCCTTCAACGAGGCGGCCGAGTACACCGGCGGCCTGCTCTACGTCCACGGCGGCGCGACGACGACGGTCGTGTTCGACCTGCAGAGCTCGCTGTTCGGCAGCAACCAGGCGGTCGACACCGTGCTGCACGGTGCCGACTTCGGCGTGGACGGCGCCACGATCCAGATCGGCGGCGGCCACAACCTGATCGTCGATGCCGACGCCAGCCTGCTGCCGCCGGGTACGCTGCGCGACGAACCGCTGCTGCTGCCGCTGGCCGACAACGGCGGCCCGACCCGGACGCATGCGCTCGGCAAGGGCAGCCCCGCGATCGACGCCGGCAACAACACCGGCGCCTTCGCCTTCGACCAGCGCGGCGAGGGCTTCGCGCGCGAGCGCGGCGGCGGCGCCGACATCGGTGCGTTCGAGGCACCACCGCCGCCGGCGGAGGACACGCTGTTCAAGAACGGCTTCGAGGACGAACGCTGACGGCCTGTCCGGCATCGGCCTGCCGGCGCAGGCCGATGCTGCTGTGCGGCGGGCCTGACGGGCGCGCCCGGCGCACAATGCACCGCCCCACACACAGGATCGGACCATGCCCAAGTACGTCATCGAACGCGAGCTGCCCGGCGCCGGCGCACTCAGCGCGCAGGAGCTGCAGGCGATCTCGCAGAAGTCCTGCGGCGTGCTCGGCGAGATGGGGCCGAAGATCCAGTGGCTGCAGAGCTACGTCACCGACGACAAGATCTACTGCGTCTACATCGCACCGGACGAGGCCAGCGTGCGTGAGCACGCGCAACGGGGCGGTTTCCCGGCCAACAGCGTCGCCCGTGTGCGCAGCGTGATCGATCCGACCACCTCGGAGTAGCCCCGCACGCGGCCGCGCGCCGCGATGCCCGGCTCCGGCCGGGTTGCCCGCGGCGGCTCGTCGCGCCGGGCCACCCGGCGCTTTCCATCGGCGCGGGCCGGCCGGACAATCCGGCGATGAGCACGCCGACCACCCGCATCGTCCTCGCCTCGCGGCCGCAGGGCGAGCCGACCCCCGCGAACTTCCGCATCGAGCAGGCCGTGCTGCCGGATCCCGGCGGCGGCCAGGTCCTGCTGGAGAACGTCTATCTCTCGCTCGACCCGTACATGCGCGGGCGCATGGACGAGGGGCGCTCCTATGCCGCGCCGGTGGCGATCGGCGCCGTGATGGACGGCGGCACGGTGGCGCGCGTGATCGCGTCGCGCCACCCGGGCTTCGCCGAGGGCGACTGGGTGCTGGCGCATGCCGGCTGGCAGACGCATGCGCTCGTCGACGGCGCGTCGCTGCGGCGCAAGCTCGACCCGGCCGTGGCGCCGGTCAGCACGGCGCTCGGCGTCTACGGCATGCCGGGCTTCACCGCCTACGCCGGCCTGCACGAGATCGGCAAGCCGCAGGCCGGCGAGACCCTCGTCGTCGCCGCGGCCAGCGGGCCGGTCGGCGCCACCGTCGGGCAGATCGCGAAGCTGCGCGGCGCGCGCGTGGTCGGCATCGCCGGCGGTGCGGCCAAGTGCGCCCATGTCGCCGGCGAGCTGGGCTTCGACGTGGCGCTGGACCATCGCGCGCCGGACTTCGCCGAGCGGCTGCGGGCGGCCGTGCCCGACGGCATCGACGTCTACTTCGAGAACGTCGGCGGTGCGGTGTTCGAGGCCGTCCTGCCCCTGCTCAACGATTTCGCGCGCGTGCCGGTGTGTGGCCTGGTCGCGCACTACAACGAGCGGGGGCGGCCGCCGGGTCCGGACCGCCTGCCGGAACTGATGGCCCTGATCCTGAGCCGCCACCTGACCGTGCGCGGCTTCATCCAGCGCGACTTCCCCGCGCTGTACCCGGCGTTTCTCGCGGACATGGGCCGCTGGCTGGCCGCAGGCGCGATCGCCTACCGCGAGGACGTCATCCACGGCCTGGAGCAGGCGCCGGCCGGATTGATCGGCCTGCTGGCCGGCCGCAACTTCGGCAAGCTCCTGGTCAAGCTGGTCTGAGCGCGACGCTCAGCCGACGCTGCCGGTGATCGGCAGCACGATGCCGGTGATGTAGCTGGCGCAGGCGGGCGCGGCCAGGAACACGTAGGCGGGCGCGATCTCCTCCGGCTGCGCCGGCCGCTTCATGTCGGTCGAGCGGCCGAACCGGGCTACCTCCTCGGCCGGGCGGTCGGCGGGATTGAGCGGGGTCCACACCGGGCCCGGCGCGACCGCGTTGACGCGGATGCCGCGGTCGATCACGTTGCTGGCCAGTGCCTTGGTGAACGCGTGGATGGCGCCCTTGGTCGCCGAATAGTCCAGCAGCTTGCCGCTGCCGGAGATGCCGGTCACCGACCCGGTATTGATGATCGAGCCCCCTTCGGGCAGGTGCGCGAGCGCGGCCTTGGCCATGTGGAAGTAGCCGTAGAGATTGGTGCGCACGGTCAGGTCGAAGTGTTCCTCGGTCAGGTCCTCGATCTGCTCGGCGTGCTGCTGGAACGCGGCATTGTTGACGAGGATGTCGAGACGGCCGAACTGCGCCAGCGTCCGCTCGACCGCCTCGCGGCAGAAGTGCATCGCGGTGACGTCGCCGCGCAGCGCCAGGCAGCGGCGCCCCTCCCGCTCGACGTGGGCGCAGGTCACCGCGGCGTCCTCGTCCTCGCACAGGTAGACGATCGCGACATCGGCGCCTTCGCGCGCGAACAGCACCGCGACGGCGCGGCCTATCCCCGAGTCGCCGCCGGTGATCAGCGCGACGCGGCCTTCGAGCTTGCCGCTGCCGCGATAGCCCTCGGCCTGGAAGCGCGGGGCGGGTGTCAGGTCCGATTCGCGGCCGGGCTTGCGCAGGTGCTGCTGCGGCAGCGGGTTGGCCGGCTGCCTGTGCGGGCCGGCCTGCACGGCGCCCTTGGCGTCCTTGCCGGCGGCCGGCGCGGTCTTCTTCCGGGCATCGACCTGCTTCTGCACGCGACGCTGCTTGGCGACGGCCGCCTGCGTGGCGGTGGCGGATTTCGGCGCGCGGGGCTTCGTCATGGTCCTCTCCGGTGGCAGGCGGTTCGAGGGATCCGGACCGGACCGTGCACACCGGTCGGCGTTGCGTGCTGCGGTCGGGCGATCCCCGCGCCACTGTGCCGCCGGCTTTCCGGCTGTCGGGTGAACCTGGGCTCCGGGCCGGGCCGGCGTTCACCTGCGATTGCAGGCCGGGTGCCCCGGGCCGCTTTGCGTGACGCGGCATCCGCGCCCTCCGGCGCCAGCCGGCGCCGACGGCGTGGCGACCGCGAGGTGGCTGCTCAATCCTGCGGAGACGGCGGCGGCTTCCGGCGCGACGCCGGACCCTGGTCCTGGCGGGTGTGGAGGCCCGGCGTGGCGCCGGGGCCATCGGCCGGGTCGCCGGCGGTGACGCCGGATGGTGGCGGCGCATTCCGGCTGGCGCAGCGCAGATCCGCCCGGCAGGCCTGCTGCAGGGCCTCGACCATGCGCGTGGTTTCCGCACCCGGCCGGACCGCGTCGAGGTCCACGCCGGCCTTGTCGGCTTCGCCGGCGGCCCGGATGTCGATGCCCCATACCGTCGTCGCCAGCGCGACGCGCTCGCCGGTCAGTTCGTTGCCCCAGTGCACGCCGGTGAGCGGCACGGGCACGTCGTGCGGCATCGGTTCGTCGTAGAGACCGTGGTCGCTCAGGCAGCGGTACAGCGCCTGCAGGTCCACCTCGGCATGGATCGTCTGCCCCGGCGCCGTCAGCACCGGCGTCGCGAAGCCGCAGTGGGTGAGCGTGTCCTCGCCGTCGATGAAGGCCACCTCGGCCCCGGGGAACAGCACCGACTCCTCGATCGGCCAGTTCCACCGGCTGGTGGCGCCGGGGACGGTCGGCGTCGAGAACTCGAACGGCTCTCCCTGCACGTAGCCGTCATGGTAGAGGTGCAGGAACAGCATGCGCGGCTTGCCGCCCCACTCGGCGGTGGCCCACAGGAAATGGCTGAGCACCCAGAGCTGGTCCGGCGTCGAGCCGAAAACGGCATCGAGCCGACTGCGGAAGCTGACGACATGCGGGCGCTCCGGATCGTTGAGGGTGCCGACCAGGCCGCCGTTGCCGCGGCCGGCGGCGGCGCCGATCGACAGGAACGGGATCGCGAACGCGCCGGCCGGATTGTCGTGAAGATGGCTGAGCGCCAGGTGGAACCGCCAGTACAGGCCATCGCCGACCGTCAGTGCCGGCGACACGCCGAAGCCCATCACGCCCAGGCCCGGTATCGCGCGCGGCAGTGACTGGTTCGGCGGCCCGGAATTGCCCGGCCACGGCCAGGGCTCGTTGTTGAGCAGCAGCAGCCAGTGGTTCGGCGACCACGGCGCGAGTCCGGCAAAGCGATAGGCGTTGCTCTGCGCGAACGTGTCCGGCCCGGTGAAGCAGGGCACCAGCAGCCCGGGCGTGCCGTCCGGCCACAGGCAGGGGTGCACGAGCGTCAGCGGATTGGCCGCCGTGCCTTCGTCGGGCGCGACGTAGTCGGTGCGTACCTGCGCCAGGCGGACGTAGGGATCGTGGAATCCGTCGGCCGCGGCGGCGACCGGCAGCAGAAGCGACAGCGCGAGCAGGCCGGCAGGGCGCATGGCGGGTCCTCTGGCTACGGTTTCCCGAACCGTAGCGGATCGGCGCTTAAGAAAAGCGTAAGCCCGGCGTGGCCTTGCGATGCGCGGGTTGCCGCCCCGATCGCCGCGGCGCGCGGCGGCGGCCCGTGTGGGATTCAGGCGCCGCCCTGGCGCGGCGAAGGGAGCGGCAACTGCCAGTCGCGCCACTTGGACCAGGCCAGCAGTCCGAAGTACAGCGCCCCGAACGCGATCACGGTATGCGGCTGCTCGACCCACAGTCCGCCGCCCGGCAAGCCCAGCTGCGGCACGACATCGGCACCGATGCCCAGGCGCGGCAGCGGCACCAGGGTGGTCGCGAATGCGCCGGCGAGGTAGGCCAGCGTCGCCAGCAGCTGGTCCGACTGCATGCGGCGCAACCGCTCGGTCTCGCTGCGACCCGGGTCGGCGGCGATCGCCGCCTTGCCGAGCAGCAGCCAGGCGAACGCGAGCAGCGGCCACCACGCGCGAAACACCACCGACCAGGCCGCGATGAACATGCCGTAGAACCCGGCGAAGACCAGCAGCAGCACGATGCGGCGGGCCGGCGTACGCGCCGACAGCACCCGTGTGCCGAGGAACATCGCCGCGTGGATGAGGACGAACTCGACCAGCATGACCAGCATCGCGGTGCGCACGCCGCCGTCGCCGAAGCGCAGCGGTGCGATCCACAGCGTCAAGAAGACGCCGGCGGTGACCGCATCGGGCAGGGCGGCCAGCAGGCGGGCCGGAAGGCGAGGGAATGCCATGCGCGATTATGGGCCGGCCGCCGTCGCGGATGCCGCAGCCTGCCGGCCGCAGACCGGGCAGGTGCGCGCTGCGGCGGCGCTTCGGCCGTTGCCGGTGGTGCCGGCCGCGCCGGATGCGCGATCGGCACGGCGCTCGCGGTGGCGGGGCGCGGAATGGTAGCGTTGGGCCGGCGCCTCGCCGCGATCGCTGCCGCCGCAGCCCGGCCCGGCCGCCATTCGCATTCCATCCGCCGAGGCAAGCCGCCGATGACCGACCAGGCAATCAATCTCACGCACAAGCTCGCGCAGCTGCACGACCACTGGTCGCCTCGCGTCGTCGCCGAGTTGAACGACCTGCAGTTCAAGATCGTGAAATTCGCCGGCGAGTTCGTCTGGCACACCCATGCCGATACCGACGAGGCCTTCCTCGTGCTGCGCGGACAGATGCAGATCGGCTTCCGCGATCGCGAGGTGGTGGTCGGCGAAGGCGAGCTGTTCGTAGTGCCGCGCGGCGTGGAGCACATCACGCGGGCGGACAGCGAATGCCATGCCCTGATCCTGGAGCCTCGCGGCGTCGTCAACACCGGCGATGCCGGCGGCGCGCTGACCGCCCGCAACGACGTGTGGATCTGACGCGTCGAGGCCGTCCGTCCGGCGCGGCTGTGGCGGCGCGCCGGCACCTAGGGCCACGCGGCTGCGTGCAGGGCTTCGAGCGGGCTTCGAGCGGGCTGCGTGCCGGATCCGGCTCCCGCTGGCAGTGCGACAGCGGGACCAGGTTTCGGCATCCGGCGGCGGCAGCGGATTCGGTGCCTCGACCGCGCGCCCAGATCGGACGTGCGGCGCCGGGGCGTGACCTGTGCGGGGATTGCCGGCGCGTCCTAGGGCGTGTCATCAATCCCTCGGTAGGCCGCGCCGTTCTTGCGTGCGTCCGGGCCAAGGAAGAGGGAGGAAGTGGACGTCGGTCCACGCCCGAGCGATGACGCAGTCCCGGGCGCACGCAAGAGCGGCCCTACGGGTTGGCCCTGGAAAGCCGCCAGCGTGCGTTGCGCGGCTTGACCTGACGGCCAGTCAGGCGCGGCGCCACACACCACCCCCTGACGACTTTCCAGGGCCAACGCGACCTGCCGGGGGATTGATGACACGCCCTAGACCGCGTCCGCGGGCGTGCTCAGGCGTTCGCGCTGCTGGAGCGCCCACAGCTGGGCGTACCGGCCTCCACGCGCCAGCAGCGCTTCGTGGTTGCCGCTCTCGACGACGCGGCCGTGGTCGAGCACGAGGATGCGGTCCGCGTCGACGATCGTGGACAGGCGGTGGGCGATCACCAGGGTCGTGCGCTCACGCGCGATGTCGGCCAGCTCGGCCTGGATCGCCTTCTCGGTGCGGGTGTCGAGCGCGCTGGTGGCCTCGTCGAACACAAGGATCGCCGGGTCCTTGAGCACGGTGCGGGCGATCGCGACGCGCTGCTTCTCGCCGCCGGAGAGCTTGAGGCCGCGCTCGCCGACCGGCGTGTCGTAGCCGTCCGGCAGCGAGACGATGAAGTCGTGGATGTGCGCCGAGCGCGCGGCCGCGACGACCTCCTCGCGCGTGGCCTCGGGTCGGCCGTAGGCGATGTTGTAGTAGATGCTGTCGTTGAACAGCACCGTGTCCTGCGGGACGATGCCGATCGCCCGGCGCAGCGAGGCCTGGTCGACGGCGCGGATGTCCACGCCGTCGATCGTGATGCGGCCGCCGGTGGGATCGTAGAAGCGGAACAGCAGCCGCGCGAGCGTGGACTTGCCGGCGCCGCTGGTGCCGACCACGGCGACCGTATGGCCGGCCGGAATCGTGAAGTCGACGTCGCGCAGGATCGGCCGGGCGGCTTCGTAGCCGAAGTCCACGTGCTCGAAGCGCACCTCGGCGCCGCGCGGCGCCAGCGCCGGCGCGCCGGGCAGGTCGCTCACCTCCTGCGGCTCGCCGATCAGCTCGAACATGCGCTCGATGTTGACCAGCGCCTGCTTGACCTCGCGGTAGACCATGCCGAGGTAGTTCAGCGGCACCGACAGCTGCAACAGGAAGGCGTTGACCAGCACAAGGTCGCCCAGGCTCATCGTGCCGGCGACCACGCCGGCGGCGGCGCGCCAGAGCAGCAGCGCCAGGCCGATCGCGACGATGCCGGATTGGCCGATGTTGAGCAGGGCCAGCGTCTTGAGGCTCTTGACGGTGGCGTTCTCGTAGCCGATCAGGCTGGCGTCGTAGCGCCGGAGTTCGTGCTGCTCGTTGCCGAAGTACTTGACCGTCTCGTAGTTGAGCAGCGAGTCGACCGCGCGCGCATTGGCCTCGGTATCGGCTTCGTTGGCGGCGCGGTAGTAGCGGATGCGCCATTCGGTGACCGCGAACGTGAAGGTGATGTAGGCGGCCAGCGTCGCCAGCGTGATGACCGCGAACGTCCAGTCGTAGCGCAGGATCAGGAAGCTGCAGACCAGGGCCACCTCGAGCAGGGTCGGCAGGATCGTGTACAGCGTCCAGTCCAGCAGGTCGGCGACCGCGGACATGCCGCGCTCGACGTCGCGCGCGATCGCGCCGGTGCGGCGGCCCAGGTGGAAGCGCAGGCTGAGCGCGTGCAGGTGCTCGAACGCGCGCAGCGTGATCTGGCGCGAGGTCCGTGCCAGCACGCGCGCGAACACCACCTGGCGCAGCTCCTGGAACAGCGTGGTCGCCAGCCGCAGTGCGCCGTAGGTGGCGAGCAGCGCCAGCGGTACCGCGAGCGGCTTCGGGGTGCGGTCGAGCGTGTCGACCAGTTGCTTGAGCAGCAGCGGTACGCCGACGGCGGCCAGCTTGGCGGCCACCAGGAACGCCAGCGCGATACCGACACGGCCGCGGTGTTTCCAGACCTCCGGCCACAGCCGGCGCCAGACGGCCGGCAGGCTGGCACGCGCCGCCGTGGCGCTCATCGGGCACCTCGGACGGGGAATGCAGGCGCGGGGGTATGTTGGCGGTTCATCGTGAGGCGCGGCGGGGACGCTGGGCAGATGGAGGCGGCGGCGCAGGACTCAATCGATGGCCGCGCCGAAGCGCTATGATCGCCGTTTCGAACCCGAAGGAGATTCCGATGCCCGGTACCGCACTGCGTCTGGCAGGCCTGTTCGGCGCTGCCGCCCTGGGCTGGAGCGGCGCTCCGGTAATGGCCGACGAACCGCACGCCGCCCATGCGGCCGCACCGGCAGCCGCGCCGCGGATCAAGGCGCCGGCCGGCGTCGAGCTCTACTTCATCGCGCCGAAGGACGGCGAGAAGGTCGGTCGCGAGGTCGTGGTGAAGTTCGGCCTGCGCGGCATGGGCGTGGCCCCGGCCGGCGTGACGGTCGACAAGACCGGCCACCATCACCTGCTGATCGACGTCGACGCGCTGCCGCCGGCCGACCAGCCGATCCCGGCCGACGCCCACCACGTGCACTTCGGCGGCGGCCAGACCGAAACGCGGATCACGTTGACGCCAGGCACGCATACGCTGCAGCTCAATCTGGCCGATGCGCTGCACCGCCAGTTCGATCCGCCGATCGTCTCGTCGAAGATCACGGTGACGGTCGAGTAGCGCCCTCCGGCCGGTCGGCGGCGCGTCGCCGCCGCCAGCCGGCCCAGGCCAGCAGGCCGGCCAGCAGGCCGCCCGCCCAGGCCGACAGCGTCGGCACGGCCACCGCCGCCACCGGCCCTTGCTGGAGTTCCAGCGCACCGATGTCGGCCGCGGCCCCGACCACGCGTCGCCATGCGCCGCCGCGCTGGTCGCTGACCAGCCCCGCGCTGTTGTCGCCGCGGTCGTGGACCGGGCTGGCGGCGGTGAAGGCGTGGGTCCGGCCGTAGCCGCCGTTGGCCGCCAGCGGCAGCAGCTGCGGATCGGTGTCGAGGGTGTCGGCCGGGAGCTGCAGGGCGCCGCTGGCGCGCCGGATCAGGTTGTGCGATCCGCCGATCGGCAGCGGGTCGAACGTGGTCAGGTCGGCCTGGGCGGCGATCGCGGCGGTGTTGCCGGCGACGATCGAGCTGCGCAGCGTCGAAGGACGCGCATAGCGCGCGAAGGAGATGCCACCACCGCCGGTCCCGGCCTGGTTGGCGGTGACGGTCGAGTTCTCCAGCAGCAAGGCGGTGAAGCGGCGGATGCGGATGCCACCGCCGTCGCCGTCGCGGGCGACGTTGCCCGAGATCGTCGAGTTGCGCACGATCAGGTCGTCCTCGTTGGCGAGGCCCCCGGCGTACAGGTACGAGAGGTTGTTCTCGATCGTGGTGCGCTCGATCGTGCCGCCGCCGGCGACGAACAGGCCGCCGCCGATCTCCCAGCGGGTCAGCGGCGGATTGTGGGTGCCGCGCGCGCTGTTGCCGGCGATCGTGCTGTCCTGGATGTCGACCGCATAGGCGAATGCGCCGCCGCCGTAGGCGGCCGTGCTGTTGGTCTCGTGGTGGCCGAACGCGACGTTGCCGCTCAGCGTGCTCGCGCGCAGCGTGAGCTTCTCGGCCAGGATGCCGCCGCCGTAGCTGCCCACGCCCTGCGCGGTGCAGCCGGACACGGTGCTGCGCGTCAGCGTCACGTTCTCGACCGAGGCGATGCAGCCGCCGTAGCCCACGCGCGTGCCTGGTGCGATCGGGTGGCCGTTGGCGAGGGTGAGGTCCTCGACGACCAGGTCGCCGGAGCCGAAATGGATCAGCACGCGATCGCGGGCATTGCCGTCGATCGTCAGCCGGGTGCGGCCGGGGCCGCGCAGCGTCAGGTCGTCGACCTCGATCTCGATCGCGCCGCTGGTCAGGGTGATGCGGCTGCAGGCCAGCGCTGTCAGGTCGATCACCGCGCCGGTGCCGGCGGCGGCGACGGCGGCGCGCAGCGTGCCGGGGCCGTCGTCGCCGCAGTCGGTGACCGCCGGGCTGGCGGTGCCGGCGGGGGCGTCGCGGCGACGGGCCTGGCGCAGCGCGTCGAGCTGCGCGCGCAGCGGGGTGACCTGGGCGTGGCGTTCGCCGGTCAGTGGCCAGGCCGGTGCGGTCCCGTCGACGATGGCGGCCGTCGACGCGGCGGAGCCCAGCGCCAGCGCCAGGGCGGTGGCGAGCGCGGTGAGCGGCGGCGCGCGCTGGGCGCTAGGATCGGCGGGCTGGTTCACGCGAGCTCCCCTGAATGCGGATTCGCAAGGATAAACGCAGCCCGGCCGCAAAACCGTCCTCGGCCGCGCGCTCCCGTCCGCGCGCGGGTCAGCGCGCCTTGGACAGGTCGATGCGGTAGACCGCCATGCCGGCGGGCTCCTCGCGCAGCAGGCTGACGTGCGCGAGGCCGGCCGCCCGCGCCAGGTCCAGCTGGCCGGCGGCCGAGCGGAAGAGCACCGGGCCGGCGGTGGCCACGGGCGCGAAGCGCCAGGCGCGGTCGGCGCCGTCCGCGGCCCGGGTGAGGTGGCGGCGCTGGCGGATCGCGTCGATCAGCACGTCGCGATTGGCCACGGCCGCCTCGACCACGATGTTCGAGCCGTCCAGGCCGGGAAAGCCGCCGCCGCCGCTGGCGCGGTAGTTGTTGGTGGCGACGATGAACGGCTCGGCCGGATCGACCGGTCGGCCGCGGTAGCGCAGCGCGACGATGCGCTCGCCCTCGGGGCGTGTCACGTCGATCACGTAGTCCAGGCCGCCCTGGACGACGTCGAAGTTGTAGCCGGGGAAGCCGCGGTTGATCAGATCCTGGGGCTCGCGGCGCGCCGGGTCGATGCGGTTGAAGTAGCCGGCGGCGCGTTCCAGCCAGGCCTTGAGGCCGGCGCCGTCGATCCTGACCGCCGTCAGCGTGTTCGGGAACTGGTACAGGTCCGCGGCATTGCGGATCGCCAGCGGGCCGGGGGCGATGGCGGTGTAGTCGGTGGCCCCGCCGAAGCCGACCTTGAACGGCGCCATCGCCGACAGCACCGGGATGCCGGCGTACTGCGGCAGCTCGGCGGCGACGTAGCGTTCCACCCATTCGCGCTGGGCGGTGTTGACCATCTGCAGCGCGGTGACGTCGCCGACCGCGGCGAAATAGCTGGTCATGGCGAAGTCGCTGTCGCCGATCGGCGTGGAGACGTAGCGGATCGCCGCGTCGTGCTCGGTGCGGACCAGGGCGCGGATCGCCGGGTCCGGCGCGACGAAGCTGCCGTCGGGCTGGCGGATGTCGCGGACTTCGGACTGCGTGGCAGCCGGATCGATCGTCCAGCGTCCGCCGCGGCGGACCAGCGCCAGCTCGATCACGCCCAGGCTCTTGCCCCAGAAGTTGCCCATGACCGCCGGCTTGCCGTGGATGAAGCCGCGCTGGTTGTCGACGCCCGGCATGCCGTTGAAGCGCGACTTGGGGTCGTGCGGGGCGGGGAACGCCTGGTGCGAATGACCGAGCAGCAGCACGTCGATGTCCGGCTCCTGCGCCAGGTGCCAGTTGGCGTTCTCCATCGTCGACGAATAGGCGCCGGGATTGATGCCGCCGTGCGAGATCGCGACGACCAGGTCGGCACCCTGCGCACGCAGCGCCGGTGCGAACCGGCGCGAGGCCTCGACCAGGCCCAGGGTCGTGGCCCGGCCTTCCAGGTGGCTGCGGTCCCAGACCATGACCGGCGGCGGCGTGAAGCCGATGATGCCGATCCGGATCGGCGCCTCGATCGGCCGGCCCGCCGCGTCCCGCGCCTTGAGCGTCCGCTCGAGCAGCGCGGTGGGCGCGAACAGCGGCTGGCCGTCGCGCGTGCCGAGCACGTTGGCGAGGACCAGCGGGAAGTCCGGGCCGTTGCAGCGGCGGGCATCGACGCCCTCGGCGTTCAACGGTGTGCCGGTGACCTGGGCCAGGAACGGCAGGCCGTAGTTGAACTCGTGGTTGCCGATCACGCCGCCGTCGTAGCCGAGCGCGTCCATCGCCTTGTAGACCGCCAGCTTCTGGTCGCACGGCAGCGGCTCGGCCAGCGCCTGCCAGTCGGCCAGCGCGGTGCCCTGGATCGTGTCGCCGCCGTCGAACAGCAGGCTGTTCGCGTACTCGGCGCGCGCCGTCCGGACCAGGGTGGCCAGGCGCTCGAAGCCGAGCGAGGGGTCCTCGGCCAGCTTGTAGTAGTCGTAGCTGAGGACGTTGGCGTGGATGTCGGTCGATTCGAGCAGGGCCAGCGTCGCCCGGCTGCCGTCCGGTGCGTCGGCACCGGCCGTACGGTGCGGTCCGCTGCCGGCGCAGCCGGTGGCGAGCAGGATGGCGAGCCCGACGGCGCAGGTGCCGGCCCGGGCGAGGAAGCGGAACGTGGACGGAGGCAGGGCGGTCGGTCGCATCGGCAATGAATCTCCTGGCGGGCGCGGTATTGTCCACGGACTTGGAGCGTGGTGCGGAGCGCGGGACGAGCGCAGGGCGCCCCGGCGCGGCGCCGCGATGCACCCCATCCGGCGTCCCTGGCACGCTTCCACGACCACTATGGCCGGCGGCTGCGACGCCGGCATGACGCCGCGGTCACGGCCCGCGTTGCAGCACCAGCTGCGGGTCGATGCGCACGTCGAACCAGTTCATGCCCCAGTGCAGGTGCGGGCCCGTGGCCCGGCCGGTGGCACCGACGGCGCCGATCACCGCGCCTTGCTCGACGCGGTCGCCGACGGCGACGTCGATGCGCGAGAGGTGCAGGAAGGTGGAGCTGATGCCGTGGCCGTGGTCGAGCACGAGGGTGCCGCCGGTCAGGTAGAGGTCCGGATCGGCGAACGTGACGATGCCGCCGGCCGGCGCCTGCACCGGCGTTCCGGCGGGCGCCGCCACGTCCAGGCCCGAGTGCGGCGCACCGGGCTTGCCGTTGTAGACCCGCTGGCGCCCGAAGCGGCCGCTGATGCGGCCCTGTATCGGCTGGGCGAAGGCGGCCGCGAAATCCACGTTGTCGCCGTCCCGGTCGCGCGTCGCCGCCACGCGGGCCTGTTCGCGGCGGATGCGCTCGGCGATGGCGGGCGGCGGCTCGACCGTCTTGGGCGGCACGCCGTCGACGCGCTCGACCGGCCAGTCGCGCAGGTCCACGGCGATCCGCGTGGTGGCGGTGGTGCCGTCGGCGCGTTCGACCGTCACCGCCAGCGGGCCGGCCGCGTCGCGCCCGACACCGAAGGCGACGCTGCCGTAGGGCGTGGCGCGCAGCGTGCGGCCGGCGTAGCGCACCTGGCTGCCGGCGGGGACCTTGCCGATCACCAGCGCGCCCTGGGAGACGCGCTCGGGAAACACGATGCGATCATCGCCGCCGGCCGCGGCCGCTGCGGCCGCCGTGGCGAGGCCGAGCAGCCCCGCCCACAGTCGCCTCACCGCGCGAACTCCAGGCGCGTGCCGCGCGTGGCGTCGTCGATGCGTCCGTCCAGATGGCCGAGCTGGCCGTTGACGAAGGTGGCCGCGATGCTCGACCGGAACGTGGTCCCCTCGAACGGCGACCAGCCGCACTTGGACAGCACGTCCTCGCGCCGGACCGTCTGCGGCTTGGCCGGGTCGACCAGCGCAAGGTCCGCGTAGTAGCCCTCGCGCAGGTAGCCGCGATCGCGGACGTCGAACAGCGTCGCCGGCGCGTGGGTCAGGCTCTCGATCAGCCGCTCCAGCGGAATCACGCCGTCGAACACGCGCTCGAGCGCGCACTGCAGCGCGAACTGCACCAGCGGCAGGCCCGACGGCGCGCGGGTGTAGGGCTGGTTCTTCTCGTCCAGCAGGTGCGGCGCGTGGTCGGTGGCCAGCACGTCGACCCGGCGCTCGGCCAGCGCGCGGATGATCGCGTCGCGGTCGGCGGCCGTCTTGATCGCCGGGTTGCACTTGATCAGGTGGCCCAGGCGCGCGTAGTCGGCGTCGGAGAAATGCAGGAAGTGCACGCAGGTCTCGGCGGTGATCCGCTTGCCGGCGACCGGTCCCGGCTCGAACAGCGCGACTTCCTCCGCGGTGGACAGGTGCAGCACGTGCAGGCGCGTGCCGTGCCGCCGCGCCAGGTCGAGCGCGAGCCGCGTGGACTTGATGCAGGCCTCGCGCGAACGGATCAGCGGATGCTGCTCGGGCGGGATGTCATCGCCCCAGCGTTCGCGGGCACGCGCCTCGTTCGCCTCGATCAGCGGCGTGTCCTCGCAATGGGTGATGATCGGCGTCGGCGCGTCGCGGAAGATCGCGTCGAGCGTGGCCGGGTCGTCCACCAGCATGTTGCCGGTCGAGGAACCCATGAAGACCTTGATGCCCGGCACGCTGCGCGGGTCCAGGCGGCGGATCTCCTTGAGGTTGTCGTTGGTCGCGCCGAGGTAGAAGCCGTAGTTGACGCGCGACCGCTCGGCGGCGCGGCGGTACTTGTCGGCGATGGCGGTGGCGTCGACGGCCGGCGGCTTGGTGTTGGGCATCTCCATGTAGCTGGTGATGCCGCCGGCCAGGCAGGCGCGCGACTCGGACTCGATGTCGGCCTTGTGCTCGAGACCCGGCTCGCGGAAGTGCACCTGGTCGTCGATCATGCCGGGAATCAGCCAGCGGCCGGCCGCGTCGAGCACGCGCTCGCCGTCGCGGGCCGACAGGGCGGCGTCGATGCGCTCGATGCGCCCGTCGCGGATGCGCAGGTCGCCGTGGAAGCGCTTCCCCTCGTTGATCATTTCAGCGTTGACGACGAGCCAGTCACTCATGGAGGTGTTCACCGAGGTTCTTTTCAGGAGGACGCGGCCACCAGCGGAAGCGGGCCGGGACCGGATCGTGGCCGCCGGCGCACAGCGGATGGCAGCGCGCGAGCCGTACGATCGCCAGGTAGCTGCCGCGCAGGCCGCCGAAACGCGCCACCGCGACGCGTGCGTACTGCGAGCAGGACGGATGGAAGCGACAGCGACGCCCGAGCAGCGGACTCAGCCCGCGCTGGTAACAATCCAGAAGGAAGATAAGGGCTCGGGGCACGATGCTGGCGACCCGCCCGGAGGCGGCTTGCCCGGCGGTTGCTGGTGGAGGCGGCTTAGGCTATAACACCCCGCCGCCAAGTCACAAGGTAACGAGGCAGATGGCGAAAACCAAAGGAAAGTCCGCGGGGACCGGCAAGGTGAAGCCGGCGTCGAAACCCAAGGTGACGGGAGCCGTCGCCAAGAAGACGGCCAAGCCGCCCGCGAAACCACCCGCCAAGAAGGCGGTCGCCGCCAAGAAGGCGCCGCCGCCGGCCAGGAAGGCGCCGCCGGTTGCCAAGAAACCGGCAGCCAAGCCGGCCGCGCGTGCCGCGGCCAAGCCGGTCGCTGCCAAGCAGGTGGCGGCCAAGCGGGCGGCCAAGCCCGTTGCCAAACCCACACCGGCGGTCAAGAAGGCCCCAGCCAAGACCAAGGCGGTCGCCAAAGCCAAACCGGTGCCGGCGGCCAAGTCGCCGTCTCCGGTGCCGAAATCGCCAGCCGCAACTACCAGATCTAAGGGTGCCGTGAGTAGTACGAATACCAGCAGCAAAGCAACCGCCGCATCGGGCGGCATCAAGGCGCGTGCCGTCGTTCCCAACTCCGCGGAGACCGGCATCACCCTGCAGGACGGCCACTATGCGCTGCCGGCGACGGTGCGCATCGAGCTTCCGACCGGATTCAAGCCCTCGTCCAACGAGGAGTACATGAATCCCAAGCACCTGGAGTATTTCCGCCGCAAGCTGCAGCGCTGGCGCGAGGACCTGGTCGAGGAGTCCAAGCAGACGATCGAGAACCTGCGCGACGAAGTGCGCGACGTCGGCGACGAGGCCGAGCGCGCGACGCGCGAGACCGAGAACTCGCTGGAACTGCGTACGCGCGACCGCTATCGCAAGCTGATCGCCAAGATCGACAAGGCGCTCAAGCGGATCGAGGAGGGGCGCTACGGCTTCTGCGAGGAAACCGACGAGGAGATCGGCCTGGAGCGCCTTGAGGCGCGTCCGATCGCCACGCTGAGCCTGGACGCGCAGGAGCGCTGGGAGCACCGCCAGAAGCAGATGGGCGACTGAACGGGCCCGGCCTCCGCTCGCGACGCCCCGCTTTGCGGGGCGTTTGCGTTTGCGCCGGCGCGATGCGGCCCGATTCGAGGGAGGACAGATGAACGAACGCACCTATTTCGGAACCGATGGCATCCGCGGGCGGGTCGGCGAATGGCCGATCACCGCGGAATTCATGCTGCGCCTGGGGCGCGCCGCCGGCAGCGTCCTGGCCAACGGCAGCGAGCGGCCGCTGGTGCTGATCGGCAAGGACACGCGGGTATCGGGCTACATGTTCGAGTCGGCGCTGGAGGCCGGCCTGCTGGCGGCGGGTGCCGACGTGCGGCTGCTCGGGCCGATGCCGACCCCCGCGGTGGCCTACCTGACGCGCTCGCTGCGCGCCGATGCCGGCATCGTCATCAGCGCCTCGCACAACCCCTACGTCGACAACGGCGTCAAGTTCTTCTCGGCGACCGGCGAGAAGCTCGACGACGCGGTCGAGCAGGCGATCGAGCGCGAGCTGGAGGTGCCGTTCGCCACCGTGCCGTCCGACCGGCTCGGCAAGGCCGTGCGCATCGGCGACGCGGCGGCCCGCTACATCGAGTTCTGCAAGTCCTCGGTCTCGCGCGCGTTCCACCTGCACGGCACCCACATCGTGCTCGACTGCGCGCACGGCGCGACCTATCACATCGCGCCCGTGCTGTTCGACGAGCTCGGCGCGCGCGTGACCACGATCGGCAGCCAGCCCAACGGCCTCAACATCAACCGTGACTGCGGCGCCACCGCGCCGGCCGCGCTGGGCCGCGCCGTGGTGGAGTCCGGGGCGGACCTCGGCATCGCCTTCGACGGCGACGGCGACCGCATCCAGATGGCCGATGCCCAGGGGCGCCTGATCGACGGCGACCAGATCCTCTACCTGCTGGCGACCGACTGGGCCGCCAGCGGCCGCCTGCGTGGCCCGGTGGTCGGCACGCTGATGAGCAACTACGGCCTCGAGCAGGCCGTCGGCGCACTCGGCGTGCCGTTCCTGCGCGCCCGCGTCGGCGACCGCTACGTGCTGCAGGCGCTCAAGGAGCACGACGGCATCCTCGGTGGCGAAACCTCCGGCCACATGCTCTGCCTGGACCGCGCGACCACCGGCGACGCGATCGTCAGCGCGCTGCAGGTGCTCGACGTGCTCGCGCGCTCGGAGAAGGCGCTCGATCTCGCCGTGGCCGGCATGCACAAGGTGCCGCAGACCACCGTCAACATCCGCGCCGCCGGCGGCGCCGCACTCGTCGCCGACGCCGCCGTGCAGGCCGTGCTGCGACGCGTGCAGGGCGAGCTGGAGGGCAAGGGGCGGGTGGTGCTGCGGCCATCCGGCACCGAGCCGCTGGTGCGCGTCACCGTCGAGGCGGATGATGCCGACCAGGTCCGGCGCCTGGTCGACGAACTGGCCGGTGCCGTCACGTCCGCCGCGGGAGCGCGCGCATGAGCCGCCAGGTACCCACGCTCGACATCCGCCGCTGGGACGGCGACCGCGAAGCCTTCGTCGCCGAGCTCGGCGCGGCCTATCGCGAGTTCGGCTTCTGCTGCATCAGCGGCCACGGCATCCCGGCGGATCTCGTCGATGCCGCCTATGCGGTCTTCCAGCGCTTCTTCGCGCTGCCCGATGAGACCAAGCGCAGGTACCACGTGCCAGGCTCCGGCGGCGCCCGCGGGTACACCCCGTTCGGGGTCGAGACCGCCAAGGACTCGGCGTATCCCGATCTCAAGGAGTTCTGGCACATCGGCCGCGAGATCCCGCGCGATTCCAGGTACGCCACCGTCATGCCGCCGAACCTGTGGCCGGACGAGGTGCCGGGGTTCCGCGAGCACGGCTACGGTCTCTACCAGGCGCTCGACCAGCTGGGTGCGCGCGTGCTGCGCGCGCTGGCCCTGCACATCGACCTGCCGGAGGATTTCTTCGTCGGCCGCACCGATTGCGGCAACTCGATCCTGCGCCCGCTGCACTATCCGCCGATCACCGCGCCGGACATCCCCAACGTGCGCGCGGGCGCGCACGAGGACATCAACCTCATCACGCTGCTGGTCGGCGCCAGCGCCGAAGGCCTGGAAGTGCTGACCCGCGAAGGGCACTGGCTGCCGATCACGACCGAGGGCGACGCGATCGTCGTCAACATCGGCGACATGCTGCAGCGGCTGACCAACCACGTCTATCCGTCGACGACCCATCGCGTGGTCAATCCGGCCAATGCCAATGCACGCCGGTCGCGCTATTCGGTGCCGTTCTTCCTGCACCCGAATCCCGACGTGCTGCTGGACGTGCTGCCCTCCTGCGTGGATGCGGACCACCCGAGCCGGTATCCGGTCCCGATCACCGCGCACGACTACCTGCTGGAGCGCCTGCGCGAGATCAAGCTGGCCTGAAGCGGGGTTTTCCTGGGAATCCTCCAGGGGATGAGGGTTCCGCACTGCGGTGCCCGTCGGTACGCGGGCGTGGCAGGGGCGGGATCGATCGGGCGTGCCTGGCAAGGCCGGTGGGTTGCGGCTTCCGGCCGCGCGGCAGGCAGCTACAGCCAGGCGAGGCGCGACCCGACGCCCGTGACGGGCACGTTTCCCGGCGGGCGGCGTTGTCCGAATGCCGGGCGCCGGCTATGCTTGCCGGCTTCGAACGGGAGACCGTGATGCGTCGCAAGCTGGTGGCCGGAAACTGGAAGATGCATGGTTCGCGCGCCATGGCGGCCGAGTTGGTCACGGCCATCGCCGCGGCCGCGCCGGCCGACGTGGACCTGGTCGTGCTGCCGCCGTTCCCGTACCTGGCCGAGCTGGCCTCGGCGCACGCCGGCCGGCTCGCGTTCGGTGCCCAGGACCTCAGCGCCCAGGCGCAAGGCGCCTTCACCGGCGAGGTGTCCGGCGCGATGCTGGCCGATGTCGGATGCACGCATGTGCTGGTCGGCCATTCCGAGCGACGCCAGTACCATGCCGAATCCGACGCCCTGGTCGCGGCCAAGTTCGTGGCGGCCCAGGCCGCGGGGCTGGTCCCGGTGCTGTGCGTCGGGGAAACCCTCGAGGAGCGCGAGGCCGAGCGCACCGAGGCGGTCATCGCGCGCCAGCTCGACGCCGTGCTCGCCGCGGCCGGGATCGCGTCGTTTGCCCGTGCGGTGGTGGCCTATGAGCCGGTATGGGCGATCGGGACCGGTCGTACCGCGTCTCCGCAGCAGGCCGAAGCAGTCCATGCGTTCATCCGTGACAAATTCGCCGGACAGGATGCTACAATTGCGAGCTCGCTGAGGATTCTCTACGGCGGAAGCGTGAAGGCCTCGAATGCGGCCGAGCTGTTCGCGCAAGCCAACGTAGACGGCGGGTTGATCGGCGGAGCCTCGCTGGTCGCCACGGATTTCCTGGCTATTGCCGCCGCCGGTAGGGCGCGGCGCTAGTCGTTCGACGGGTGCATCGCACCTGTCTTCTGAAACCAAGCAAACGATGCTTACCATCATTGCCTACGTCTTCTATGTGCTGGTCGCGATCGCCATGATCGTCCTGATCCTCATGCAGCGCGGTGCCGGTGCCGCTGCAGGGTCGGGGTTCGGTGGCGGCGCGTCGGCAACCGTCTTCGGTGCGCGCGGTTCGGCGAATTTCCTGTCGCGCAGCACGGCGGTCCTGGCCGGTTTGTTCTTCCTGCTCAGCCTTGGCATGGGCATTTACCACAGTCGCCCCGTGGTCGCACCCACGGACGACCTGGGTGTGATGGCCGGCGTGACCGCTCCGGCGCCGCCCGAGACTCCGGCGCCCGCCCCTGGCGGGGACGTGCCGAAGGCCTCGGTCCCGGCCGCAGGGGATACGCCGGCGGCACAGCCTGCACCGGAGTCGCAGACGCCGCCTGCCGATGGCAAGCCGGCCGAGCCGAAGCCGGAGCCGAGCAAGAAGGACGGAGCTGGATAAGCGTTGCCCAGGTGGCGGAATTGGTAGACGCACTACCTTGAGGTGGTAGCGGCGAAAGCTGTGGGGGTTCGAGTCCCCCCTTGGGCACCAATTTGCAGGTAACCGTCGTTGCCGCGGCTCCCGCGGCAGCCGCTGATGCGCCGCCGGCGCGGAGGTGCGTGTGCTTTCCGAGTATTTTCCCGTCCTCCTGTTCCTGGGCGTGGCCGCCGTCATCGGCGTCGCGTTGCTGATCCTCGGCAACCTGTTCGGCCCCAAGAAGCCCGCTGCCGAGAAGTTCGAGGCCTATGAGTGCGGCTTCGAGGCGTTCGAGGACGCGCGCATGCGCTTCGACGTGCGCTACTACCTGGTCGCGATCCTCTTCATCATCTTCGATCTGGAAGTCGCCTTCCTGATTCCCTGGGCGGTGGTCTTCGAGGACGTCGGCATGCCGGCGCTGGTCGCGATGGGGATCTTCCTGCTGATCCTGGCGATCGGCTTCATCTACGAATGGAAGAAGGGTGCGCTCGAATGGGAATGATCGATTCGATCAGCCGGACGATGCACAATCCGGCGCCGGTCAACGTCGTCGACGACATCCTGCGGCCCGGTGACGACAATCCGCTGATCGAGCGCGGTTTCGTGACCGCGCGCATGGATGAGCTGGTGAACTGGGCGCGTACCGGCTCGATGTGGCCGGTCACCTTCGGCCTGGCCTGCTGCGCGGTCGAGATGATGCACGCCAGCTGCGCGCGTCTGGACCTGGACCGCAACGGCGTGATCTACCGCCCCAGCCCGCGCCAGTCCGACGTCATGATCGTCGCCGGCACCCTGGTCAACAAGATGGCCCCGGCCCTGCGCAAGGTTTACGACCAGATGCCCGAGCCCAAGTGGGTGATCTCGATGGGGTCGTGCGCCAACGGCGGCGGCTACTACCACTATTCCTACGCGGTCGTGCGCGGTTGCGACCGCATCGTGCCGGTGGACGTGTACGTGCCGGGCTGCCCGCCGACGGCCGAGGCGCTGATCCACGGGATCCTGCAGTTGCAGAAGAAGATCCGCCGCACCAACACGATCGCCCGCTGAGACCGCCATGTCCGAACCGAGTCCGTTCATAGGCCAGCTCGAGGCGCGCCTCGGCCAGAAGCTGGTGCGTGCCGACGCCTCCGGCGGCCAGATCACGATCGAGGTGCTGCCGGAGAACTGGCTGGCGGTCGCCCGCAGCCTGCGCGACGAGGAGGCATTCGCGTTCGAGCAGCTGATCGACGTCTGCGGCCTGGACTACCTCGGCTACGGCCAGACCGAGTGGGACACCACGGACGTGTCCTCGGAAGGCTTCTCGCGCGGCGTCGAGGGTGAAGGCCCCGGCCGTTTCCGCTGGAGCGACCGGCCGCGCGACGTCGCGATCCCGAACCGCTTCGCCGTGGTCGTCCACCTGCTTTCGCTGCGCCACAACCGGCGGCTGCGGCTGCGCGCCCATTGCGCCGACGACGAACTGCCTTCGATCGCGTCGCTGACCGAGATCTGGCCGGGCGCCAACTGGTTCGAGCGCGAGGCGTTCGACCTCTTCGGCATCGTCTTCGAGGGGCACCCGGACCTGCGCCGGATCCTGACCGACTACGGTTTCGTCGGCCATGCGTTCCGCAAGGACTTCCCGCTGATCGGCAACGTCGAGGTCCGCTACGACCCGGACAAGAAGCGCGTCGTCTACGAGCCGGTCACCTCGGTGGAACCGCGCGTGCTGGTGCCGCGCACGATCCGCGACGATTCGCGCTACGAACAGGCCGCGGCCGAGCGCGGCGGAAAGTAGACCATGCAGGAAATCCGCAACTACACGATGAACTTCGGCCCGCAGCATCCGGCTGCGCACGGCGTGCTGCGCCTGGTGCTGGAGATGGACGGCGAGACCGTGGTGCGCGCCGACCCGCACGTGGGGCTGCTGCATCGCGGCACCGAGAAGCTGGCCGAGTCCAAGCCGTTCAACCAGTCGATCGGCTACATGGACCGGCTCGACTACGTCTCGATGATGTGCAACGAGCACGCCTACGTGCGTGCCATCGAGAACCTGCTCGGTATCGAGGTGCCGGAGCGCGCGCAGTGGATCCGTACGCTGTTCGACGAGATCACGCGCATCCTCAATCACCTCATGTGGATCGGCTCCAACGGCCTGGACCTGGGCGCGATGGCGGTGATGCTCTATGCGTTCCGCGAGCGCGAGGAGCTGATGGACTGCTACGAGGCGGTCTCCGGCGCGCGCATGCACGCCGGCTACTACCGTCCCGGCGGCGTCTACCGCGACCTGCCCGAGCAGATGCCCAAGTACAAGGAATCGCGCTGGCACAAGGGCAACGACCTCAAGCAGCGCAACGCCTGGCGCGAGGGCTCGATGCTCGATTTCCTCGATGCCTTCACGCAGGACTTCCCGACCAAGGTCGACGAGTACGAGGAACTGCTGACCGGCAACCGCATCTGGAAGCAGCGCACCGTCGACATCGGCGTCGTCACGCCGGAGCTCGCGCGCGCCTGGGGCATGTCCGGGCCGATGCTGCGCGGCTCGGGCATCGAATGGGACCTGCGCAAGAAGCAGCCGTACGCCAAGTACGCCGAGGTCGACTTCGACATCCCGGTCGGCACCAACGGCGACTGCTACGACCGCTACCTGGTGCGCGTCGAGGAGATGCGCCAGTCCAACCGCATCATCCGCCAGTGCGTGGAATGGCTGCGCGCCAATCCCGGTCCGGTGATCGTCCAGAACTACAAGGTCGCCCCGCCCAAGCGCGAGGAGATGAAGGACGACATGGAAGCCCTCATCCATCACTTCAAGCTGTTCACCGAGGGCTACTGCGTACCGGCCGGCGAGACCTATGCCGCGGTCGAGGCGCCCAAGGGCGAGTTCGGCTGCTACCTCGTGTCCGACGGGGCCAACAAGCCGTTCCGCGTGCACCTGCGCGCGCCCGGCTTCGCGCACCTGTCGTCGATGGACGCGATCGTGCGCGGACACATGCTGGCCGACGTCGTCGCGATGATCGGTACCTACGACGTCGTGTTCGGAGAGATCGACCGATGAAGCCGACCGGAACCTACGACGAGATCAAGGACGTCGATCCGCTTTCGCTGCTCAGCGAGCACACCCGCCATCACATCGACCACTGGGTCGCCAAGTTCCCGCCGGACCGCAAGCGTTCCGCGCTGATCCAGGCGCTGTTCGCGGCGCAGGAGCAGAACGGCGGCTACCTGACCGATGCGCTGATCGTCGCGGTGGCGCGCTATCTGGACCTGCCGCAGGTCTGGGCGTTCGAGGTGGCGAGCTTCTACTCGATGTTCGAGACCCGGCCGGTCGGCCGCAACAACGTCGCGATCTGCACCAATATCTCCTGCTGGCTCAACGGTGCCGAGGGCATCGTCAGGCATTGCGAGAAGAAGCTCGGTATCTCGCTCGGCCAGAGCACGCCCGACGGCCGCGTCTACCTCAAGACCGAGGAAGAGTGCCTGGCCGCCTGCTGCGGCGCGCCGATGATGGTCGTCAACGGCCACTACCACGAGAACCTGACCACGGACGAGGTCGACCGGATCCTCGACGGTCTGGAGTGAACGCATGAAAGCCTTCGCCACATTCATGATTTTTTCCTGCGCGCTTCTCGGTGCGCCGGCCCAGGCCGAAAACTGGACCCGGATCGAGGACACCGACCAGGCGTTCTGGGATGCCGATGCGCGTCTGGAGGTCGACCTGGATTCGGTGCGCGCGGTCGACGTCGCCGACGCCAAGGATGCCGACGGCAACGCTTTGGCGGGGCCGTTCTACGTGGCGACGCGACGGGCCGTGCTGTCCGCCAGCGCGCAGGAGAGCATGCGCTACGACAGCGAGATCGCCGCCGAGTACTACTCCTGCGCCGGCGCGGAGCCGCTGCGCACGGTGAACGGATCGGTGCTGGCGGCGGAGATCGCCGGTGGAAAGCAGAAGATCAAGTACCAGGGCGGCCCTGGCGAGACCTATCTGTTCGGGCCGGCGCAGACCGGCTGGCAGAGCAACCTGCAGGCGCTCGTCTGTGCGCGAGCGAAGAGCACTTCCTGAGGCATGGCAATGAGTTACGGTCCCGCACCGCAGGAACATCAGGTCGTCTACACGACCCTCCACCACGCGCAGCCGTGGACGCTGGACACCTATCTGAAGGTGGACGGCTGGCAGGCGTGGAAGAAGATCCTCGCCGAGAAGCCCGACCCGGCGGCCCTGATCGAGGAGATCAAGAAGTCCTCGCTGCGCGGCCGTGGCGGCGCCGGCTTCCCGACGGGCCTGAAGTGGTCGTTCATGCCGCGCACGGCGCCGGGGCAGAAGTACATCCTGTGCAATTCCGACGAGTCCGAGCCGGGCACCTGCAAGGACCGCGACATCCTGCGCTTCAACCCGCATGCGGTGATCGAGGGGCTGGCGATTGCCTGCTACTGCACCGGATCGACAGTGGCCTACAACTACCTGCGCGGCGAGTTCCATCACGAGCCGTTCGAGCACTTCGAGGCGGCGCTGAAGGAAGCCTACGCGGCCGGCCTGCTCGGCAAGGACATCCAGGGCAGCGGCATCGACGTCGACATCCACACCGCACTCGGCGCGGGCGCCTACATCTGCGGTGAGGAAACCGCGCTGATGGAGTCGCTGGAAGGCAAGAAGGGCCAGCCGCGCTTCAAGCCGCCGTTCCCGGCCAATTTCGGCCTGTTCGGCCGGCCGACCACGATCAACAACACCGAGACCTACGCCTCCGTGCCGGCGATCCTGCGCAAGGGCGCGGACTGGTTCCTGGCGCAGGGCAAGCCCAACAACGGCGGCCCGAAGATCTTCTCGGTGTCCGGTCACGTCGCCAAGCCGGGCAACTACGAGATCCGGCTGGGCACGCCGTTCTCCGAGCTGCTGGAGATGGCCGGCGGCATGCGCGGCGGCCGCACGCTCAAGGCGGTGATCCCCGGCGGCTCGTCGATGCCGGTGCTGCCGGCCGAGACGATGATGGGCCTGACGATGGACTACGACGCGATCCAGAAGGCCGGTTCGGGCCTCGGGTCCGGCGCGGTCATCGTCATGGACGAGACCACTTGCATGGTGCGTGCCTGCCAGCGCATCGCGCGCTTCTACTTCAAGGAAAGCTGCGGCCAGTGCACGCCGTGCCGCGAAGGCACCGGCTGGATGTACCGCCTGCTGACGCGCATCGTCGAGGGCAAGGCCGCGATCGGCGACCTGGACATGCTCAAGGCCGCGGCCGGCCAGATCGAGGGCCATACGATCTGTGCGTTCGGCGAGGCGGCCGCCTGGCCGGTGCAGGGATTCCTTCGTCACTTCTGGCACGAGTTCGAGTACTACATCGAGAACGGCCGGTCGATCGTCGATGCCCAGCTGGAGGTGGCGGCATGAGCGCCCAGCCCGCCGATCCGAGCCTGCCGCCGGATCATGTCTCGATCGAGATCGACGGCCAGTCGATGGCCGTGCCGAAAGGCTCGATGATCATCGCCGCCGCCGACAAGGCCGGCATCGCGATTCCGCGCTTCTGCTACCACGAGAAGCTGCCGATCGCCGCCAACTGCCGCATGTGCATGGTCGAGGTCGAGATGGGCGGCCGGCCGATGCCCAAGCCGCAGCCGGCCTGTGCCACGCCGGTCGCCGACGGCATGAAGATCTTCACGCAGTCGCAGCGCGCGCTGTCGGCGCAGCGCAACGTGATGGAGTTCCTGCTGATCAACCATCCGCTGGACTGCCCGATCTGCGACCAGGGCGGCGAGTGCGAGCTGCAGGACCTGTCGATGGGCTACGGCCGTTCGGTCAGCCGGTTCGCCGAGCGCAAGCGCGTCGTGCCGGACGAGGACCTCGGTCCGCTGGTGCAGACCGAGATGACCCGCTGCATCCAGTGCACGCGCTGCGTGCGCGTGATGTCCGAGGTCGCCGGCACCTACGAGCTGGGCGGCATGGAGCGCGGCGAGCGCCTGCAGATCGGCACCTATGTCGGCAAGCCGCTGATGAGCGAGCTGTCCGGCAACGTCATCGACGTCTGCCCGGTCGGCGCGCTGACGAACAAGCCCTTCCGCTTCCGTGCGCGCGCCTGGGAGCTGATCGCGCGCGAATCGATCGCCTACCACGATGCGCTCGGCTCGAACCTCTGGCTGCACACGCGCCGCGGCGAAGTGCTGCGCACGGTGCCGCGCGACAACGAGGCGGTCAACGAATGCTGGCTGTCCGACCGCGACCGCTACGGCCACGAGGGGCTCTACGCGGCCGATCGTGCGAAGAAGCCGCAGGTCAAGCGCAACGGCGCCTGGACCGAGGTCGAATGGGACGACGCGCTCGCCGTCGCCGCGGCTGCGCTCAAGCGTCACGCGGGCGATGCGCTCGGCGCGCTGGTCCATCCGGCCACCTCCAACGAGGAGGGCCACCTGCTGGCCGGGCTGGTACGCGGGCTTGGCAGCCGTTCGATCGATCACCGGCTGCGCCAGCTCGACCTGGCCGATGGCGCGGCCGCGGTGCCGTTCGGCCGCCCGTTCGCGCAGATCGAGCAGGCCGACGTCGTCGTCCTGGTCGGTTGCAACCCGCGCAGCGAACTGCCGCTGCTGAACGCGCGCCTGCGCAAGGCGGCCCGGCGCGGCGCCAAGGTCCACCTGATCGGCTCGCTCGATTTCGAGGCGACCTATCCGCTGGCGAGCAAGCGCATCGTCTCGCCCGCGGCGCTGACGGACGCGCTGTTCGACCTCGCCAAGGCCGTCAATGACGCCGGTCACCCGCCCGGGGAGGGCGCGTTGGCGCAGGCGCTCGCGGGTCGCACCGCCGACGAGGCCGCGGTCGCGCTGGCGCGCAGCCTGGCCGAGGCTCATTCGGCCGTGGTCGTCGTCGGCGAGACGGCGACCATCCATCCGCAGGCATCGCGTCTGCGCGCTGCGGCACGGTTCATCGCCGCCGCCACCGGCGCCGCCTGCAACGAGATTCCGCTCGGTGCCAATGCGGTCGGGCTCGCCGCCCACGGCGTGCTTCCGGACGCCGACGGCCTGGATGCCCGCGCGATGCTGGCCTCCTCGCGCAAGGCCTACCTCGTGTACGGCATCGAGTCGCCGCTCGACCTGGCCGATGCGGCCGCCTGGCGCACGCTGGCCGCCGCCGAGACCGTCGTGGCGTTCTCGGCCTATGCCAGCGAGACGCTCAAGCAGGTAGCCGACGTGATCCTGCCGATCGGGCTGCTGCCGGAAATCGATGCGACGCTGACCAATCTCGACGGCGTCGACCAAGTTGTTTCGCCGGGGGCGAAGCTGCCCGGCGAGGCGCGTCCGGGCTGGCGCGTGCTGCGCGCGCTCGGCGCCACGCTGGGTGTCGCCGGCTTCGATTTCGTCGACATCGCCGACGTGCGGGCCCGGCTGGTGCCGGCGGCCCCGCGCGTCACCAACGGCCGCCTGGCCGATGCGCCGGCGTCCGCCACGGTACCCGGCGGGCTGGTCCGCATCGCGACCACCGCCATCTACCGCGGCGACGCCGTGCTGCGCCGGGCGCCTGCACTCAATGCCCATCCGCTCAGCCGCGGGCCGGTCTTTGCCCTGCATCCGGAGGATGCGCTCGCGCTCGGCATCGGGCAGGGCGGTTCGGCACGCGTCGAGGGCACCATCCTGCCGGTGGAGCTGACGACGCAGGTGCCGCGCGGCGCGGTGTGGGTGGAAGCGGGCTATGCCGAAACCGCGGGCCTGCCGGCCCACGGTGCCGTCCTGTCGATTGCGAGGGTCTGACGCGTGACCGACCTGCTGCGTGAATTCTTCCTCGCCTTCGGCGACCTGGGCCTGGTCGTGTGGACGGTGCTCAAGATCCTGGCGGTCGCCGTGCCGCTGATCGTCGCCGTCGCGATGTTCGTCTATTGGGAACGCAAGGTGATCGGCTGGATGCATGTCCGCATGGGGCCGAACCAGATCGGTCCCTTCGGCCTGCTGCAGGCGTTCGCCGACGTCTTCAAGCTGCTGTTCAAGGAAGTGGTGCGCCCGTCGAAGGCGAACAAGGCGCTGTTCTACCTCGCGCCGCTGATCGCCCTGGTGCCGGCGTTCGCGGCCTGGGCGGTGATCCCGTTCGACGACGGACTCGTGCTCGCCAACGTCAACGCCGGCTTGCTGTTCCTGCTGGCGATGACCTCGATGGGCGTGTACGGCATCATCATCGCCGGCTGGGCCTCCAATTCCCGCTACGCGATGCTCGGCGCGATGCGCGCGGCGGCGCAGACGATCTCCTACGAGATCGCGATGGGCTTCTCGCTGGTCAGCGTGCTGGTCCTGGCCGGCAGCCTCAACCTCTCGGCGATCGTACAGGCGCAGTCCGGCCCGCACGGCATCGCCGACTGGTTCATGTGGCCGCTGCTGCCGATGTTCGTGATCTACTTCATTTCCGGCGTGGCCGAGACCAATCGCGCGCCGTTCGACGTCGCCGAGGGCGAGTCGGAGATCGTGGCGGGCTTCCACGTGGAATATTCCGGTTCGGCGTTCGCGATCTTCTTCCTCGCCGAATACGCGAACATGATCCTGATCGCGTTCCTGGCGCCGGTGCTGTTCCTCGGCGGCTGGCTGTCGCCGTTCCCGCAGTCGTGGGGCTTCCTGGGCGCGCCGAGCTGGATCTGGCTGTTCGCCAAGGCGTTCTTCTTCGCCAACTGCTACCTGTGGTTCCGCGCCACGTTCCCGCGCTACCGCTACGACCAGATCATGCGCCTGGGCTGGAAGGTCTTCGTGCCGATCACGCTGGTATGGGTGATGGTCGCGGCGTGCCTCAAGTACTTCGGTTGGGTGACGGTCGGCGCATGAGCGAGCCCCAGGACACGCAAGCCATGAACAGAATCATCGGTTACTTCAAGAGTCTGCTGCTGCTGGAGCTGCTCGGCGGCCTGTGGCTGACGCTGCGCTACATGTACAAGCCCAAGTACACGATGCGCTATCCGGAAGAGCACATCCCCAAGTCCAACCGCTTCCGCGGCCTGCACGCGCTGCGCCGCTATCCGAACGGCGAGGAGCGCTGCATCGCCTGCAAGCTGTGCGAGGCGGTGTGTCCGGCGCTGGCGATCACGATCGACTCGGCGGCGCGCGAGGACGGCACGCGCCGGACGACGCGCTACGACATCGATCTCTTCAAGTGCATCTTCTGCGGCTTCTGCGAGGAAAGCTGCCCGGTCGACTCGATCGTCGAGACGCACGTCCATGAGTACCACTTCGAGAAACGTGGCGAGAACATCGTGACCAAGCCGCAGCTGCTGGCGATCGGCGACCGCTTCGAGGCCGAGATCGCCGCTGCACGGGCTCAGGACGCGGCGTTCCGGTGAGCGGCGAGGAGACCATCCAGTGACGTTCCAAACGCTCTGCTTCTACGGTTTCGCCGCGGTGACGGTGCTGGCGGCGCTCGCCGTCATCAGCGTGCGCCAGCCGGTGCACGCCGCGTTGTGCCTCGTGCTGACGTTCTTCTCGACCGCCTGCCTCTGGCTGCTGGCCGACGCGGAGTTCCTGGCGATCGCGCTGGTGCTGGTCTACGTCGGCGCCGTGATGGTGTTGTTCCTGTTCGTGGTGATGATGCTCGACGTGGACATCGCCCCGTTGCGTGAAGGCACCATGCGCCTGCTCCCGGTCGGCATCGGCGTCGCGGTCATCATGCTGGTCGAGATCGTCGCGCTGGCCGGCGTGCGTGCGCTCAAGATCGTGGCCGGTCCCGATCCGGCCGCCGAGGCCGGCGTGTCGAACGTGGAATGGGTCGCCCGCGTGCTGTTCAGCGAATACCTGCTGCCGTTCGAGGTCGCCGCGCTGATCCTCACCGTCGGCCTGATCGCGGCGATCCCGCTGACGCTGCGCCGCCGTGCCGGGCTCAAGACCCAGAATCCTTCACGGCAGGTGCGCGTACGGCGCGAGGACCGCATCCGGCTGGTCAAGATGGCCGCCGATACCCAGGGGGAGCGCTCGCCATGATCACGCTGGACCACTACC
This sequence comes from Dokdonella koreensis DS-123, assembly GCF_001632775.1. Taxonomy (NCBI): domain Bacteria; kingdom Pseudomonadati; phylum Pseudomonadota; class Gammaproteobacteria; order Lysobacterales; family Rhodanobacteraceae; genus Dokdonella; species Dokdonella koreensis. Next base: position 1,573,838 of record NZ_CP015249.1, read on the forward strand.
TGATCGTCGGCGCGGTCCTCTTCTGCGTCGCGGTGGCGGGCATCTTCGTCAACCGCAAGAACGTCATCGTGCTGCTGATGTGCATCGAGCTGATGCTGCTGGCGGTCAACACCAACTTCATCGCGTTCTCGCGCTACCTCGGCGACGCGGCCGGCCAGGTGTTCGTGTTCTTCATCCTCACCGTGGCGGCCGCCGAGGCGGCGATCGGGCTGGCGATCCTCGTCGTGCTGTTCCGCAACCGCGCGACGATCAACGTCACCGAAATCGACAGCATGAAGGGCTGACCCGATGGTACTTTCGAAAGGCATCCTTCTCGCCATCGTGCTGGCGCCGCTCCTGGGCGCGGTCCTGGCCGGCCTGTTCGGCCGCCAGATCGGCCGGGCCGGCGCGCATACGGTGACGATCGCCGGCGTGGCGCTGAGCTGCGCGCTGTCGATCTACGTCCTGTACCAGCTGCTCTGGGGCGGGGCGGCGACGTTCAACCAGAACCTCTACACCTGGTTCCAGGTCGGCGAGATCGGGGCGCACGTCGGGTTCCTGGTGGACCGGCTGACCGCGATGATGATGGTCGTCGTCACGTTCGTGTCGCTGCTGGTGCATATCTACACGATCGGCTACATGCACGAGGATCCGGGCTACCAGCGCTTCTTCTCGTACATCTCGCTGTTCACGTTCTCGATGCTCATGCTGGTCATGAGCAACAACTTCCTGCAGCTGTTCTTCGGCTGGGAGGCGGTCGGCCTGGTGTCGTACCTGCTGATCGGCTTCTGGTTCAAGCGGCCGACGGCGATCTTCGCCAACATGAAAGCGTTCCTGGTCAACCGCGTCGGCGACTTCGGTTTCCTGCTCGGCATCGCCGGCGTGCTGTTCTGGTTCGGTTCGCTGGACTACTCGACGGTCTTCATGATCGCGACCAATCCGACCAACGACATCGGCCTGCGCACGGTCGAGCTGGTCGCCGGCCATCCCTGGCACGTCGCCACGATCGTGTGCATCTGCCTGTTCGTCGGCGCGATGGGCAAGTCCGCCCAGGTGCCGCTGCACGTGTGGCTGCCCGACTCGATGGAAGGCCCGACGCCGATCTCGGCGCTGATCCACGCCGCGACGATGGTCACCGCCGGCATCTTCATGGTCGCGCGCATGTCGCCGCTGTACGAGCTGTCGGAGGTGGCGCTGTCGGTGGTCCTGGTGATCGGTGCGACGACCGCGCTGTTCACCGGCCTGATCGGCATCGTCCAGAACGACATCAAGCGCGTGGTCGCCTATTCGACGCTGTCGCAGCTGGGCTACATGACGGTCGCGCTGGGCGTCTCGGCCTATTCGGCCGCGGTGTTCCACCTGATGACCCACGCCTTCTTCAAGGCGCTGCTGTTCCTGGGCGCGGGCTCGGTCATCATCGCGATGCACCACGAGCAGGACATGCGCCACATGGGCGGCCTGCGCAAGTACATGCCGGTCACCTGGATCACGATGTGGATCGGGTCGCTGGCCCTGGCCGGCGCGCCGTTCTTCTCGGGGTTCTTCTCGAAGGACGCGATCATCGAGGCGGTCCACGAATCGCACCGGTTCGGCGCGGGCTACGCGTACTTCTGCGTGATGGCCGGCGTGTTCGTGACCGCGCTCTACAGCTTCCGGCTGCTCTACCTGACGTTCCACGGCAAGGAACGCTTCGTCGTGGAGGCGTCGCACGGCCACGGCCATCATGATCCGCACCACCACGCGCCGGGCCACCTGGAGCACGCGCCGCACGAGACCCCGTGGGTGGTCACGCTGCCGCTGGTCCTGCTGGCGATCCCGTCGATCGTCATCGGCGGCCTGGCGATCGGATCGATGCTGTTCGGCGACTTCTTCGGCCGCGCGATCCACGTCGCGCCGGCCAACGACGTGATCGGCGAGCTCAAGCACGGCTACCACGGCGTCGTCGCGTTCGTGCTGCACGGCCTGATGGCGCCGCCGTTCTGGATCGCGCTGGCCGGCTTCGTGGTGGCGACCTACGTCTGGCTGTTCAATCCGGGCATCGCCGACCGCGCGGCCAAGGCGCTGCGCCCGGTCTACAACCTGCTCTCGAACAAGTACTGGATCGACGAGCTGTACCAGGCGGTGTTCGCACGCGGCGGACTGGCGCTCGGCCGGGGTCTGTGGAAGGCCGGCGATGCGGCGGTGATCGACGGCGTCGTCGTGAACGGCTCGGCCGGGCTCGTCGCGCGCATCGCGGCCACCGTGCGCTGGCTGCAATCGGGCTATCTCTACCACTACGCGTTCGCGATGATCCTCGGACTGGTCCTGCTGCTGGGCTGGCTCGGGTGGTTCCTCGCGCGGACGACCGGCTGAACGGACGGGACGACGACCATCATGGCTCCACACTGGCCCCTGCTCAGCATCCTGATCTGGCTGCCGATCGTCGGCGCGCTCGCCGTGCTCACGCTCGGAAGCCGTCCGGGCGCCGCGCGCTGGCTGTCGCTGCTCGTCGCGCTGGCGACGTTCGCCTTCAGCATTCCGCTCTACACCGGCTACGACGCGACGGCGATCGGCCCGGCGACGATGCAGTTCGTCGAGTCGCACCTGTGGATCGACGCCCTCAAGGTCCACTATGCACTCGGCGTGGACGGCATCGCGGTTGCGCTGATCGCGCTGACCACGTTCACCTCGGTGCTCGTCGTGATCGGCTCGTGGGGATCGATCGAGCAGCGCGTCTCGCAGTACATGGCCGCGATGCTGGCGCTGGAGGGCCTGCTGATCGGCGTGTTCGCCGCCACCGACGCCCTGCTGTTCTACGTGTTCTTCGAGGGCATGCTGATCCCGATGTTCATCATCATCGGTGTCTGGGGCGGCCCGCGGCGCGTCTATGCGACGCTGAAGTTCTTCATCTACACGTTCCTCGGCTCGATCTTCATGCTGGTGGCGCTGATCTACCTGCACATGAAGACCGGCGAGTTCTCGATGGCGGCGTTCGCCAACGCCGGGCTGGGGACGCGCGAGCAGTTCTGGATATTCTTCGCGTTCCTGATCGCCTTCGCGATCAAGGTGCCGATGTGGCCGGTGCACACCTGGCTGCCCGACGCCCACGTCGAGGCACCGACCGGCGGCTCGGTGGTGCTGGCGGCGATCATGCTGAAGGTCGGCGGCTACGGCTTCATCCGCTTCTCGCTGCCGATCGTGCCCGACGCCTCGCAGGACTACGCCTGGGTGGTCATCGCGATGAGCTTGATCGCGGTGGTCTACATCGGCTACGTCGCCCTGGTGCAGGACGACATGAAGAAGCTGATCGCCTACTCGTCGATCGCCCACATGGCGTTCGTCACGCTGGGCATCTTCATCGCGCTCGCGCTCGTGCGCGTGCACGGCAATCCCGATGCGGCCCGGCTCGGCATGCAGGGCGCGATGGTGCAGATGATCTCGCACGGCTTCGTGTCCGGCGCGATGTTCTCGTGCATCGGCGTGCTCTACGACCGGCTGCACTCGCGCATGATCCGCGACTACGGCGGCGTGGTTAACGTGATGCCGTGGTATGCGACGTTCTTCGTGCTGTTCGCGATGGCCAACTGCGGCCTGCCGGGTACCAGCGGCTTCGTCGGCGAGTTCATGGTGATCCTGGCGGCGTTCCAGGACAACGCCTGGATCGCCCTGGTCGCCGCGTTCACGCTGATCATCGGTGCCGCGTATACGCTCTGGCTGGTCAAGCGGGTGATCTTCGGCGAGGTGACCAGCGACAAGGTCGCCAAGCTCAAGGATCTCAATGGCCGCGAATGGATCGTGCTCGGCGCCTTCGCCGCCGCCGTGCTGCTGATCGGCATCTGGCCCAAGCCGCTGACCGATCTGATGGAGACCTCGGTGCAACAGCTCGTCAGCACGCTGCTGATGTCCAAGGCATGAACATGACCGCGTTCGATCCCAACGACTTTCTCGTGATCCTGCCGGAGATCTTCCTGCTGGCCGCCACGTTCGTGCTGCTGCTGGTGGACCTGTTCCTGAAGCCCGGGCAGCGCGGCGTCACCCATTGGCTGGCGCTGCTGATCCTGGCGGTGACCGCGGCCCTGGTCTGGCGCGACGCGCCGGCAGCCGGGCAGGGCTGGACGGCCTTCGGCGGCATGTTCCAGCGCGATGCCGTCGCCACCGTGCTCAAGCTGTTCATCCTGCTGCTGAGCGGCCTGACGTTCGTCTACGGGCGGGAGTATCTGCGCGAGCGCAACCTGCTGGTCGGCGAGTTCTACCTGCTGGTCATGTTCGCCACGCTCGGCATGCTGCTGCTGGTGTCGGCCGGCAACCTGGTCATGGTCTACCTCGGCCTCGAGCTGCTGACGCTGTCCTCGTATGCGCTGGTCGCCCTGCATCGCGACTCGAAGGAATCCTCCGAGGCGGCGATCAAGTACTTCGTGCTGGGCGCGCTCGCCTCGGGCCTGCTGCTCTACGGCATGTCGATGATCTACGGCGCGACCGGCACGCTGGACCTGTCGCGCATCCACGCGGCGGTCGACACGGTGCAGCACCCGAACCTGCTCGCGGTCGGCCTGGTGTTCCTGGTGGTCGGCGTCGCGTTCAAGCTCGGCGCTGCGCCGTTCCACATGTGGCTGCCCGACGTCTACCAGGGCGCCCCGACGGCGGTCACGCTGTTCATCGGCTCGGCACCCAAGCTGGCCGCCTTCGGCATGGCCTGGCGCCTGCTGGACGGGGGGCTGGGCGGGCTCGCGCCGCACTGGACGCAGATGCTGGCGTTCCTGATCGTGCTGTCGCTGGCGGTCGGCAACATCTTCGCGATCGCGCAGACCAACCTCAAGCGCCTGCTGGCGTATTCGACGATCTCGCACATCGGCTTCCTGCTGCTGGGCTTCGTCGGTGCCACGTCCGACGGCTACGCGGCGGCGCTGTTCTACGCGGTCAGCTATGCGATCACCGCGGCCGTGGCGTTCGGCATGATCCTGCTGCTGGCGCGCGCCGGCTTCGAGGCCGGCGACATCGAGGATTTCAAGGGGCTCAATCGCCGCAACCCGTGGTACGCCGGGATCATGGCGATCGTGATGTTCTCGCTGGCGGGCGTGCCACCGCTGTTCGGCTTCTTCGCCAAGCTGATGGTGCTCAAGGCGGCGATCGACGCCGGCCAGCTGTGGCTGGCGATCGTCGCGATCGTCTTCGCGATCATCGGTCTCTACTACTACCTGCGCGTCGTCAAGGTCATGTACTTCGACGAGCCGGCCGATCCGGCGCCGCTGCTGCTGCCGCGCGACCTGCCGATGCGCTGGGCGTTGTCGGTCAACGGGCTGGCGCTGCTGGCGCTGGGCCTGACCTGGGGTCCGCTGTTCGACTGGTGCCGGCGCTCGTTCGGCGCCTGACGTCCGCGACGTGCGACTGCGCCGCGACCGTCCCGGTCGACTACGTGTCGCGGCTCAGGGAGACGGGCACTGCATCGGCCGGGCCGCGGGTTCGTGCCCGTCGGCAAACAGCCGGTCGCCGATCAGGCGCATGACGAAATAGCAATCGCCGAGCGGGCCATGGGTCTGGCCGGCGACGACCAGTCGGCCTTGCGGGTCCGGGTCTGCATCGATCACGCCGTCGTCGTTGCCGCTCCGGCCGAGAACCGGCATCAGATGGGCGGGCCCGTCCGGGCCGGCGGGCAGGGAAGGATCGCTGGACGCGTCCTCGCGCAGGCGAGCGAACGCGAGGCCCGCTGCCCCCGCTACCCGATACGAAGACCCGAGCACCACGATCCTGCGATCGGCGGTCGGGAACGCGAACGTGCCGGCCATCCAGACCGCGTCGTTCGCGATGCGGACCAGGCCGGGGTGGCCGGGCTGCTGCTGCTGCGCGTTGAAGCGCGGGTCGAGCTGCCCGGCGGTCGTGAAACGGGCGGCATCCAGCGAGAACGACGTGCTGGTCAGCGAGATGACGGCGTGGCCGACCAGTATCCGGCCCGTGCGGTCGCGCGCCAGCGATCCGACTTGCGGGAAGTCCGAGGCGCTGGCGGCGACCTCCATCGTCGCCAGTCCGCCACCGAAACCCAGGTCCAGCGCGCCGTTGGATAGCAGACGCGCGACGGCGAGGCGGCCGGGAGCGTTCACGGGCTTTTCGACGCCGGCCACCAGCAGGGCGTCCGTGTCGTCCAGCAGCAGGCGTCCGAGGCTCGTCGATGCCGGCAGCCAGGCGATGCCGGCGGCGCCATAGGCCGGATCGAGCGCGCCATCGGGCAGGAATCGCGCAACCGCCGCCGCCGGCGCGCCGGTGGGCGCGCTCAGCAGGATGCGGTCGGCCGCGTCGACGGCGAGTTGTCCGTTGTAGGTAAGGGCAGCGGGCTGAGCGCCCGAAGCTGCGTAATCGAATCGCCGATAGCCGACGCCCGCGAAAGACGGGTCGAGTTGACCGAACGGCGTCAGGACGCCGAGCAATGTAGTGGCGGAAACGCCCGAGATATCGAGCAGCACGCCACTGGCGAAGACGATCCGCCCGTCGCCCAGCAATGCGATATCGCCGAGGCTCGCCCCGTACGGGTAGAGGGCCGGGTCGAGCGCGAAGACGAATCTTCCGCCGCTGCCGAAACCCGGGTCGGGCTGGCCGTTCGGCAGCAGCTTGGCGACATACGGACGGGTCTGACCGTCCGGGCCGTGCTCGGAGCCGGCGAGGAAGATCGATCCATCGGTGCCGACGCGGGCCGCGCGCAGACCTGCGGCGGCCGTCGGCGGCGGGTTGACCGGAGTGACCAGCAGCACGCCGTCCTGTCCGAAGCTGCGGTCGAGCAGGGGGACCGATGTGGCCGCCGCGGCTCCGGCAGCGGCAGTCGCCGCCAGCACGGCCAGGGCGAGAGATTTCATGGCAGCGCACTCCATCGCTGTTCAAGCGGGGCTAAGTCTATGCCAGGCAGAGACATTTTGGAATTTTTGACGTCGGAACCGCTTTCTTGGGGCGGTCACCGGCGATTCAATCTCGTGTAAAAGACAGGCTTGTGTTGTCCGCGAGCGATGACTACAATAGCGGGCTCTGATGCGGGGTGGAGCAGTCTGGCAGCTCGTCGGGCTCATAACCCGAAGGTCGCAGGTTCAAATCCTGCCCCCGCTACCAGGGTCTTCAGCGAAGGGCCACCACGGTGGCCTTTTTGCTGAGCGCAGGATGCGCACGTTGCCGATGTATCGGATGCAAGACAACGGCGGACTTAAGGAACGGGGCCTCGGCCCCGTTTTTGTTTTCGGTACCCAGGCTCGCCGAGCCGCAGCTCCGGTCCGGCGCATCCTTCAACGTGTGGTAATGCTCGCGAAGTGAAAGACGAGGAACTGGTCGAACTGCTGGCGCCGATCGTGGCCGATCTCGGACTGGAATGCTGGGGGGTCGAATACCGTCCCAGCGCCGGCAACAGCCTTCTGCGCGTCTACATCGACGTGCCGGACCGGCCGGTCACCGTCGACGACTGCGAAGCGGCCAGCCGGGAGATTTCAGCGGCGCTGGACGTGGACGATCCGATCAAGGGCCACTACACGCTGGAAGTGTCCTCGCCCGGCCTCGACCGTCCGCTGTTCACGCCCGCGCAGTTCCAGCGCTTCGTCGGCGAGCGGGTCAAGGTCGCGGTCAATCTGCCGGTGGGCGGCCGGCGCCGGTTCCAGGGAGTGCTGGCGGCGGCAGGTGACGAGGCGATCGTCCTGGCCGTCGACGGCGGCGAGGCGACGATTGCCTATTCGAATATTCAAGGTGCCCGGTTGATGCCCGACTACGTCGCGCTGGGTCTCGCGCCCGCGGACAAGCCCAAGGGCAGCGGCAAGGCGCCGACGAAGGCGAAGAAGGCTTGATGTTTATTTCCGGTCCGGCGTTTTCCGGCGTCCGGTGGAGTACGAAGCGATGAGCAAAGAATTGTTGCTGGTGGTGGATGCGGTCGCCAACGAAAAGGGCGTGCCGATGGAAGTCATTTTCGAGGCGATGGAAGCCGCACTGGCCTCCGCCGCCAAGAAGCGCTATCCGGATCAGGATGTCGCAGTCCGCGTTTCGATCGACAAGGAAACCGGTGACTACGAGACCTTCCGCCGCTGGGAGGTGGTCGCCGACGACGTCGTCATGGAGTCGCCCGACCGGCAGATCCGCCTGATGGACGCCGAGGACGAGAAGCCCGGCTCGGTCGTGGGCGACTTCGTCGAGGAGCAGATCGAGAACCCCGACTTCGGCCGCATCGCGGCGCAGGCGGCCAAGCAGGTGATCGTGCAGCGCGTCCGCGAGGCCGAGCGCGCGCAGATCGTCGACGCCTACCGCGACCGTATCGGCGAGCTGATCACCGGCGTCGTCAAGCGCGTGGAGCGCGGTAACATCTATCTCGACCTGGGTGGCAACACCGAGGCCTTCATCCCGCGCGACAAGTCGATCCCGCGCGAGGCCGTGCGTGCCGGCGACCGCGTGCGCGGCTACCTGTTCGACGTGCGTTCGGAAGTGCGCGGCCCGCAGCTGTTCGTCTCGCGCACCGCGCCGGAGTTCATGATCGAGCTGTTCAAGCTCGAGGTGCCCGAGGTCGGCCAGGGGCTGGTCGAGATCAAGGCCTGTGCCCGTGACGCGGGCGACCGCGCCAAGATCGCCGTGCTGGCGCACGACAGCCGTACCGACCCGATCGGCGCCTGCATCGGCATGCGCGGCTCGCGCGTCCAGGCGGTGTCGAACGAGCTCAACGGCGAGCGCATCGACATCGTGTTGTGGAACGACAACCCGGCCCAGTTCGTCATCAACGCGATGGCGCCGGCCGAGGTCCAGTCGATCATCGTCGACGAAGAGCGCCACTCGATGGACATCGCCGTCGCCGAGGACAAGCTCTCGCAGGCGATCGGCCGCGGCGGCCAGAACGTTCGCCTGGCCAGCAAGCTGTCCGGCTGGCAGCTCAACGTCATGACGGCCGACCAGGTGCGCGCCAAGTCCGAGTCCGAGCAGGCGGCCGCGCTGGAACTGTTCATGGCCAAGCTCGAAGTGGACAACGAGATCGCCCAGATCCTGGTGCAGGAGGGCTTCTCGACGGTCGAGGAGATCGCCTACGTGCCGACCGCCGAGCTGCTGGCGATCGAGGGCTTCGACGAGGACATCGTCGAGGAACTGCGTGCCCGTGCCCGCGACGCCCTGCTGACCGACGCGCTGTCGGCGGAGGAGGAGATCGAGGAGCACAAGCCGGCCGACGACCTGCTCTCGGTCGAGGGGGTCGGCGACGACCTGGGCTACGAGCTGGCGCGTCACGGCATCGTCACCCGCGAGAATCTCGCGGACCTGGCCACCGACGAGCTGATCGAGCTGGGCATCGAGGGCCTCGACGAGGCGCGCGCCTCCGCGATCATCATGGCGGCGCGTGAGTTCGAGGTTTCATAAGACGGTACTGGAAGAACGCCGGTGCAGGATGCGCCGGCCGGCAATCGGTTCATCGTTGCCGCAATGACGGGAAGCGTCCGGTCGCCGCAAGTGCGCGACCGGCCGCCGGCGTCGGAATGATGTGGAACCGGCGCCGTGTAGGCGCGGCGCATCGCAGGGCAAGTGCAGGCAGGTCTGGGAGTAAGCGCAATCATGTCGGACGTCACGATCAAACAGTTGGCCAAGGTGGTAGGTACGCCGGTCGACAAGCTGCTGGCCCAGCTCGCAGAGGCCGGCATGCCGTTCACCGATGCCGACCAGGTCATCAGCAGCACCGAGAAGGTCAAGCTGCTCGGCTTCCTGCGGCGCACCCACGGCAAGCAGGAAACGCCTGCCGAGGTGGCTGCGCCACGCCAGGTGACGCTGCGGCGGCGCACCGTCAGCGAGCTGACCGTCGCCACCGGCGCGCGCGGCAGCGCTGCCAAGACCGTCAACATCGAGGTCCGCCAGAAGCGGACCTACGTCAAGCGCAGCCTGGTCGACGACCAGACGCCGGCCGATGCCGAGCGCGAGGACGCATTGCGCAAGCTCCAGGAGTCGCAGCTCAAGCGCGAGTCGGAAGATCTGGCGCGGGCCGAGGCCGACCGGCGCCGGCAGGAAGAGGACGCGAAGCTGCGCGCGGCCGAAGAGGCACGCCGCAAGGCCGCCGAAGAAGAAGCCCAGCGCAAGCAGGCCGAGCAGGAATCCGCCCCGCGCGCCGACGCGGACGTCCGGCGCCCGGCCGCCGAGGCCGAACGGCCCGCGGCGGCGGCGGCGGTCCCGCCGCGCCGCGCCGACGAGCGCGCGCCGGGCGACGCGCATCGCCACAAGGGCAAGACACACGGTTCGCACCGCATGCAGGAAGCCGGATCCGAGGAAGAGGCGCCGCGCTACTTCGGTGCCGAGCTGCACCTGTCGCGCGAAGGCGCGGCGCGGCGCACCGGCGGGCGCAAGAAGCCCAAGGCGCGGCAGGCCGACAGCGGGTCGCGGTCGGGTGCCGGGCACGGTTTCTCCAAGCCGATCGCACCGGTCGTGCGTGACGTCGCCGTCGGCGAGTCGATCACGGTTGCCGACCTGGCGGCCAAGTTGGCGGTCAAGGGAGCGGAAGTGGTCAAGACGCTGTTCAAGATGGGTGTGATGACGACGATCAACCAGACCATCGATCACGATACCGCCGTGCTCGTCGCCGAGGAGCTGGGCCACAAGGTCACGCGCGCGGCCGAGAACGACGCCGAAGTCACGCTGCTGGCGCATCACGACGATCAGCAGGGCGAGCGCGAGACGCGCCCGCCGGTGGTCACGATCATGGGCCACGTCGACCACGGCAAGACCTCTCTGCTGGACTACATCCGCCGTACCAAGGTGGCGGCCGGCGAAGCCGGCGGCATCACCCAGCACATCGGCGCCTACCACGTCGAGACCGACAAGGGCGTCATCACCTTCCTCGACACGCCCGGCCATGCCGCGTTCTCGTCGATGCGCGCCCGCGGCGCGCAGCTGACGGACATCGTCGTGCTGGTCGTCGCGGCGGACGACGGCGTCATGCCGCAGACGATCGAGGCGATCCAGCACGCGCGCTCGGCCAACGTGCCGCTGATCGTGGCGATGAACAAGATGGACAAGCCCGAGGCCAACCCGGACAACGTCAAGCAGGGCCTGGTCCAGTACGAAGTGGTGCCGGAGGACTGGGGCGGCGACGTCCAGTTCGTGCCGCTGTCGGCCAAGACCGGCGAAGGCGTGGATGCGCTGCTCGACGCGATTTCGGTGCAGGCCGAGGTCATGGAGCTGCGCGCGGTGCACGACGGCCGCGCCAGCGGCGTGGTGATCGAGTCCAGCCTCGACAAGGGCCGCGGCCCGGTGGCGACCGTGCTGGTCCAGCAGGGCACGCTGAAGAAGGGCGACTTCCTCGTCTGCGGTGTCGACTACGGCCGCGTCCGCGTGCTGTTCGACGAGGCCGGCCGCCAGGTCGACGAGGCCGGCCCCTCGATCCCGGTGCAGATCCTCGGCCTGTCCGGTGTTCCGGCGGCGGGCGACGACTTCGTCGTGGTCGCCGACGAGCGCCTGGCCAAGGACGTGGCGCAGCAGCGCGAGCAGAAGCGCCGCGAGTCGCGCCTGGTCAAGCAGGCCGGCAGCCGCATGGAAGACATCATGGCGCAGATGGGCCAGGGTACCGAGCAGCTCTCGCTCAACCTGGTGGTCAAGGCCGACGTGCAGGGTTCGGCCGAGGCGCTGCGCGAGGCGCTGGTCGGACTCAGCAACGAGCTGATCCGCATCAACGTGATCATCTCCGGCGTCGGCGGCATCACCGAGTCGGATGCGAACTCGGCGGTCGCGTCGAAGGCGACGATCATCGGTTTCAACGTGCGTGCCGACGCGTCGGCGCGGCGCATCATCGAGTCCAACGGGCTGGACCTGCGCTATTTCTCGATCATCTACGACGTGATCGACCAGGTGAAGCAGGTCGCCAGCGGCATGCTCGGCACCGAGGTGCGCGAGGAGATCATCGGCATCGCCCAGGTGCGCGAGGTGTTCCGCTCGTCGAAGTTCGGCGCCATCGCGGGCTGCATGGTCGTGGAGGGCACCGTCAAGCGCAACAAGCCGATCCGCGTGCTGCGCGACAACACGGTCATCTTCCAGGGCGAGCTCGAGTCGCTGCGGCGCTTCAAGGAGAACGTCGACGAGGTGCGCAACGGCACCGAGTGCGGCATCGGCGTCAAGCAGTACAACGACGTCAAGCCGGGCGACCAGATCGAGTGCTTCGAGCGCATCGAAGTCGCCCGTACCTTCTGACCCGGGTTGCTGCCGATGGCCGACTTCACCCGTTCCGATCGCGTCGCCGTGCAGCTCCGCAAGGAGCTGTCGGTGCTCGTCCACGCCGCGGTCCGCGACCACGCCCTGCCGTCGGTCAGCGTCTCCGACGTGGAGGTCAGCCGCGAGCTGGACGTGGCGAACGTCTACGTGACGACGCTGGTTTCCGCGCAGGGACCTGCCGCGGTCGCCGCGCTGAAGGAGATGGCGGTGGAGTTCCGGCGCACGCTGTCGCGAAGCCTGCGCATGCGCCGCGTTCCGGAGCTGCGCTTCCGCTACGACGACTCGGTCGACCGCGGCGAGCGCATCGAGGCCCTGCTGCGTGACAACCGGCCGGCCGCGCCCGACGCGCCGGCGGACGAGGACTGAACGCACGGGCCGCGGCGCGACAGGGCCGGCGGCGAGTGCCTTTCCTGCATGGGTCAACGCGACATCACCGGCATCATCCTGCTCGACAAGCCGCAGGGATCGACCTCGAACCAGGCCCTGCAGCGGGTGCGACGCCTTTTCGGCGCGGCCAAGGCCGGCCATACCGGCAGTCTCGATCCGCTGGCGACCGGCCTGCTGCCGGTCTGCTTCGGCGAAGCGACCAAGATCGCCGGCCTGCTGCTGGGTTCGGCCAAGGCGTACGAGACCGAGTGCCGGCTCGGTGTCGTGACCGACACCGACGACGCCCAGGGCGCGGTGACCGTCGAGCGGCCGGTGCCGCCGCTGGTGCCGGACGCCATCGTGCGCGCCCTGGCGGAACTGACCGGCCGCATCGTCCAGGTGCCCCCGGTGTACTCGGCGATCAAGCGCGACGGGGAGCCGCTCTACAAGCTGGCCCGCCGCGGCGTCGCGGTCCAGGCCCCGCCGCGCGAGGTGGAGGTGCGGCGATTCGAGCTGGTCGAGCAGCGGGGCGAATCGCTTCGCCTGCGGGTGGAGTGCGGTTCGGGTACCTATGTGCGCAGCCTGGTCCGCGACCTCGGCGAGCGCCTCGGCTGCGGCGCGCACGTGACGGTGCTGCGGCGCCTGTGGGTCGATCCGTTCAGGGAGCCGCGGATGTACGACTTCCAGACGCTGGAAGCCATCGCGGCCGGGCAGGGCGCGCCGGCGCTGGACGCCTTGCTGCTGCCGTTGGAGCAGGGCCTGGCCGCCTACCCGCAGGTCCGCGTGGAGGCGTCCGAAGCGGCTCGCCTGCGCCAGGGCCAGCCGGCGCGGCCGGCGATGCCGGCGGCGGCGGGTGCCGCGGTGGCGCTGGACGGCCAGGGCCGGGCAGTGGCCCTGGTCGAGGTTTCGGCGGATGGCTGGCTGCGTGCCACGCGCGGCCTCAACGTCGGCGGGCCGGGCGCCGGGCCCGCCGTGTGATACGGCAGGCGCAAAACCTTGTTCCACCGGCAATTGCGGGGCTACAATACCCAGCTTTACCGGCCGACCTTACTTTTCCGGGATGCCTGCGCGCATCCCGTCTTTCGTTTTCAAGGGTTCAAGACCATGTCACTCACCACGGAACAGACCAACCAGATCATTGCCGACTACCGGCGTGCGGGCAACGACACCGGTTCGCCGGAAGTCCAGGTCGCGCTGCTGTCGGCGCGCATCGATCACCTCAGCAAGCACTTCTCCAGCCATGACAAGGACCACCATTCGCGTCGGGGTCTGCTGAAGATGGTGAACCAGCGCCGTCGCCTGCTCAGCTATCTGAAGAACAAGGACGGCGACCGTTACAAGTCGCTTATCGAACGCCTCGGCCTGCGCCGCTAAGCCGCACCCCAACCCCAGGAGATGGCAGTGGCGAAAGTCAGCAAAACATTCCAGTACGGCAATCATCAGGTCACGCTGGAGACGGGCGAAATCGCCCGCCAGGCGACCGGTGCCGTCGTCGTCAGCATGTCCGGCACGGTCGTGCTGGTCGCCGTGGTCGCCGCTACCAAGGCGCGCGAAGGGCAGGATTTCTTCCCGCTCACGGTCGACTACCAAGAGAAGTTCTATTCGGCCGGCCGCATTCCCGGCGGATTCTTCAAGCGTGAAGGCCGTCCGACCGAAAAGGAAACGCTGACGTCGCGACTGATCGATCGTCCGGTCCGCCCGCTGTTTCCCGAGGAATTCAAGAACGAAGTCCAGGTC